>CAZFOT010000198.1:0-6446 GCA_964520365.1 uncultured Hydrogenophaga sp.
GCGGAGCCGGACCCTTGCTGCCCCTGGCTTTGGAGTTCCACACACGCGTTGCGGTTTTGCTCCCTCTCCCGCTTGCGGGAGAGGGCTGGGGTGAGGGCCGCGGCCGAGAACCGTTTGTCCAGGTGCGGGTTACCCCTGAATCGATCGGCTTGTGATTTGAGAATGAAACCGCTACCATTAAAATGGAACCGCTACCATTTTGAAGCCAAACCATGCGGATCACCACAACGAACTCAGCCGTTCACCCATGAAGGAGACATCCATGAAACGACTCATCACCTTCCTTGCCCTCACCCTGGGCATCGCCACTTCCGCCCTTGCATGGCCCGACAAGACGGTCAACGTGGTGGTGCCGTTCCCGCCCGGCGGCTCCACCGACACCATCGCCCGCACGCTGGCCAACGCCCTGCAGGCCAAGGGCGGCCAGACCTTCGTGGTGGAGAACCGGGCCGGCGCCACCGGCACCATCGGCGCGGCGCACGTGGCCCGTTCGCCGGCCGACGGCCACACCCTGCTGGTGGCGTCGCTCGGCCCCTATGTGATCGCGCCCCACCTGCTCAAGAACGTGCCGTACGACGCTCTGAAGGACTTCGACTACCTCACCGTGGCGGTGCAGGCGCCCAACGTGCTGGTGGTGCCCGCCGTGTCCGCGAACAAGAGCGTGGCGGACCTGATCGCCGACCTCAAGGCCAATCCCGGCAAGATCGCGTTCGCCTCGTCGGGCAACGGCTCGTCCGACCACCTCACGGCCGAACTGTTCTGGCAGCAGACCGGCACCCAGGGCGTGCACGTTCCCTACCGTGGCGGCGCGCCGGCGGTCAACGACCTGCTGGGCAACCAGGTGCAGGCGTCGTTCCAGAACATCAACGCCATCGTGCAGCACGTCCAGACCGGCAAGCTGCGCGCGTTGGCGGTGACGGGCGACAAGCGTTCCACCCTGATGCCCGACGTGCCCACGCTGAGCGAGGCCGGCGTGAAGGATGCCGACGTGTACTCCTGGCAGGCCGTGGCCGCTCCCAAGGGGCTGAGCGCAGAGGTGAAGAAGCGCATCAACGAAGCCCTGGTGGCCGCCATCAACGACCCCCAGGTCAAGCCGCGCCTGATCGAGCAGGGCTTCGAGATCGTGGCCAACACGCCCGAGCAGTTCACCGCCTTCCAGCAGCGCGAGTTCCAGCGCTGGAAATCGCTGATCGAATCCCGCAACATCACCGCCGATTGACCGATTGACCGATTGACCGATTGACCGATTGACCGATTGAGTTCCCCACCATGAAGAACACCCCCGTCGTGCGGTCGCTGCGCGCCATTCCCGTGGCCGGCCGCGACAGCATGCTGATGAACCTGAGTGGCGCGCACGCGCCATTCTTCACCCGCAACCTGCTGCTGCTGACCGACAGTGCCGGGCGAACCGGGGTGGGCGAAGTGCCCGGCGGTGAGCACATCCGCCAGACGCTGGACGACGCGCGCGACCTGGTGGTGGGCCAGCCGGTGGGCAACGTGCAGGCGGTGCTGCAGGCGGTCCAGCGCCAGTTCGGCCATCGCGACGCCGGCGGCCGTGGCGCGCAGACCTTCGACCTGCGCGCCACGGTGCACGCGGCCACGGCCATCGAATCGGCCATGCTCGACCTGCTGGGCCAGCACCTGGAACTGCCGGTGGCGGCGCTGCTGGGCGAAGGGCAGCAGCGCGACGCGGTGGAGATGCTGGGCTACCTCTTCTTCGTCGGCGACCGCCGGCGCACCGATCTGCCCTACGCATCAGCCGACGGCGAGCCCGCCGGAGCCGATGCCTGGTGCCGGCTGAGGCACGAGGTGGCGATGACGCCCGAGGCCGTGGTGCGCCTGGCCGAGGCCGCGCAGGAGCGCTACGGCTTCAACGACTTCAAGCTCAAGGGCGGCGTGCTGCGCGGCGAGGAGGAGATCGAAGCCGTGACCGCGCTGCACCAGCGCTTCCCCCGGGCGCGCGTCACGCTGGACCCGAACGGGGGCTGGCTGCTCGAGGATGCGATTCGCCTGATGCGCGACATGCGCGGTGTGCTGGCCTATGCCGAGGACCCGTGCGGCGCCGAAGACGGTTTTTCCTCGCGCGAGGTGATGGCCGAGTTCCGCCGCGCCACCGGCCTGCCCACCGCCACCAACATGGTGGCCACCGACTGGCGCCAGCTGGTGCACGCGCTGTCGCTGCAGAGCGTGGACATCCCGCTGGCCGACCCGCATTTCTGGACCATGGCCGGTTCGGTGCGCGTGGCGCAGACCTGCCGCGACTGGGGCCTGACCTGGGGCTCGCATTCCAACAACCACTTCGACGTGTCGCTGGCCATGTTCACCCACGTGGCCGCCGCCGCACCCGGCAGGGTCACCGCCATCGACACCCACTGGATCTGGCAGGACGGCCAGCCGCTCACCGTCGATCCGCTGAAGATCGTCGGTGGGCACGTGCAGGTGCCGAAGACACCCGGCCTGGGTGTCGAACTCGACATGGCCGCGGTGGAGCGCGCGCACGCGCTGTACCGGCAGCATGGCCTGGGCGCGCGCAACGACGCGGCGGCCATGCAATACCTCATCCCCGACTGGACCTTCGACGGCAAGCGTCCCTGCATGGTGAGGTAGTGGCCGGGCCGAGCCGCCCTCTGTTTCACGCGCCGCGCGCGCGCCCACCTTTCTCTGCCCAGGTCCGTGTCCAGCGCAACTGCATCGAGCGCATCATCAGCAGCACCAGCAGCGACAGCACGGAGAACAGCGCGAAGCCCCAGAAATAGGTGCCGGCGTATTGTTTGGACAGGCCCATGGCGTTGGGCACCAGGCCGCCGCCGAGGGCGCCGATCTCGCCGATCATGGAGCCGGCCACGGCGGTGGTGGTGGGCCAGCGCAGCGGCACCAGCTGGAACAGGGCGCCGTTGCCCGCGCCGAGCGCGGCGAAGCACAGCATGAGCAGCAGGGTGGTGAGCACGAGCGAGCCGCCGGCCAGGCCGCAGGCCATGAGCGAGACGCCGATGACCAGCAGCACGGCGGTGAGCGTGTTGATGCCGCCCCAGTGGTCGGAGATCCAGCCACCGAAGATGCGCAGCGCCGCGCCCATGAAGGCCGCGAGCATGGTGAGCTGGCCCGCCTGCACCTTGCTCACGCCGAACTGGTCGTGGTAGTAGCTGGGCAGGAAGGTGGTCAGGCCGATGAAGCCGCCGAAGGTGACCGCATAGATGACGCTGAAGGCCCAGCCGTCTTTCTCGAACAGGCAGGCAATGTGGTCGCGGAAGTTCGAATGCCTGTCCACGTCGTCGGGTTCCCTGGCGATGAAGATCATCACCAGCACCGGCAGCAGCAGGCCCAGCGCGGCGATGCCGTACACCGTCTTCCATCCATAGGCCTGCGCCAGCTGCGGCGCCAGCAGGGCCGACAGCGACGTGCCCACGTTGCCCGCGCCCACCAGCCCCATGGCCAGGCCCTTGTAGCGCGCCGGGAACGAGCCCGAGCCAAGCGAAAGCGCCACGCCGAAGCTCGCGCCGGCGATGCCGAGCAGCACGCCCATGGCGATCAGGTGGTGGAAGGTCTCGACGTAGAAGTAGCCGTACATCAGCGCCAGCGCGATGCCGCTCATCTCCACCAGCGTGGCGTTCTTGCGGCCGATGTACTGCGCCAGCACGCCGAGCGGAAAGCGCATGACCGCGCCCGCGAAGATGGGCACCGACAGCATCACGCCCAGTTGCGCCGGCGTGAGTTGCAGCGACTCCTGGATGAACGGCGCCATGGCCCCGTTGGTGACCCACACGCCGCAGCAATAGGTGAAGTAGATGAAGGAGGCCAGCAGCGTGGGGCTGTGGCCGGCTTTCAGGAACGAGCGGAAACCCGCCATGGCGTGTACCTTTGAATGAGAAAGGGTGGGGATGGGCGCCATGCAACGAACGCGGCACCTGGCCAGGCGGCAGGCGCGGTGCATGGGGTGCGCCGGACGATGCTGGAGGATCGTCCGTTGCAGCAGACAAGGCCTTCGTTAGCCTTGCGCGATGAGCAGCAAATTCCATGCCCGGTTCGAGGGCGTTTTCAGAGTGAAAACGCCCTGTTCCGCACCACCGTTGTGACGGTGTCCGGGCACCATCGCGAAGAAGCGGGCATGCAAAAGAGGCATGTCCTGCGCCATGCCCCTGTTTGGGTCGGGAAGCGCCGGACCGGCGGGGACGATCAGGCCACTTTCTCCACGTGCGCCTGGCGCGTGTAGAGGAAGTCGATCACGGCCTTGCGGCAGTGCTGGTACCTCGGATCGTCGGCCAGCGCGACGCGGTTGCGCGGTCGCGGCAGCTCCACCGCCAGCACCTCGCCGATGGTGGCGGCCGGGCCATTGGTCAGCATCACGATCCGGTCCGACAGCAGCACGGCCTCGTCCACGTCGTGCGTGACCATCACCACCGTGGCATGGGTGGCGGCGACGATTTCCAGCAACTCGTCCTGCAGCTTGGCGCGGGTCAGGGCATCGAGCGCGCCGAAGGGTTCGTCCATCAGCAGCACCTTGGGCTCCATCGACAGCGCGCGCGCAATGCCCACGCGCTGCTTCATGCCGCCGGAGATTTCACCGGGGCGTTTCTGCGCGGCGGGCGTCAGGCCCACCAGCGCGAGCGCGGCTTCGGTGCGCGCCCGGAGCTGCGCCTTGCTTTCGCTGCCGCCGAACACGCGCTCCACCGCGAGGTGGATGTTCTCGAAGCAGGTCAGCCAGGGCAGCAGCGAGTGGTTCTGGAACACCACGGCGCGCTCGGGGCCGGGGCCGGCGATTTCCCTGTCGGCGCACAGCAGCACTCCATTGGTGGGGGTGGTTAGGCCCGCGATCAGGTTGAGCAGCGTGGACTTGCCGCAGCCCGAGTGGCCGATCAGCGTGACGAACTCGCCCTTGGCCATGGCCAGGTCGATCTGGCGCAGCGCGGGGAAGCTGCCCTTCCTGGTCTTGAAGGTCTGTTCGACGCCCTGGATCTCGATGTACTTCGTGTTCATGCCTTCACCTCTTCGAACGTGAACAGGGTGGCCAGCTTGATGAGGCCGAATTCGAGCACCAGGCCCACGATGCCGATCACGAAGATCGCGATGATGATGCTGGCCACGTTGAGGTTGTTCCACTCGTCCCAGATCCAGAAGCCGATGCCCACGCCGCCGGTCAGCATCTCGGCGGCCACGATCACCAGCCAGGCCGTGCCCACCGCCAGGCGCACGCCGGTGAGCAGGTAGGGCAGCACGGCGGGGAACAGGATCCGGGTGAAGATCTTCCATTCGCTCAGGTTGAGCACGCGCGCCACGTTCATGTAGTCCTGCGGCACGCGCTGCACGCCCACCGCGGTGTTGATGATCATGGGCCAGATCGAGCAGATGAAGATGGTCCAGATGGCGGCCGGGTTGGCGCCCTTGAACACCAGCAGGCCGATCGGCAGCCAGGCCAGCGGCGAGACCGGGCGCAGCAGGCTGATCAGCGGGTTGAACATGCGACTCAGGAACTCGAAGCGGCCGATGGCGAAGCCGGCCGGGATGCCCACCAGCGCCGCGAGACCGAAGCCGATGCCCACGCGCTGCAGCGACATGAGCACGTTCCAGCCCACGCCCTGGTCGTTCGGGCCTGCCTTGTAGAACGGGTCGGAGAACACCTCGACCGCCTGCGTCCAGGTGTCCTGCGGCGTGGGAATGCCGCTGCCGCCGGTGCCGGCCACCAGCGACCAGACGATCACCAGGAACGCCAGGCCCAGGATGGGCGGCAGCACGGCGGTCCACAGCACGCTGAAGTCCCAGCCGCGTTGGCTCGGCAGGCTGGAGGCCGCGGCGGCGGGCGAGGGTGGCTGGGTGTTGGCGGTCATGGTGTTGACCGGGGCAGGATGCGCCACCGCCGCGGCGGCGCTGCTGGAAGACGCCTTCGGGGACGCGATGCCCTCCAGCGGAGTGTGAAAAACGGCGCTGACCATGGCGTTCTCCCTCAGGCCTTGATCTTGAAACCGTCGGCATAGCGGGCCGGGTCCTTGCCGTCCCACACCACGCCGTCGATGAATTTGGCGCTGCGCAGTTCCGACTTGGGCAGCGAGGTCTTGCTGGCGGACGCAGCTTCCTTGAAAACGTCGATCCGGTTGACCGCCTTGGCCACGGCCAGGTAGTCGGGGTGGTCCTTGATCAGGCCCCAGCGCTTGTGCTGCGTGAGGAACCACATGCCGTCGGACAGGTAGGGGAAGTTCACGTGGCCGTCGTTGTAGAACTTCATGTGGTTGGGGTCGTCCCAGGTCTTGCCCAGGCCGCCACCCAGCCCATTCTGGTAGCGCCCCAGGATGCGCTGGTTGATCACGTCCACGCTGGTGTTCACGTAGGCGCGGTCGGCCACGGTCTCGGCCATCTTGAGCTTGTTCTGCAGGCCGGCGTCGATCCACTTGCTGGCCTCCAGGATGGCGGCGATCACCGCGCGGCAGGTGTTGGGGTTCTTCTGCGCGAACTCG
>CAZFOT010000199.1:0-6445 GCA_964520365.1 uncultured Hydrogenophaga sp.
AGGATCTGCTTCTTCTCCTCCAGTCCCTGGGCCGCGTGGCGGAAGTAGGACACCACCTGTTCGATGGCGTCCTCCATGCCGTAGAACTCCTTGAACGCCGGGTAGATCTTGATGACCTTGTTGGCGAAGATGCGAGAGAGCCGGGGGTCGTTGCGGGTATCGACCATTTGCGGGTCGCCGATGGCCTTGAGCATGCGTTCGGCGGCGCTGGCGTAGGCCATCGGGTCGCGCTTGCACAGATCAAGGTACGCCTCGAGCGACAGGACTTCCTCGCGCGTGCGCTCATAGCGGGCGGCGAAATTGCTCATCACGTCCATGCGATCACCTCCTTCGAGTCCAGGGGACTGGCCTTGTTCGCGGGGCTGGAGCCCGTGACCGGAATCCGCTCCAGCGATCCGCGCATGCATCGGAAAACGCCGATGCCCAGAGCCGTCCTTCCAGCATAGAGCAAAGATCGGGTCCGCTGCATGCTGTTGCTATTCTGAACGGCGCCTGTGTATCAAAGTTCCGAATTTGGCGTGCAATACGCCGGTAGTTCGTGGCATTCCGACCCGGGGCGATCCGCAGCTTCCGAACGGCTTGTCGCGCGGGTATTGCGGGGCTATGCTGGGAATCGGGAGAGCGTCCATGGTCAAATTCACCGCCTCAGAGAAACGCGCCCGGCGGCCCGATCGGCGTGCCGCGTTGGCGTGCTACGAGGCGCGCGCCGAGGTCTATGACAGCGAACTGGCGGCGTTCGAGCCGCTGCGCCACGAAGCCATCGACAGGTTGCGGCTGCGGGGCGGTGAAACCGTGTTCGACGTCGGCTGCGGGACCGGCCTGAGCTTTGCCCCGCTGAAGGCGGCACTGGGGGAGAGCGGGGCGATCGTGGGCATCGAGCAGTCGCCGCAGATGCTGGACAAGGCGCGCGAGCGCGTCGAGGCCCACGGCTGGAGCGGTATCACGCTGTTGAATGCGGCCGCTCACGAGGCGCCCTTGACTGGCCAGGCCGATGCAGCGATGTTCCATTTCACGCACGACATCCTGCGCCAGCCAGAGGCGATCGCCAACGTCATGCGGCACCTCAGGCCTGGTGCCAGGGTGGTGGCCACCGGACTGCAGTGGGCCTACCCCTGGGCCTGGCCGGTCAATCTGTTCGTGTGGGGCGCGGCGATGTATTCGGTCACCACCATGGATGGCATGGAGCGGCCATGGTCCATCCTGGCCGGGTATCTCCCGGACCTGGACGTCCGCGCCGCCTGGATGGGGGCCGTTTTCGTGGCGGCGGGCACCTGGCAAGGCCCGGTGCCCGGCTCGGGCGGCGTCAACGCATCGCGCTGACGCCGGATTCCAGCGCCGCGTCGAGCGGAACGCGCCGCGCGCCGTTGAAGCGCGAGTTCCAGTAGGCCGCCCGCATGTCCTCCATGCGCACGTGGGCACCGGCGCGCGGCGAATGGATGAACCGGCCTTCACCCACATAGATGCCGACGTGGCTGAAGGCGCGCCGCATGGTGTTGAAGAACACCAGGTCGCCGGGCTTGAGTTCGTTGCGGTCGATCACCTGGGTGGCCGCAGCCTGCTGGTCGGAGCGGCGGGGCAGCACCTTTCCCACCGATTGCTCGTACACCGCGCGAACGAAGCCGCTGCAGTCGAACCCGGTTTCGAAGCTGTTGCCGCCCCATTTGTAGGGAACGCCGAGGAATGCCATGGCATTGATGACCAGGGCCGAAGTCTGGTCGCTGACCGACGCTCGCGCCTGCTGGAGCTGGTCCCCGAGCCGGGTCATCAGGCCTTTCTCGGCCAGCAGGGCATCCATGTCTTCGTAAACGGCCGTGTCCGGCGAAGCATGCGCTGTCGCCGACAAGGCCAATACGAACACAGGTATCCACCGGATCATGCGGGGGAGGGTATCGGCGTTGCTGCGCGAAGTCAAGCGAAGAGGCGCGTTCAAGCGCTTGATTTTGTTGATTTTTCCGACATGAGGCTCTGTGCTCGGAGTCGGCGGCGCGAGGGGATTCGCGGTTTTGCGGAGGCTGCCTGCGAGAATCCTCGCTCTTCCATCATGAAGCCCTGACCTGAAAGAACACCCGATGCTGCTGGACGCCTCCGATTCCCAATTGGTGCTGGTGGACTACCAGGCCCGCCTGATGCCCGCCATTTTCGAAGGTCCGCAGGTGCTGGCCAACGCCCTGCGACTCGCGCGCATGGCACAGGCGCTGCAGGTGCCCGTGTGGGGCACCGAGCAGAATCCCGAGAAGCTGGGCGCCAATCCGCCCGAATTGCGCGAACTGTGCCGCGGGACGCTGGCCAAGATGCATTTCAGCGCCGTGGCCGATGGCCTGGGCGGCTGGCTGCGCCCGCCGGCGCGGCCGGCGGCCGGCAACGCACGCAGCCTGCCCAAGCACCTGCAGAAGGCCGCGGCCGCACCGGCCGCCGAACGTCAGACCGTGGTGATGGCCGGCTGCGAGGCCCATGTGTGCCTGATGCAGACCGCGCTGGAGCTGGTCGAGCAGGAGTTCGACGTCTGGGTGGTGACCGATGCCTGCGGCTCGCGCACCGAGCGAAACCGGGATGCGGCCTTTGACCGCCTGGCCGGGGCGGGCGTCGAGCTGGCGACGACGGAGATGGTGGCGTTCGAGTGGCTGCGCACCGCCAGCCACCCGGCTTTTCGCGAAGTGCAGGCCTTGATCAAATGACCCTGCCGGGCGCACGGCGGGCCGCTCGCGCCGCACCTGTCAGGCTGGTGCAAGCCGGTGATCCATAATTATGAATTCAGTTTGAGCACAGCGCCGCCCGCGGCGCAAGATCCCCTTGCAGGAGACACGCATGAGCAACCCCCAGAACCACGCCGAGTTCCATCGCCGCTCGATCGAAGACCGCGATGCCTTCTGGGCCGAACAGGCCCGACTGGTGGACTGGAAAAAACCTTTTGAACGGGTCTGCAACCACGACAACCCGCCGTTCGCGCGCTGGTTCGAAGGCGGGCTGACCAATCTGTGCCACAACGCGGTGGACCGGCACCTCGCGGACCGGGCAGAGCAGAACGCGCTCATCTTCGTCTCCACGGAAACCGACGTGGAACGCTGCTTCAGCTTTCGCGAGCTGCACGCCGAGGTGCAGCGCATGGCCGCCGTGCTGCTCGGCCAGGGCGTGAAGAAGGGCGACCGGGTGCTGATCTACATGCCCATGATTCCCGAGGCCGCGTTCGCCATGCTGGCCTGCGCGCGCATCGGTGCCATCCATTCGGTGGTGTTCGGCGGCTTTGCCAGCCATTCGCTGGCCAGCCGCATCGAGGATGCCTCGCCGGTGGCCATCGTGAGCGCCGACGCGGGTTCGCGCGGCGGCAAGGTGGTGGCGTACAAGCCGCTGCTGGACGAGGCCATCGGGATCTCCAGCCACAAGCCGGCATCGGTGATCCTGGTCGACCGGGGCCTGGCCGCGATGAACCGGGTCCCTGGACGAGACCACGACTACGCCGCGTTGCGTGAACGCCACCTCGATGCCCGGGTGCCCTGCGAGTGGCTGGACTCGACCGCCATCAGCTACACCATCTACACCAGCGGCACCACCGGCAGGCCCAAGGGCGTGCAGCGAGACACCGGCGGTTACCTGGTGGCACTGGCCGCGAGCATGAAGCACATCTTCATGGGTGAACCCGGCGAGACTTATTTCTCCACCAGCGACATCGGCTGGGTGGTCGGCCACAGCTACATCGTCTACGGCCCCCTGATCGCCGGCATGACCACGATCATGTACGAAGGCCTGCCGATCCGGCCCGACGGCGGCATCTGGTGGAGCCTGGTGGAGAAGTACAAGGTCACCGTGATGTTCAGCGCGCCCACGGCGGTGCGCGTGCTGAAGAAGCAGGACCCGGCCTACCTGAAAAAATACGACCTCTCCAGCCTCAAGGCCCTGTTCCTCGCGGGCGAGCCGCTGGACGAGCCCACCGCGCGCTGGATCAGCGACGGCCTGGGCGTGCCCATCATCGACAACTACTGGCAGACCGAGTCCGGCTGGCCGATCCTGACCATCGCCAATGGCGTGGAGAAGAAGGCCAGCAAGTTCGGCAGCCCGGGCGTGCCCATGTACGGCTACAGCGTCAAGCTGCTGCACGAGGCCACCGGCGAGGAACTGACGGGAGCCGATGAAAAAGGCGTGGTGGTGATCGAGGGCCCGACCCCTCCCGGTTTCATGCAGACCGTCTGGAAAGACGATGCCCGCTTCATCAACACCTACTGGAAGAGCATTCCCGACAAGCTGGTGTACAGCACCTTCGACTGGGGCATTCGCGACCAGGACGGCTATTTCTACATCCTGGGCCGCACCGACGACGTGATCAACGTGGCAGGCCATCGCTTGGGCACGCGCGAGATCGAGGAAAGCATCTCCAGCCACGCCAACGTGGCCGAGGTTGCCGTGGTTGGCGTGGCCGACACGCTCAAGGGCCAGGTCGCCATGGCCTTCGTGGTGGCCAGGGACACCTCGGCACTGGGCGACGACGCCTCCCAGCTCAAGCTCGAGGGCGAGATCATGAAGCTGGTGGACGAGCAGCTCGGTGCCGTGGCCCGGCCCTCGCGGGTGCGCTTTGTGTCGGTGCTGCCCAAGACGCGCAGCGGCAAGCTGCTGCGCCGCGCCATCCAGGCCGTGTGCGAGGGCCGCGACCCGGGCGACCTGACCACCATGGACGACCCCGCCGCGCTGCAGCAGATCAAGGATTTGCTGGCCTGAAGGGGAACACCCCCTCTGCGCCGCTTCATGCGCTGCGGGGCAGTGGAAAAACCCTTTGCCGGCAGAGGGATGATGTCAGTATGATCCATGCTTATATTCATGAAAGTGACGCATGCCATGGAACAGATGATCGAGTCTGGCGCGAACGTGGAGAAGGCCCGTGTGTTCGAGCTCGCGGCCGAACTGTTCGGCGTGCTCGCCACCCCCATGCGGCTGCGCGTGCTCAGCGCGCTGTGTGACAAGGAGAAGTCGGTCTCGCAGCTGCTGCAGGAGATCGACACCACCCAGCCCAACCTCTCTCAGCACCTGAACCTGCTGTACCGAGCTGGCGTGCTGGCCAAGCGCAAGGAGGGCACGCAGGTGATCTACCGGGTCCAGAGCGAAAAGGCGGTCACCTTGTGCCGGACCGTTTGCACGCAGATCGCGATCGAGATGGACGAACCCAGTTCGGTGCCGGTGTCCGAGCGCCTGTCGCCCCGCGTGATGTCCTGAACCCCGTCGGCGGCATGGTCCATGCCGCCGCCCGGCTGTTGCTGGCGCCACGAAAAGGCGCCGATCCCGGGCCGCCTTCGGGATCCATTGAAGGATTTTCTCCCCGACCCGCGCCCGCGGTGGCACAATCCTGCGTTGCAGTCAGGTCCTTCCACAGTCACTGTCGCATCCGCCAAACGGTTCAGCCGTGTCGCGGAAGGTTGTGTTAACCAGCTAATGTTTCCCGAAGGGAAACGGAGGTCAGCGGATTCATGAGCGATACCCACGCGAACGGGGGCAACGTCTATGTTGCCTACAACAGCAACTCGTACCTGTTTGGCGGCAATGCCCCTTACGTGGAAGAGATGTACGAAAACTACCTGGAAAACCCCGGTAGCGTTTCGGAAACCTGGCGCAGCTACTTCGACGCGCTCCAGCACGTGCCCGCAGCCGATGGCTCCAATGCGCGCGACGTGCCCCATCTCCCGGTCATCAACGCCTTTGCGGACCGCGCCAAGCAGGGTGGCACCAAGGTGGTGGTCGCCGCAGGCGCCGACTCCGACCTGGGCCGCAAGCGCGTCGGCGTCCAGCAACTGATCGCCGCCTACCGCAACGTGGGCGCGCGCTGGGCCGACCTCGATCCCCTCAAGCGCGCCGAGCGCGATCACATCCCCGAGCTCGACCCTTCGTTCTACGGCTTTGCCGACGCCGACTTCGAGACGGTGTTCAACACCAGCAACACGTTTTTCGGCAAGGAAGTCATGTCCTTGCGCGACCTGCTCAACGCCCTTCGCGAGACCTATTGCGGCTCGATCGGCGCCGAGTACATGTACATCACCGACCAGAGCCAGAAGCGCTGGTGGCAGGAGCGGCTGGAATCGATCCGCTCCAAACCGTCGTTCAATGCCGAGGAAAAGAAGCACATCCTCGACCGCCTGACCGCCGCGGAAGGTCTCGAGCGTTTCCTGCACACCAAGTACGTTGGCCAGAAGCGCTTCTCGCTCGAAGGCGGCGAGAGCTTCATCGCCTCCATGGACGAGCTGATCCGCTCCGGTGGCAGCGCCGGCCTGCAGGAAATCGTGATCGGCATGGCCCACCGCGGCCGCCTGAACGTGCTGGTCAACACCCTGGGCAAGATGCCCAAGGACCTGTTCGCCGAGTTCGACCACACCGCGCCCGAAGACCTGCCGGCCGGTGACGTCAAGTACCACCAGGGCTTCAGCTCCGACGTGTCCACCCCTGGCGGCCCGGTGCACCTCACGCTGGC
>CAZFOT010000200.1:0-6386 GCA_964520365.1 uncultured Hydrogenophaga sp.
CCCAAGCAAGGCCCGTACAAGCCCGACACGTATCGGTATTAACCCCCCGCGCCGCCTTCGGCGTCACCCCCCTGAAGGGGGGCGGCACCAGCGGCCCGGCGAAGCCGGTTCCGCGGTGCCCTGGCCTTAGGGGCGTGGTGCTCCACCATGCGTGCTGATCAATTGCTCGTCGAGCGCGGCCTGGCAGCCACCCGTTCGCAGGCCCAGAGGCTCATCGCCGCGGGCGTGCAGTGGCGGCTGCCGGGCGGCGACTGGAAAGCGGTTGCCAAGAACGGCGAGGAACTGCGTGATGCGGTCGAGCTGCGCCTGCTGGACGCGGCCGAGATGCGCTACGTGTCGCGTGGCGGCCTCAAGCTCGAAGGCGCGCTGAAGCACACCGGGCTGGACGTGACCGGCCTGCGTTGCCTCGACGTGGGGCAGAGCAGCGGCGGCTTCACCGACTGCCTGCTGCAGCACGGCGCGTCGCAGGTGGTCGGCGTCGACGTGGGGCAAGGCCAGCTGCATCCCCGGCTCAGGAACGACCCGTGTGTGGTCTGCATCGAGAAGTGCAACGCGCGCGAGCTGTCGGCCGAGGTGCTGCGGTCGTCGGGCGGTGCGCCCCCGTTCGGGCTGATCGTCGGCGACCTGTCGTTCATCTCGCAGACGCTGGTGTGGCCCGCCGTGGTGCCCTTGCTGGCGCCGGGGGGGCGCCTGCTGATGCTGGTCAAGCCGCAGTTCGAACTGCAGCCCGGGCACATCGGCAAAGGGGGGCTGGTGAAGGACGCCGCCAGCCATGCACGGGTGCGCGAACGGATCGAGCAGGCCTGCGCCGACAACGGCCTGGCCTTGCGTGGTTACTTCGAGAGCCCGATCACCGGGGGTGACGGCAACCGCGAATTCTTTGTGTGTGCAAGTCAACCATGACGTAAGGAGGGGACCGTGAGTCTTCCCATCAGCTTCGAGTTTTTTCCGACCAAGACACCCGAAGGCGCGGTCAAGCTGCGCGCCGTGCGCCAGCAGCTGTACGCGCTCAAACCCGAGTTCTGCTCGGTGACTTTCGGTGCCGGCGGTTCCACGCAGGACGGCACGCTGCAGGCGGTGACCGAGATCATGGCCGAGGGCTGCCCGGCCGCGCCGCACCTGAGCTGCATCGGCCAGTCGCGCGAGAGCATCCGCGAGCGGCTTGCGGCCTATTCGGCGGCCGGCATCCGCCGCATCGTGGCGCTGCGCGGCGACCTGCCCAGCGGCTACGGCATGGGTGGCGAGTTCCGCTACGCGAGCGACCTGGTGGCCTTCGTGCGCGCCGAGACCGGCGACCGTTTCCACATCGAGGTGGCGGCCTACCCCGAGACGCATCCCCAGGCCAGGTCCCCGCAGGCCGATCTGAATGCCTTCGCGGCCAAGGTGAAGGCGGGCGCCGATTCGGGCATCACGCAGTACTTCTTCAACAGCGACGCCTACTTCCGCTACGTGGACGACCTGCGCGCCATGGGCGTGGACGTGCCGGTGGTGCCGGGCATCATGCCCATCACCAGCTCCACGCAACTGATGCGCTTCTCCGACGCCTGCGGCGCCGAGATCCCGCGCTGGGTTCGCGCGCGGCTGCAGGCGTTTGGCGACGACACCGCCTCCATCAAGGCTTTCGGGCTGGACGTGGTCACCGACTTGTGTGCTCGCCTGCGTGGCGCCGGCGTGCCCGGATTGCACTTCTACACCATGAACCAGAGCGCGGCCACGATGGAGATCGTGCGGCGCCTGCGTTCGTCATGACCACCCGGCGCGCGCTCACGCTGCTGATTGCCACGGTGCTGTGGTTGGGCGGCTGCGCCTCGCGCGCGCCCTCGGCGCCCGGCCTGGGCGTGCCCGATGCGGCAACGGATGGCGGACACGAGATTCAGCGCGGCACGGCCTCGTGGTACGGCGAGCGGTTCCACGGCCGGCGCACCGCCAGCGGCGAGGCCTTCGACATGCACGGACTCACCGCCGCCCACAAGACCCTGCCGTTCGGCACCCGCGTTCGCGTGCGCAACCTCGACAACGGCAGGGAGGTCGTCGTTCGCATCAACGACCGCGGGCCATTCACCCGCGGCCGGGTGATCGACCTCAGCCGCGCAGCCGCAGCCGCGATCGGCATGATCCAGTCCGGCACCGCCAGGGTGGCGGTGCATCGCGACTGACGTCCGTCTATTCCCCCCACCCGATCGGCCCGTACCAGCCTTCCGCAGCCTGACCGGTGTTGTTGGCGTCGGTCATCAGCGCGATGCCGACCAGCCGCTGCGGCGGTTTGCCGAAGGCCCGCACGTAGTCGGCATGAACGTCCCGCCGGATGTCCACCCAGCGCCCGAGTCGCGCCGGGCCCGATTCGGCCACGATGGTCCTGATGCGATCGGTCCGTGGATGCCCGAGCACCGTGCCCGCCGGGTGGCGGTGGTCCCAGACGTACACCAGGGAGGCATAGGGCAGGGGTTCACCCGTGGCGAGTTGTATCCATTCCGAGAGCCGCTGGTCGCGGGTGGAAAACCGGGACCGGTCGCCGTCGAAATACAGGATCAAGCGCACCACGGCGTCGTCCAGCGCCCGATCTTCGAGGTCGGCAGCGGTGTTCAGTTCGTTCACGAACCAGGAAAAGCGCAGGTGGCCGGCGGGAACCTCGTTCGGCAGCAACCGCATGCGCAGCACGCTGTCCCCCTTGGCGCTGCGGGCCCGGATGGCCGGCCGGCCGAGGTGATTCACGGGGACATAGCGGGACGCTTCCCTGCCCGCGATGCGCTGGTGCACCCAGCCCGCGGCGGGGCCGGCCACCGGCAGCGCGTTGGCGCGGACCCAGGGCGAGCTGTTGATGCGGTCGAATTCCGCCTGCTGCCCACCGTCTTGCAGCGAAGCGCAACCCGTCAGCAGCGCCAGCATCGCGCCCTGGAGCCAGTGCCTCGGCCGAGTTGGCCGGCCGGGAAAACCGGGAAACCAATCAGGGACTCGCATGGGCCCGGATGATAGGCCCACGCAGCAAGCGAGGCAGCACAAAGCCGGGGGCATCAAGGGTCCGGCTCCGCCGGCCCGAGACGCCAAAGGCGGCGCAGGAGGGTGTTTCCCTCCTCAGCGTTCGTCGTAGCTCACCACCAGCCGGTCGCTGGTCGGGCGGGCCTGGCACGACAGCACGAAGCCCTTGTCGGTCTCCCAGGGTTCCAGCGTGAAGTTCTTGTCCATCTGCACCGAACCCTCCACCACCTTGGCGCGGCAGGTGCAGCACACGCCGCCGCGACACGACCAGGGCAGGTCCAGCCCCGCGTTGAGCGCCACGTCGAGCACGCGTTCGTCCTTGTCCATGCGCAGCTCGTGCGGCTTGCCGTCGAGCACCACGGTGAGCGCGACCTCGCCGTCGGCGCGCACGGGCGGATGGCCGAGCACGGCGGCCTGGCGCTGGGCGGGGGGAAGGGCTTCGAGCGTGGGCGAGGTGAAGCGTTCGGTGTGCACGCGGTCGGGCCGCACGCCGGCTTCCAGCAAGGCCTTCTCGGTGGTTTCGATCATGGCCTCGGGGCCGCAGACGAAGACCTCGTCCATGCTGGCTGCGGGCAGCAGCGTGGCGATGAGGGCGCGCACCTTGTCGCCGTCGATGCGGCCTTCGAGCAGCGGCACCTCCTGCGCCTGGCGCGAGAGCACGTGGATCAGCGTGAGGCGCTCGGGGTAGCGGTCCTTCAGGTCCTGCAGCGCTTCGTTGAACATCACGCTGGCCATGCGGCGGTTGCCGTAGACCAGGGTGAACTTGGCTGTGGGCGACTCTTCCAGCGTGCTGGCCATGAGCGAGAGGATGGGCGTGATGCCCGATCCCGCAGCGAAGCCCACGCGGTGCACGGCGCGCGGCTTGTGCACGGTGAAACGCCCGTCCGGCGGCATGACCTTGAGCGTGTCGCCGGCCTTGAGCTCGCTCGCGGCCCAGTTGGAAAACACGCCGCCTTCGACCGGTCGGATGCCCAGCGTGAGCTCGCCGCGCTGCGTGAGCAGGCTGCGCGGACTGCTGATCGAGTAGCTGCGCCGCACGTCCTGCCCGGCGATGTTGGCGCGCACGGTGAGGAACTGGCCCGGCTCGAAGACGAAGGCCGCACGCTGCTCGGGCGGGACGGCGAACGTGATGGCGACGGCACCGGCGGCTTCGGGGCTGACGCGCGCGATCGGAAGTTCGTGGAAGCGGGCGGCGGTGGACATGGCGTCAATAGGGTTTGAAGTGGTCGAAGGGTTCCAGGCAGTCCAGACAGCGGTACATCGCCTTGCACGCGGTGGAACCGAAGGGTGAGATCTCTGTGGTGCGGGTCGATCCGCATTGCGGACAGGGCACGGCGTCGGGCCGCAACGCCCGGCGCGAGAACTTCACCGCTTGGCCGGCTTCGTGCGCCTGGCTGCCGCACCGCGGTGGCGCGATGCCGTAGGCGCGCAGCTTCTCGCGCGCGGCCTCGCTCATCCAGTCGGTGGTCCAGGCCGGCGCGAGTTGCGTGACCACGCGCGCGGTGATGCCCGCGCTGGCGAGCGCGGCGCGCACGTCGTCCTCGATCTGCCCCATCGCCGGGCAGCCGCTGTAGGTCGGCGTGATCACCACCTCGGGCGTGCCGTCGGTACCGGTGCGCACGCCGCGCAGGATGCCGAGTTCGCTCAGGCTGACGACCGGGATTTCCGGATCGGCCAGATCGGCCAGCGCGGCCCGGATGGCGGCATGGTCGTCTGCGGCAACGGCGTTCATACCCGGCCTCACCACACGGCTTGTGGGTGCGCGCGCGCCAGGCTCTGCATCTCGGCGAGCAGGAAGCCCATGTGTTCGGAATGCGCGCCGAGCTTGCCCTGCGTGACGTAGCCGCCATCGGCAGGGCGCACCAGCGTGGCCTCGGCCAGCGTGTCGTCCACCAGCGCGTCCCAGTCGGCCCGGAGACCGGCCGCATCGACACCGGTGCCGCCCTTCACCGCCGCGACTTCGGCCTCGCTGCCGATCCAGAATTCCTGGCAGTAGGGCAGCAGGTGGTTCAGCGCGGCCTGCGCGCGAGCATGCGATTCGCCGGTGCCGTCGCCGAAGCGCACCAGCCAGTCGCTGGCGTGGCGCAGGTGGTAGCGCACTTCCTTCGACGACTTGGCCGCAATCGCCGCGAGCTGCGCATCGGCCGAGGCCTGCAGCTTTTCCCACACCAGCACCATGAGGGCGCTGTAGAGGAAGTTGCGCGCGATGGTGGTGGCGTAGTCGCGGTCGCCCGACGCGGTGCCGGCCAGCGGGCCGTTGTGCGGCAGTTCCAGCAGTGTGAGGTTGCGGAACTCGTGCGTGTCGCGGAAGTAGGCCAGCGTGTCCTCGGTCACGGCGCCGTCGGCGCGCGCGCCCCGCAGGTGCTCGAAGCGTTGCGCCTCGGCGGCGTCGGCATTGATGAGCGCGGCCGCGTGCTGGTACAGCAGGCGCGCCTGGCCCAGCAGGTCCAGGCTGTTGTTGGCCAGCGCCAGGTCTTCCTCCAGGATCGGGCCGTGGCCGCACCACTCGGCGTTGCGCTGGCCCAGCACCAGGGCGTTGTCCGCCAGGTGCAGCAGGTAGGCGATCGGGGCGTTTTTCGTGGCCGCCATCACATGTGCCCCACTTTCTCGGGGATCTCGTAGAACGTGGGATGGCGGTACACCTTGTCGGCGGCCGGGTCGAAGAAGCTGTCCTTGCTGTCGGGCTCGCTGGCCGTGATGCTGCCGGACTGCACGACCCAGATGCTCACGCCTTCCTGCCGGCGCGTGTACACGTCGCGCGCCAGGTGCAGCGCGTGCTGCGCGTCGCTGGCGTGCAGGCTGCCGCAGTGCTTGTGCTCCAGGCCCTGCTTGCTGCGCACGAAGACTTCCCAGAGCGGCCATTCCTTGAGTGCGGTGTTCATGCGGCCTCCTTCATGGCGCGTTCCTGTTGCTTGCGGGCATGGGCCAGGGCGGCTTCGCGCACCCAGGCGCCGTCGTCCCACGCCTTCACGCGGGTGGCCAGGCGTTCCTTGTTGCAGGGGCCGTCGCCGTTGACCACGGCCCAGAACTCGTCCCAGTCGATGGAGCCATAGTCGAAGTGGCCGCGTTCGGCGTTCCACTTCAGGTCCGTGTCGGGCAGGGTCACGCCCAGCACCTCGGCCTGAGGCACCGTGGCGTCCACGAACTTCTGGCGCAGGTCGTCGTTGCCGATGCGCTTGATGCCCCAGCGCATGCCCTGCACGCTGTTGGGGCTGTCGGCGTCGGGCGGTCCGAACATGGCCAGGCACTTCCACCACCAGCGGTTCACCGCGTCCTGCACCATGGCCTTCTGCTCGGCCGTGCCCTGCATCATCACCAGCAGGGCTTCGTAGCCCTGGCGCTGGTGGAAGCTCTCTTCCTTGCAGACGCGGATCATGGCGCGCGCATAGGGTCCGTAGGAGCAGCGGCAG
>CAZFOT010000201.1:0-5184 GCA_964520365.1 uncultured Hydrogenophaga sp.
TACACCATGGTGCGCGCGGCCACCTTCACCTGGGAAGCCACGGCCATGCCCATGCTGACCGGCACGCTGATCACGGCGGCGGGTTTCCTGCCCATCGGCCTGGCCAATTCCACCGTGGGCGAGTACACGTTCGCCATCTTCGCGGTCACGGTGATCGCGCTGGTGCTGTCCTGGATCGTGGCGGTGATGTTCGTGCCCTATCTGGGAATGAAACTGCTCAAGGTGAAGCCGCACGTGGGGCAGATCCAGGAGGTGTTCGACGGCCCTTTCTACGACCGCTTCCGCGCCACCGTGAACTGGTGCGTCGAGCACCGCTGGATCACCATCGGCGCGACCATCCTCACCTTCGTGCTGGGCCTCGCCGGCATGGGCCAGGTGCAGCAGCAGTTCTTTCCCGACTCCAACCGGCCGGAGATCCTGGTCGACGTCTGGCTGCCCGAGGGCGCGACCATCGCGGCCAACGACGAGGTCGCCCGCCGCGTGGAAGCGCGGCTGGCCGCCGAGCCCGGCGTCGCCAGCGTGAGCACCTGGGTGGGTTCGGGCGTGCCGCGTTTCTACCTGCCGCTGGACCAGATCTTCCCGCAGACCAACGTGTCGCAGATGATCGTGATCCCCAGGGACCTGAAGACGCGCGAGAGCCTGCGCCAGTCGCTGCCCGCGGTGCTGGCCACCGAGTTTCCCGAGGTGCGCGGGCGCGTCAAGCTGCTGCCCAACGGGCCGCCGGTGCCGTACCCGGTGCAGTTCCGCGTGGTGGGCACCGACCCGGCCGTGCTGCGCACCCTGGCCGACGAGGTCAAGGAGGCCATGCGCCAGAGCCCGAACACGCGCGGCGTGAACGACAACTGGAACGAATCGGTGAAAGCGCTGCGGCTGGAGATCGACCAGGCCAAGGCGCGCGCGCTGGGCGTGTCCAGCCAGTCCATCGCCCAGGCGGCGCGCACGCTGCTCAGCGGCTCGACCGTGGGCCAGTACCGCGATGGCGACAAGCTGATCGACATCGTGCTGCGCCAGCCGCTGGACGAGCGCGACGCCATCACCGACCTGGCCCAGGCCAACCTGCCCACGGCCAGCGGCCAGACCGTCCCGCTGCTGCAGATCGCCCGCCCGGTGTTCGACTGGGAGCCCGGCGTGATGTGGCGCGAGAACCGCGACTACGCCATCACGGTGCAGGGCGACGTCGTCGAAGGCCTGCAGGGCGCGACCGTCACCGCCGAGCTGCTGCCGGCGCTGCGCGCCATCGAGGCCGGCTGGAAGGCGCAGGGGCTGAGCAGCTACCGCGTGGAAGTGGCCGGCGCGGTGGAGGAAAGCAGCAAGGGGTCGTCGTCCATCGCCGTGGGCATCCCGCTGATGCTGTTCATCGTGTTCACCCTGCTGATGCTGCAGTTGCAGAGCTTCAGCCGGTCGCTGCTGGTGTTCCTCACCGGTCCGCTGGGCATGGCCGGCGTGGCCGGCGCGCTGCTGCTGCTCGACCGCCCGTTCGGTTTCGTGGCGCTGCTGGGCGTGATCGCGCTGATGGGCATGATCCAGCGCAACTCGGTGATCCTGATCGACCAGATCGAGCAGGACCGCGCGCGCGGCGTGCCGGCCTGGGACGCGGTGGTGGAGGCCACGGTGCGCCGCATGCGCCCGATCGTGCTGACCGCCGCCGCCGCCGTGCTGGCCATGATCCCGCTCTCGCGCAGCGTGTTCTGGGGCCCGATGGCCGTGGCCATCATGGGTGGGCTGGTCGTGGCCACGGTGCTCACCTTGCTGGCCCTGCCGGCGATGTACGCGGCCTGGTTCAGAGTGAGGCGCGAGCCGAGGGCTTCCTGAAGCCTGCCGCAAAATGCATGGGATTCTGAAAGGGTTCCATGCGCCTGCGCCACATCGAAGTCTTCAACGCCGTCATGCTGACCGGCAGCGTGAGCGCCGCCGCGCGCATGATCAACGTCACCCAGCCGGCGGTGAGCCGCATGCTGCAGCACGCCGAGTTGCAGCTCGGATTCCCGCTTTTCCAGCGCGTGGGCGGGCGGCTCAAACCCACGGTGGAGGCGCAAACGCTGTACCCGCACATCGAGCGCCTGTTCGCCCAGCTCGACGAGGTGCAGCGCCTCTCGGAAAACCTCAAGGCCGGGCGCGGGCAGGGCGCGCTGCGGGTGCTGACCGTGCTGGCCCTGAGCTACGAGGTGTTCCCGCGCGCCATGCGCCTGTTCCGCGAAAGGCATCCGGGCGTGGTGGTGCACCATCAGGCGCTGCATTCGCCGCAGATCGTGTCGTCGCTGGTGCTGCAGGAGGCCGACGTGGGCTATGTGTTCAGCGCGGTGTCGCATCCGGCGCTGGCGCAGGAACTGCTGGCCGAGCGGCGGGTGATGTGCGTGGTGCCCAAGGGCATGGTCTCGGCCCGGCAGGTGAAGTCAGGCTCGATGACCTTGAGCCAACTGGGCAAGCTGCCGGTGATCGCGCTGGACGGCCGGGACCCGCTGGGCAGCCTGCTGGCCCACGCGGTGCGTGACAGCGGCGCCGGCCTGAACACCGTCATCACGGTGCAGACCTACCACGTGGCGCTGGCGCTGGCGCACCATGGCGTGGGCGTGGCCATGGTCGAGGGCTGCACGGCGGCGTCGGCCGACCCCGGGCGGGTCGACGTGCTCGCGCTGGAGCCGGCCATCGCCACGGCGGTGCACATGCTGCGACCCACCGCGCGCCCGAACTCGGTGGCCGCGCGCGCCTTCACGCGGTGCATGCAGCAGGCGCTGGATGCCCCTGGATGAAGGCACTTCTCTCGCTAGAGGGCGCGCACCCTTTCTTGCTGCGGGTTTGTTTCTGCTCTCTGGGCGAGGGCCGCGGCCACGCGCCGCGCGCTGCCGAAGGCCAGGGTGAAGCCCAGGGCGCCGTGGCCGGTGTTGAACAGCAGGTTGTCCGGCGCGCCGCGCAGCCGGCCCACGATGGGCACGCCGGTGGGCGTGGCGGGGCGCAGGCCGGTCCAGGGCTGCATGTCGCCGCTGGCGTCCAGGTCGGGGAACAGTGCCTGGGTGGACTGTCGCAGCGAGGCGATGCGCGTGGGCTCGATGTGGTGGTCGTGTCCGACCAGTTCGGCCATGCCCGCCACGCGCAGCCGCTGGCCGATGCGGGCGAACACCACCTTGCGCGCCGCATCGGTCACGTTCACGCGCGGCGCCTGCCCGGGATCTTCGGGGCAGGGCAGGGTGATGCTGTAGCCCTTGAGCGGATACACCGGCAGGTCCAGGCCCAGCGGGGCGGCCAGTCGGCGCGAGCCCGTGCCCAGGGCCACCACGAAGGCGTCGGCATGGACCTCTCCGGCCTGCGTGCGCACCGCCGTGATGCGCCCGTCCTGGTGCTGCAGGCCTTGCGCCGTCGTGTCGAACAGGAAGCGCGCGCCGCGCGCGCGCAACTGCGCTTCCAGCCCCAGGCAGACCTTGAGGCAATCGGCCGCGCATTCGCTCGGGGTGTGGATGCCGCCCACCAGCTTCGCCGCCGCGCTGGCCAGCGCGGGCTCCACCGCCACGCATTCGGCCGGACTCAGGGCCTGCTGCTCGACGCCCAGCGAGCGCTGCAGCGCCAACTGGCGCCTCGCGCCGGCGAAGCCGGCCTCGTCCGAGTAGATCACCAGCTTGCCGGTGGCCGAAAAATCGCAGTCGATGCCCGCCTGTGCCAGCCAGGTCTCGAAACCGGCCCGGCTTTCGGCAGCCAGTTGCAGCAACTGCGCCGTGGAGCGCCGCGAGACACGGGCGCGGCAGGCCGCCAGGAACCGCAGGCCCCAGGCCCATTGGGCCGGGTCCCATTGCAGCCGCATCTTCAAGGGCGAGTCGGGGGCCAGCAGCAGCTTGGGCAACTGGCGCCAGATGGCCGGGTCGGCCAGGGGTTGCACGTACGCGTAGCTGAGCTGGGCGCCGTTGGCCGCGCTGGCGCCGGCCCCGGAGCGGGCGCTGTCGATCACGGTCACCGAGTGCCCCTCGCGCTGAAGCTGCCAGGCCGTGGCCAGGCCGGCGATGCCCGCGCCAAGCACGCACACGTGGCGGGAAGTCGATGGAGATGGGTATGGGTCCATGGCGCCGAATGTAGGGCGAGGCGTCCGTCCTGAGAAATGCCAACCCCGTGCACGGCCATGCCGGGAACTCATGGCCACCGGTCCAGCGGCGGCGAACGCCATAAACGCAGGGCATGGACCGGTGCCAAAAAGGCATTTTCCCGCCGCCGATGGCCTGCCTAAACTCGCCGGATCGCGTCCACCGCGCTCCCGCCTCGCACCCATGTCCGCCACCAGCACCACCCGGGTTTTCCACCGCCAGCTCCGTCACCCTCTGCCCGTCGCGGCGAGCGGACAGGGCATCACCCTCACCGACCAGGACGGCCGGTCGTACCTCGATGCCTCCGGTGGCGCGGCGGTGTCGTGCCTGGGCCATTCGCATCCGGACGTGCTGGCCGCCATGCACGCGCAGATCGACCGGCTCGCCTACGCGCACACCAGTTTCTTCACCACCGAGGTGGCCGAGGAGCTGGCCGCTCTGCTGATCGGCACCGCGCCGGCCGGCATGAGCCATGCGTACTTCGTCAGCGGCGGCTCGGAAGCGGTGGAGGCAGCACTCAAGATGGCGCGCCAGTACTTCGTGGAAGTCGGCCAGCCGCAGCGGCGCCACTTCATCGCCCGGCGCCAGAGCTACCACGGCAACACGCTGGGCGCGCTGGCCGTGGGCGGCAACGCCTGGCGGCGCGAACAGTTCAAGCCGCTGCTGATCGACGTGACCCACGTGGCGCCGTGCTACGAATACCGCGACCGGCGTGCCGACGAGACCGCCGAGCAGTACGGCCAGCGCCTGGTGGCCGAGCTCGCCGAGGCCATCGACCGGCTCGGCGGCGAGAACGTGATGGCCTTCGTGGCCGAGACCGTGGGCGGCGCCACCGCCGGCGTGCTGACACCGGTGCCCGGTTACTTCAAGGGCGTGCGCGAGCTCTGCGACCGCCACGGCATCCTGCTGATCCTGGACGAGGTGATGTGCGGCATGGGACGCACCGGCACGCTGCACGCCTGCGAACAGGAGGGCGTGGTGCCCGACCTGATGACCATCGCCAAGGGCCTGGGCGGCGGCTACCAGCCGATCGGCGCGGTGCTGGCGCAGCGGCGCATCGTCGATGCGCTGTCGCGGGGCACGGGCTTCTTCCAGCACGGCCACACCTACCTGGGCC
>CAZFOT010000201.1:5194-6291 GCA_964520365.1 uncultured Hydrogenophaga sp.
CTGGAACGCATCGACCAGCCGCCCCTGCGCGAGCACCGCGCCGATAGGCTGGTCGATGCGTTCCAGCGAGGCAGCGGCCTGTTCCAGCACGGCCACACCTACATCGGCCACGCGGTGGCCTGCGCGGCCGCGCTCGCGGTGCAGCGCGTGATCCAGCGCGACGGCCTGCTGGCCCAGGTGCGCGAGCGCGGGCAGGTGCTGCAATCGCTGCTGCGGCAGGCTCTGGGCGAGCATCCGCATGTCGGCGACATCCGCGGGCGCGGCCTGTTCTGGGGCGTGGAACTGGTGGCCGACCGCGGCAGCAAGCAGTGGTTCGACCCTGCGCTCAAGCTGCACGCGCGCATCAAGTCCGAGGCCATGGCGCGCGGGCTCATGGTCTATCCCATGGGCGGCACGGTGGACGGGCGCGCAGGCGACCATGTGCTGCTGGCGCCACCCTTCATCAGCACCGAGGACGAGCTGGGCGCGATCGTCGATCGCCTGCGCGGGGCGATCGACGCCGCCATCTCGGGATCGGCCGCATGATGGTGGTTTCACCCATGCGGCGCCGCGCCGCGCGGGTGTACCATCGCCGCCTTGTCGTCGGATGGGCGGCGTGCGACCACGGCGCGGCACTGTTCTTGCATCTTCGGCGGTATCGGGCCGGCGGTGTGGTATCCGACGGGGCGGACAAGCCCCATTCTTGCAACCTAACAGGAGATATCCAATGAACAACAGCATGCTCAGGTCGGGTACGGCCCGCTTTTCCCTGGCGGCCGCCGCGCTCGCGCTGGCCGCGCCCTGGGGCGCGGCGCAGGCACAGCAGAAATTCGTGACCATCGGCACCGGCGGCGTGACCGGCGTGTACTACGCCGCCGGCGGCGCGATCTGCCGCCTGGTCAACAAGGACCGCGCCCAGCACGGCATCCGCTGCTCGGTGGAGTCCACCGGCGGTTCGGTCTTCAACATCAACACCATCAAGGCCGGCGAGCTCGACATGGGCGTGGCGCAGAGCGACGTGCAGTACAACGCCTTCAAGGGCGTGGCGCAGTTCCAGAGCGGCGGCGCCTACGGCGATCTGCGCGCCGTGTTCTCGCTGCACCCCGAGCCCTTCACCG
>CAZFOT010000202.1:0-1259 GCA_964520365.1 uncultured Hydrogenophaga sp.
GTGAGGAAGCACGCGGGTTCCTTCCAGACCTTGGTCAGCAGTTCGTCGAGGTCGTCGGGGGTGGGCGCGCCGGTCAGCGGGTAGACGATCTGGTCGGGGTGCACGCTGGCCAGCAGGCCGTAGTCGGCGTTGTTGATCAGCTCGTTTTCCTGCTTTTCCTTGATGGTCTCGATGGTCAGGCGCAACTGTTCCTTGATCTGGTCGTGCGGGCTGCTGTAGAGGTCGGAAACGCGGGTGTGCACGTCCAGCACGGTGGAGACGGCATTGAGGAAGTACTCGCGCGCCGGGGCCTCGTAGTCGACGAAGGTGGTGGGCAGCTCGGCCTCGTCGCGCTTGGCGCACAGCACCTGCACGTCTTCCGGGTTCCTGACCTTGTTGAGCCGGTAGATGCCGGCTTCCACCGGCACCCACTGCAGCAGGTGCGTGAGCCAACGCGGGCTGATGGTGGAGAGGACGGGCGCCGTCTTGGTGGCGTTGGCCAGTTGCCGCGCGGCGTTGTCGCTCAGGGCGAGCTGGGAAGGGTTCTTGTCTGACATGCAGGGACTCCGGTGAAGAAAAAAAGCGGAAGAGGTCGTCGAGGGCGAGTCTGCGCAGCCTGCAGACGTCTTTCAACAGGCTATAGACGCCAACTGGATGCCGCGCGCGATGCGGTGCTGGGCGATGCGCTCGGTCTGTTCGAGCAGGCTGGACAGCGAAATGCCCAGCGCCTGCGCCAGCTTGTGCAGGGTGAGCAGGGACGGCACGGCCTGCCCGCGCTCGAGTTCGCCGATGTAGGAACGGTTGAGGTTGGCGTGCTCGGCCAGCGCTTCCTGGGACCAGCGGCGCTGCTCGCGCAACTGCCGCACGGCAACGCCGAAGCAGGGAACGATGTGGCCGGGCACGAGCAGCCGTTTCAGTTGTTCTCGGCCGCGTCGCGCGAGCGGGCCTGGCTGAGGTTGGCGCCGGCGGCCACGTCGTGCGTGACCCACAAGTTGCCGCCGATGGTGGCGCCGCGCCCGATGGTCACGCGCCCGAGCACCGTGGCGCCGGCGTAGATCACCACGTCGTCCTCGACCACCGGGTGCCGCGCCAGCCCTTTCTGCAGATGGCCGTTGTCGTCGGTGGGAAAGCGCTTGGCGCCCAGCGTGACCGCCTGGTAGACGCGCACCCGCTGGCCGATGACGGCGGTCTCGCCGATCACGACGCCGGTGCCGTGGTCGATGAAGAAGCCGGGGCCGATGCAGGCGCCGGGGTGGATGTCGATGCCGGTCTGGCTGTGC
>CAZFOT010000202.1:1269-6290 GCA_964520365.1 uncultured Hydrogenophaga sp.
CCCCGGCATCCTGGCCATGATCCACCACCGCGTGGCGCACCGGCTGTTCGGTCTGGCTGTGCGCGAGCTCCGCCACGATGCGGGCCAGCAGCGGCACGCCCAGCCCGAACAGCCGGTGCGCCACGCGGTGGTGGATCATGGCCAGGATGCCGGGGTAGCACAGCAGCACCTCGTCCACGCTGCGCGCGGCGGGGTCGCCCTCGTAGGCGGCGAGCACGTCGCTGTCGAGCAGCTCGCGGATGGCGGGCAGGTCGTGGGCGAAGTCGCGCACGATCCGGCGCGCGCGCGCCTCGACGCCGGCGTCGTCCGCGCCGGGCCGGTGGCGCTCGCCGTAGCGCAGTTCCAGCCGCACCTGTTGCAGCAGCGCGTGCAGCACGGTGTCGAGCGTGTGCCCGATGTAGAAGTCCTCGCTCTCCTGGCGCAGGTCGGGCGGGCCCAGGCGCATCGGAAAGAGCGCGCCGCGCAGGCCGTCGATGATCTGGGCCAGCGCGTCGCGGGACGGCAGCTCGCGGCCGCCGGGCTCCTGCGAGCGCTTCTGCGACTCGCGCCAGCGCTGGCGCACGGCCGCCAGCTCGTTCACGATCTGGCGGGTGTCGAAAGGCGTGCCCTTGGTGTCGGAGAGCGGCGGCGTGGGGGTTTCGGGATGCGTCATGTTTTGATTTTTCGTGGAGCCGGAACGCCTGGCGCCAGGCATCTAGTCCTGAATCCAGGGCAGGCCATGAAAACGCCAACCGTCGCCGCCGCCACGGTGCTGGTTCTGATCGATCTCGCCCTCGAAGCCTTCGAGCACGTTGTAGACCTGCGTGAAACCGGCCTTCGCCGCGGCTTCCGCCGCCAGGGCGGAGCGCTTGCCGCTGCGGCACAGCAGCAGGATGCGGCTGTCCTTGCCGGCCTTGGCTTCGAGTTCGCGCACGAAGCGCGGGTTGCGCGTGAGGCTGGTGCCGGTGGCCCAGGCCACGTGCGTGCTGCCGGGCACGTGGCCCACGAACTTGCGCTCCTCGGCGGACCGCACGTCCACCAGCACCGCCTGGCCGCCGGAGAACAGCGACCACGCCAGGGCCGGGGGCACGCCGCCGGCGTAGGGCAGCGCGGCCGCGCGGGCGGCCTGGTGGATGGGTTCCAGAGCGTCGAGCCGGGAATCGGCATCGAGAACAGCGGTCATGGTGTGCGCCCTTTCTGAGCGTGCCCGCAGGCACAGGGATGGGAACCTGCGCACTCTAAAAGGCACTGCATCCGGCACAAACCATTGAATATTTGTTTCTTCATTACCAAAACATCTGAGGTGGCGCTTTCCGGTGGCACTCTCCGCTTTCATGGTGCGCTCAGACCGGCTGTCTCCAGGCACTGACGGCGGCCGGACGCGCGGAATGCGCCGGCAGGTCCGGCGCCGCAGGCGAGGATGCCTCGGCCGGCGCGTGGCCGAACCGCCCCGAGAACTCGCGCAGCACGCCCTCCTTGACCGCGGCGAACGGGTACGCGCCGCGATCGCGCGGGTGGACCAACGGGATCGGCACGATGCGGCGGATGCGCCCCGGGCACGGCGCCATCACCACCACGCGGTCACTCAGGTACACCGCCTCCTCCACGTCGTGGGTGACGAGGATCATGGTGATGCCTTTCTCCTTCTCCCGGATGCGGTGCAGTTCCTGCTGCAGGTGCGCGCGGGTCAAGGCGTCGAGCGCGCCGAAGGGCTCGTCGAGCAGCAGGATGTCGGGGCGGTTGACCAGCGCGCGGGCAATGGCCACGCGCTGCGACATGCCGCCCGAGAGCTGGTACGGGTAGGCCTTCTCGAAGCCCTGCAGCCCCACCAGATCGATGTGCTCGCGCACCGCGTGCCGCCGCACGCCCTCGGTCTGGCCCGAGTTGAGCAGGCCGATGGCGACGTTCTGCTCCACCGTCAGCCAGGGAAGCAGGCGATGCTCCTGGAACACGATGCCGCGGTTCAGGCTGGTGCCCACGATGCGCTGGCCGCCGAGCCGGATCTCGCCCTCGTCGCCGCCTTCGAGCCCGACGATCAGGCGCAGCAGCGTGGACTTGCCGCAGCCGCTGGCGCCGACGATGCCGACGAACTCGCCCGGCTCGATGGTGAGGTTGATGTCCTGCAGAACGGGCAGGCGCTGGCCCTTCACCTCGTAGGCCTTGTGCAGGCCCTTGATGGCCAGTGTGCCGGGATGGGTCATGGGGAATGCCAAGGGATCCGAAAAGACGTGCTTCGAATCTAGGCCGCCGGGCTCACGCGGCCAACGAAGGAAACCGGATAAGGCGCGGCAAAGACGATTGCGCCATGAGTTCATGACGCCGCGTCATGAAACCCGGCCCGGCGCCGGACCGGCCGCCCGGCGAACCGCTGTGTTCCGCCTATGCATATGCGAATCGCTTCGTTCACCCGCGGCGCGGCGCCCGATAGATTGCCTGCTCGTTCCGCGCGGGGAGGCACCGGGCGGTCTCTCTCCACCCAGCAAAAGCACGCTCTCATGACACAGAAGAAACAACTCCGGCTCGGCGCCTTCATCATGGCCACGGGGCACCACGTGGCCGCCTGGCGCCATCCCGGCTCGCAGATCGATTCGGGGGTCAACATCGATCACTACATCGAAGTGGCCCGAACCGCCGAGCGCGGCCTGTTCGACCAGGTGTTCGTGGCCGACAGCCCCGGCGTCTGGCCGGTGGGTGACGAGGAATCGTTCAGCCGCCAGGGGCGGGTCTCGCATTTCGAGCCCGTCACCCTGTGGGCCGCGCTCTCGGCCGTGACCAAGCACATCGGCTTCGTGGCCACCGCTTCCACCACCTACGAAGACCCCTACCTGCTGGCGCGCAAGTTCGCTTCGCTGGACCACATCAGCAAGGGCCGCGCGGCCTGGAACGTGGTCACCACCAGCGCCGACAACGTGCACGGCAACTTCGGCCTGGAAGCACACCCCTCGCCCGCCGAACGCTATGCCCGCGCGCACGAATTCGTCGACGTGGTCAGGGGCCTGTGGGACAGCTTCGACGACGACGCCTTCGTGCGCGACCGCGAATCGGGCGTGTACTTCGACACCGCCAGGCTGCACGCGCTCAACCACATCGGCAAGTACTTCAAGGTGCAAGGACCGCTCAACATCGAGCGCTCGCCGCAGGGCCAGCCGGTGATCGTGCAGGCGGGTTCCTCGGAAGACGGCAAGGAACTGGCCGCGGCGACCGCCGAAGCCATCTTCACCGCCTGGACCAGCCTGGGCGAGGCGCAGGCCTTCTACAAGGACGTGAAAGGCCGCATGGGCAAGTACGGCCGCCGCCCCGAGCAGTTGCTGGTGCTGCCTGGCATCTCGCCGGTGATCGGGCGCACCGAGGCCGAGGCGCAGGCCAAGTGGGCCGAGCTGCAGGCGCTCATCCACCCCTCGGTGGGGCTGGGCACCATCGCGCCGTTCTGGCCCGGCGAGGACCTGCGCCGCTGGAACCTGGACGCGCCGCCGCCCTACTACCCCGAGCCGCCCAAGGGCATCAACAGCCGTGCCCACGTGGTGATCGAGCTGGCGCGGCGCGAGAAATTCACCGTGCGCCAGCTCTACGAATACCTGGCCGGCGCGCGCGGCCACTGGGTCGTGATCGGCACGCCCGAGACCATCGCCGACCGCATGCAGGAGTGGTTCGAGAACGGCGCGGCCGACGGCTTCAACGTGATGCCGCCGGTGCTGCCCCAGTCGCTCGACGAGTTCGTGGACCTGGTGGTGCCCGAGCTGCAGCGGCGCGGCCTGTTCCGCACCGCCTACGAAGGCGGCACGCTGCGCGAGAACCTGGGGCTGGAGCGCCCGCCAAGCCGCTACGCACAAGCGACCCAACGCGCGGCATGAACATGGGACACCCCCCTGCGCCGCTGCGCGGCTTCCCCCCTCCCTGGCGCGCCCTTCGGGCGCTTGGAGGGGGGACGGCATCTCGGGCCGGCAAAGCCGGACCCTGGATGCCCCTGGACGAAGGCACTTCATGCGCTGCGTTCTTTGATTCCGGCACTGCCGCCTCTTTTTAATCCGACGAGTCCATCACCATGACGACCCTGCTGGCCGAACGGCCCACACCCCTCTCCAACACCGCCAAAGCCAGTTGGTCGGTGCTGTCGCTGAACGCGCCCCTGGGCGCCGAGGCGCTGGGCATCGACGCGCGCCAGCCCCTGAGCGGCGCGCAGGTGCGCGCGCTCAAGCTCGCGCTGCTGGAGCGCCACATCCTGGTGCTGCGCCAGCAGCAGCTCGACGACGCGCAGTTCCTGCGCCTGGCCACGTACTTCGGCAGCGTGTTCCAGCCGCCCGCGAACGTGCCGGTGCTGGCCTCGGACCCCTACGGCGGCAACACGCCCGACATCGTGAAGGTGGCCAACGTGGACGACGGCGTGCTGGGCAACCACGAACTGGCCGCCCACAGCGACCACCACTGGACACCGCTGCCCTCGTCCGGCTCGCTGCTCTATGCGCTGGAAGTGCCCGCGCAGGGCGGCGACACGACCTGGATCAACATGGCCGGCGCCTACGACGCGCTCGACGAGGCCACGAAGCGCGAGATCGACGGGTTGCAGCTCATCACCTACAACCCGTTCCTGCGCCGCCTGCACCCGCTGCCCGGCGGCAAGGTGCCGCTGTACCGCACGCCCGACATCGAGCCGCTGGAGCCGTTCGAGGTGCACCCGCTGATGCGCACCCACCCCGACTCGGGCCGCAAGGTGCTGTTCCTGGACGCCGCCACCGAAGTCGAGCTGGTGGGCGTGGCACCCGAGCGCGGCGCGGCACTGATCGAGCGGCTGCGCCGCCACCTGGCGCAGCCGCGCTTCGCCTACACCCACCGCTGGCAGGTGGGCGACATCGTCTACTGGGACAACCAGGCCACGCTGCACGCGCGCGCCGCTTTCGACCCCGCCCAGCGGCGGGTCCTCAAGCGCATCAGCCTGGCGGGCAGCCGGCCGTTCTAGATGACGCCCCCCTGCGCCGCTGACGCGGCTTCCCCCCCCTCTCTTGCGCGCCGCTTTGCGGCGCTGGGAGGGGGGACGGCATCTCGGG
>CAZFOT010000203.1:0-6263 GCA_964520365.1 uncultured Hydrogenophaga sp.
GTAGGCGCCGGTGAGCGTGTCGGCCGAGCGGATCGCCTCCGGCGTGCCGTCGAACACGATCTGCCCGCCGCGCTCGCCAGGGCCCGGGCCCATGTCGATCAGGCGGTCGGCCGCGAGCATCACGGCCGGGTCGTGCTCCACCACCACCAGCGTGTTGCCGGCGTCGCGCAGGCGCAGCATGGCATCAACGATGCGCGCCATGTCGCGCGGGTGCAGGCCGATGCTGGGCTCGTCGAGCACGAACAGCGTGTTCACCAGCGAGGTGCCGAGCGCCGTGGTGAGGTTGATGCGCTGCACCTCGCCGCCGCTGAGCGTGCGGCTCTGGCGGTCCAGCGTGAGGTAGCCGATGCCGACCTCGCAGAGGTAGCGGATGCGGGTGTTGATTTCGTCGAGCAGGAGCTTGAGGGCCTGGCGCTGGCCCTCACCCCGGCCCTCTCCCGCCAGCGGGAGAGGGGGAAACTTCCCCTCGTTGCCGGCGTCGCGTGCCTTGCCCCCTCTCCCGCTGGCGGGAGAGGGTTGGGGTGAGGGCTCCAGGCTCGCAAAAAACACGCGCAGCCGGTCCAGCGGCATCAGCATCAAATCGTGCAGGCACAGACCCGGTAGCGCTTCCAGTTGCGCACGGCTCCACTTCACACCCTGCGGCATGTAGCGCTTCTCGGTGGGCAGCACCGCATCGGCCTGGGCCTTGCTGCCGATGCGCCAGAGCAGGCTGTCGGTCTTCAGGCGCGCACCGCGGCAGCTCGGGCATTCGGTGTAGCTGCGGTACTTGGACAGCAGCACGCGGATGTGCATCTTGTAGGCCTTGCTCTCCAGGTACTCGAAGAAGCGGCCCACGCCATACCACTGCTGGTTCCATTTGCCGTTCCACTGCGGCGAACCGGCCTTCACCCAATGCTGCTGCTCGGGCGTGAGCTTGGCCCAGGGCGTGTCGCGCGGGATGCCGGCGGCCTCGGCGTGGCGCATCAGGTCGTCCTGGCATTCCTTCCACGCCGGCGTCTGGAACACCTTGATCGCACCGGCCCGCAGCGTGAGCTTGTCGTTCGGGATCACGAGGCCGTAGTCCACCCCGATCACGCGCCCGAAACCGCGGCAGGCCTCGCAGGCGCCGACCGCCGAGTTGAACGAGAACATCGAGGGCGTGGGCTCGCTGTAGCGGATGTCGCTCTCGGGGCAGTGCAGGCCCGTGGAAAAACGCCAGATCTCCGGCCCACCGTCGTCCCGCAGCGCATAGACCATCAGCTTGCCACTGCCGCGCTTCAAGCCGACCTCGATGGCTTCCATCACCCGGGCCGGCTCCGTGCTGCTCACGCGGAAGCGGTCAGCCACCACGTCGAGCACCTTGACCGACTCCATGGGCGCGGCCTTGGCCTTGCTGGTCTTGCTCTTGGCCTTGTCGTCCACGGGCACTGCGGCGCGCTGCACGATGCGCTCGGCCTGCACCCGCGTGTAGCCGCTGGCCGAGAGCCACTGCTCGATCTCCGCGGGCGTGGTGCTCGCCGGCAGTTCCACCGGAAAAGTCACTACCAGCCGGGGGTCCCCATGGGCGACGGCGCGCGCCTGCAACTCGGCAAAGATCGACTCGGGCGAGTCGTGCCGCACCAGGGACGCGGTGTCGCGGTCGAACAGCTCGGCGCCGCGCGCGAACAGGAGCTTCAGATGGTCGTTGAGCTCCGTCATGGTGCCGACCGTGGAGCGCGAGCTGCGCACCGGATTGGTCTGGTCGATCGCAATGGCCGGCGGCACGCCGTCCACCCGGTCCACCGCCGGCTTGTCCATGCGGTCGAGGAACTGGCGCGCGTAGGCGCTGAAGGTCTCCACGTAGCGGCGCTGGCCTTCGGCGAACAAGGTGTCGAACACCAGGCTGGATTTGCCCGATCCACTGGGTCCCGTCACCACGGTGAGCTCGCCGGTGCGGATGTCGAGGTCGAGGTTTTTGAGGTTGTGCTGGCGCGCGCCCCGGATGCGGATCAGCCCGGAGCCACCCTCCGTCGGTTGACCGGACCCATCGGCCCCGGACACGGGTGAAATCGCGCCTGCGGGCAATTCGGCGGGCAGAAAGGCATCGGACATGCGGGGGCTCCAGAGGGGGACGCAAAGATTCTACGGAGCCGCGTGACAAAGTCCCCGGCGTGTACGTCATATCCACAATTTCCCGCCGGGCCGCGCTGCATAGACTCGGCCCATCCCGGAGACATCCCATGAAACAGACTCGCATCCTTTCGCCTTCCGCCCTCGCCACCCTCGGCCTGGCCGCTTTGCTGGGCTTCGTGACCCCGGCCTGGGCCCAACTGCGGGTGGGCATGCCCTCCGGGTTCAGCGGGTCGGTGGCGGCCGGCGTGAAGGAGAACCACGAGGGCGCCAAGCTGTATTTCGACACCATCAACGCGCGCGGCGGCGTCAATGGCCAGAAGATCGAGCTGATCACCGTGGACGACAAGTTCGACCCCAAGGTCACGGTCGAAGTCGCGCGCGAACTGATCACGAAGCAGAAGGTGCTGGCGCTGTTCCTGAACCGCGGCACGCCTCATTCACAGGCGCTGCTGCCCGTCCTGACCGAGCTCAAGGTGCCGCTGGTGGGGCCGAGCACCGGCGCCATGGTGCTGCACCAACCGGTCCACCCCTGGGTGTTCAACGTGCGCGCCACCTACCAGCGCGAAGCGGCCAAGGCCATCGAGCATCTGGCGAGCATCGGCATCACCCGCATCGCGATGATCGAGACCGACGACTCGTTCGGCGCCGATTCGGCCGCCGGCGCGCTCAAGGGCTTCGCCAAGGCCAAGCTCGAACCGGTGCTGCACGAGAAGGCCCCGCGCGACAAACCCGACTACACCGAACCTGCCAGGCGCGTGCACGCGAGCAACGCTCAGGCGGTGATGGTGATCGCCTCCGCGGGCAACACGGCCAACGCGGTCAAGGCGATCCGCGCGGCAGGCTCTCGGGCGCAGGTGGTCACGCTGTCCAACAACGCCTCCGAGGGCTTCATCCGGCTACTCGGCGAACACGCGCGCGGCGTGATCGTGACGCAGGTCTTCCCCAATGAACGCTCGGTGTCCTACCCGCTGATCAAGGAGGCCATGGAACTGGCCAAGGCGGCGGGCATGGAAGGTGTGTCGCCCGCCATGATGGAAGGCTATGCGGCGGCCAAGGTGCTGGTCGAAGGCCTTCGCCGCGCCGGCCCCAACCCGACCCCGGTCACCCTGCGCGACGCTCTCGAGGGCATCCGCAACCACAACCTGGGCGGCCTCACCGTGAGCTACGGCCCCGGCAACCACACCGGCCTGGACTTCGCCGATCTCTCGATCGTGGATGCCAGCGGGCGCTTCAGGCGCTGAGCGAGGCCGCCCTCGCGCACGCGGCCTGGCGCCGCCGCATGCGCTTATCGCTTATTTTTCCTTCACCACCAGCACGGGCACCTTGGCGTGCGTGAGCACCTTCTGCGCCACGCTGCCGAGAATCAGGGCCTTGACGCCCTGGCGGCCGTGCGAACCCATGACGATGAGATCGCAACCCTCGGCTTCGGCGGTTTCGAGGATGCCCTCGTACACCACATTGCGCTCGATGGTGTCGCCCCCGAATGCCACGCCCGAGGCCTCGCACACCTTGCCCAGCGCCTCCAGCGCGCGCCCGGCGGCGCCCTTGGCCTCGGCCAGGTAGGCCTGCAGGCCCACGGCGGACGCGTCGCCAATGCCGATGTAGGGGAACGGATCGATCACGTACACGCCCACGATCTGCGCGGACTGCGACTTGGCCAGTTGCACGGCGGTCTCGGCGGCCGCCGCGGCAAGGTGCGAGCCATCCGTGGGAACGAGAATTTTCTTGAACATGATCGATCTCCTCTGGTCGGTGACGGAACCGGCATCCGGTCGCGAACGCGCCCGGAGCCGAATGAAGGAAGGTCCATCCTAGCGCAGTTGTTCCGGCAAGGGATTGAGCGGCGTCAAGCGCCAAGCGGACACCTGCAGCGCGGAGCCGGTTGCATCTTGCTACGTATCGGTTTAGACTGAAAAAGGACCAGGCAGTGAAGACCGCCCTGGGTCCACAGGCCGATGGCCCCGCCTCACGGGCGAGGGCGCCGCCTGTTTCGTTCAACGGCCAAAGGGTCGCTTGAGTTCTTTTGTAGGTCCCTCACCGGGGCCGACCGATCGGTTTCACCGCCTTCGCCGGCGCGATCCGATCGTTCGCCAGAAGCCGTTGCGCGCATTGTTGCCGCGTGGCTTCACCACAAACAACCCATGGCATGACCCTTTCAGGCTCGACCACGCTCACCCCTTCCTTTCCCCTCGTTTTTCGATCCGCGCGACCGGCCGATGGCGCCGCCATGTGGCGCCTGGTGCAAGCGGCCGGCACGCTGGAGCTGAACTCGCAGTACTTCTACCTGCTGCTGGCCACCGATTTCGGCGACACCTGCCTGATCGCCGAGCACGACGGCGAGCCGGTGGGCCTGGTGATCGGCTACCACCCGCCGCGCGAACCCGCGACGGCGTTCGTGTGGCAGGTGGGTGTGCTGCCCGAGCACCGCGGCAAGGGCCTGGGCCTTCGGCTGCTCCAGGCCTGGCTGGCGCTGCCGGCCAACACCCACTGCACATGGGTCACCGCCACGGTGGCCGACGACAACGCCGCGTCACAGGCCCTGTTCCGGCGCCTGGCTGGCGAACACCGCACCGGCTGCGAAGTGCGGCCGCATTTCACAGCCGACCTGTTCGCGCACGCGCATCCGGCCGAACCGCTCTGGCGGATCGGTCCGCTCGCGCGCGGCAAGCCCTCGCGCGCCATCTGATGGACACACCGCCGCGCGGCCTCATGGCCACGCACATCGCCGGACGCATCCGGTCTTGCAACAAGGAAAGGACTCCCATGAACATCTTTGAAGAACACGAATCCGAGGTCCGCGGCTATTGCCGCAGCTTCCCCGCCGTGTTCACCTCCGCCAAGGGCGCATGGATGACCGACGACAAGGGCCGCCGCCACCTCGACTTCTTCTGTGGCGCCGGCGTGCTCAACTACGGCCACAACCCGGACAAGATCAAGCAGGCCCTGATGGCCTACCTGATGCGCGACGGCATCACGCACACGCTGGACATGTACAGCGAGGCCAAGGCGGCCTTCATCCGGAGCTTCCACGAAGTGATCCTGCAGCCGCGCGGACTGGCCTACAAGCTCCAGTTTCCCGGCCCCACCGGCACCAACGCGGTGGAAGCCGCGCTCAAGCTGGCGCGCAAGGTCACCGGGCGCGAGCTGGTGGTGGGCTTCACCAACGCCTTCCACGGCATGACGCTGGGTTCGCTGGCCGTCACCGGCAACGGTTTCAAGCGCGCGGGCGCGGGCGTGAGCCTGAGCCACGCGGCATCCATGCCGTTCGATGGCTACATGGGCGCCGACACCGACACGCTGGACTACTTCGAGTCCATGCTGCTGGACAACGGCAGCGGCATGGACCTGCCCGCCGCCGTGATCCTGGAGACGGTGCAGGCCGAGGGCGGCGTGAACGTGGCCAGCGCGGACTGGCTGCGCCGCCTGCGCGAGATCACGCAGCGCCACGGCATCGTGCTCATCGTGGACGACATCCAGGTCGGCTGCGGCCGCACCGGCCATTTCTTCAGCTTCGAGGAAGCCGGCATCGTGCCCGACATCGTCACGTTGTCGAAATCGCTCTCCGGCTACGGCCTGCCGATGGCGCTGGTGCTCATCAAGCCGGAACTGGACCAATGGGCACCGGGCGAGCACAACGGCACCTTCCGCGGCCACTGCCCAGCCTTCGTCACGGCCACCGCCGCGCTCGGCTACTGGCGCAACAGCCTGCTGCAGGAAGCCGTGGGACGCAAGGGCGCGATCGTGCAGGAGCGGCTGGCCCAGATGCTGCGCAAGCAGGGCGTGGACGCCAAGGTGCGCGGGCGCGGCCTCATCCAGGGCGTGGAGTTCTCCGATGCCGGCCTGGCGTCCCGGATCTCCCAGGCCTGCTTCGAGCGCGGCCTGATCGTCGAGACCGCCGGCATCGACGACCAGGTGCTCAAGCTGCTGCCCAGCCTGACCATCAAGGACGACGAGCTGCTGCAAGGCCTCGACATCATCGAAACCAGCCTGCGCGCCGTCCTGAGCCAGGACCTGCGCCAGGCCGCCTGAACACCATCGAAACCGCACGAAAGAAAAAAGGAAACACACATGATCGTCAAACACCTCGATGACATCCTGGGCACCGCCGCCGACGTCGACACCGAAGGCTGGACCAGCCGCCGCCTGATCTACAAGGACGCCGGCATGGGCTA
>CAZFOT010000204.1:0-6220 GCA_964520365.1 uncultured Hydrogenophaga sp.
ACGGTGATGATGAAGATGATCAGCAGCACGAGCATCACGTCGATGAACGGGATCATGTTGATCTCGCCCAGCATGTTGTCGCTGTCTTCCTGGGTTCCGATGGCCATGGTTGGCTTTCCTTGAAGGGGCGTGGGCCGTCAGGCCTTTTTCATGGGCAGGACCTTGCCGTCGCCGCCGGCGGTGACGCGCGCGCCGGTGACGAAGTAGGCATGCAGGTCGTGGGCGAACCGGTTGAGCTGGTGCAGGATGCCCTTGTTGCCCCGCAGCAGGGCGTTGTAGCCGAGCACGGCGGGAATGGCAACCACCAGGCCGAGCGCGGTCATGATGAGCGCCTCCCCGATCGGTCCGGCCACCTGGTCGATGCTCACCTGGCCGGCAGCACCGATGCCCAGCAGCGCGTGGTAGATGCCCCAGACCGTGCCGAACAGGCCCACGAAAGGTGCCGTGGACGCCACCGAGGCGAGCACGGACAGTCCGCCCTGGGCGCGCGCCTGGAAGTCGTCGACGCTCTTGCGCAGCGAGCGCTCGACCCAGTCGCTGACGTCGAGGCTGTCGTGCAACTGGCTGCCGGTGCGGCCGTCCTTGTGCAGGATGTGGCGGGCGGCTTCCCGGCCTTCCAGTGCCACGGCGCGGAAGGGGTTGCCTTCGGCGGAGCCGAGCTTGTCCAGTCCCTCGGCGAAGTCGGCGCTGTGCCAGAAACCCTCGACCCCCTTGGCCTGGACCCTCTGCGCGCGCTGGTCCAGCGCCTTCCAGAGAAGGATGACCCAGGTGGCCAGGGACATGCCCAGCAGCACCAGGGCAACGGTGCGGGTGACCCAGTCACCTTGGGACCATACGTGAAGCAGGCCCGTGCTGGCGAGTTGTGATTCCATGATGTGTGAGCTCCTGAGAAGGTCTATTCGAGAACGAAGTTGATGGGCACGTTGAACCACATGGCTTCCGGCACGCCGTTGCGCCGGCCGGGCACGTAGCGCCAGCGTTGAACCGTTTGCAGCGCGGTCTGATCCAGCCGCTCGTAGCCACTGGAGCGTCGGATTTCGGCCCGGGTGGCCGCGCCCTGGGTGTCGATGAAGACGCGAACCACCACGCTGCCCTGTTCGCCCAGGCGCCGGGACAGCGCGGGGTAGGGCGGTGGCGGGTTGTTCAGGTAGTCCGCGTTGCTGGACGGCAGTTCGATGCGCGGCGGTGGGGCCGGTGGCGCGGGCGCCTCGACCACGACCGGGGGTTCTTCCACGATCGGGGCTGGTGGGGGGGCGATGACGCCGACGGGCGCCTCGGGCACGGGGGTCGGGTCCGCGATGGCGATCGGCACGGGTGGCGGTGCCGGCGCGGGGCGGGGCTTGGGCTGCTGAACCACCGGGCGCGGCGGCGGCGGTGGGGGCGGCGCCGGCACGATTTCGGGTTGGGGCGCTTCGATCAGGTCGGCCACGAGCTGGACCGGGATGATGAGTTCGACCGCGCGGACCAGCAGGCCGCTCTGCATGGCCCACAGGCCCAGTCCGTGCATGCCGATCACGGCGGCGACGATGCCGGCGCGGCGCGAGAGATGGCGTGGCGGGGAATGGCTCATGTGGGGCAGGCGAGACGAAAGCGCGGCGGAAGAGGAAGTCATGGGGCGCAGAAGCGGATGGAAGGTTGTCGCCGGAAGAGGGGGGTCAGGTCGCCCGCCCTCAGTTGTGAAAGACCCACCATAAAGCCGCCAATACCGCAATGAGACTGATGCCCAACATTGTGACTCCCGACAGCATGGTGGCTCCTTTCCTGGTCGCGATCCGGATCCGTGAATCGTTCAAGAGTATAAACGATAATGCTTCGCATTCACTAAAATCATGTCGCGTTGCAGCATACAACCGCGCTGATGGGGCCTGCGCCTTGCCTGCCATGACCAGTGGACCAGGGTCGGCAGCTATGAAAAAACAAAATCCACTACGATCATGCCGGCATGCTGCATGGCAACAAAAACTATGCGCTGCATAGAGGCTATCAATGTAAAAAATCGATAGTTATCGACTATGATATGCCTGTCGCATCCGACGAATCCAACCACTTCTTCAACCTCACAGCAAGGAAACACCATGTCCATCATCAACGCGCTTTCCCTGATCAATACCAAAGTCCAGCCGTTCAAGGCCCAGGCCTTCAAGCAAGGCAAGTTCATCGAGGTGAGCGAGAAGGATCTGCAAGGCAAATGGTCGGTGCTGATCTTCATGCCCGCGGCCTTCACCTTCAACTGCCCGACCGAAGTGGAGGACGCAGCCGACAACTACGCCGAGTTCCAGAAGGTCGGTGCCGAGGTCTACATCGTGACCACCGATACCCACTTCTCGCACAAGGTGTGGCACGAAACCTCGCCTGCCGTGGGCAAGGCCCGATTCCCCCTGATCGGCGACCCGACGCACCAACTGACCCGTGGCTTCGGTGTGCACATCGAGGAAGAAGGCCTGGCCCTGCGCGGCACCTTCATCATCAACCCCGAGGGCGAGATCAAGACGATGGAAGTGCACGACAACGCCATCGCCCGCGACGTCAAGGAAACCCTGCGCAAGCTCAAGGCCGCCCAGTACGTGGCCAAGAACCCCGGCCAGGTGTGCCCGGCCAAGTGGAACGAGGGTGAGAAGACCCTGACGCCTTCCCTGGACCTCGTCGGGAAAATCTGACCCCCCGCGCCGCGGCTTGCGGCGCGTCTTCCCCTTTTCACATCGAGGGCAGTTCCGCTGCCCCATGGGCTTGCCTGCAGGTCCATGCACCAGCGGCATTGGTTCCGTGCGTCTTTTTCATCTTCTCAAGGAGTCCGCCATGCTTGACGCCAGCTTGAAATCGCAACTGCAAACCTACCTGGGAATGCTGCGCCAGCCGATCCGGTTGATCGCATCGCTGGACGACAGCGACACCGGTGTGGAGATGCGCGGCCTGCTCGACGACATCGTCAGCCTGTCGGACAAGGTCACGCTCGACCTGTCGGGCAACGACGCCCGCAAGCCTTCTTTCGTGATCGCCCGCGAAGGCGAGACCGATGGGGTGCGTTTCGCTGGCCTGCCATTGGGCCACGAGTTCACCTCGCTGGTGCTGGCGCTGCTGTGGACCGGCGGCCATCCGCCGAAGGTGGAGCAGGATGTGATCGATTCGATCAAATCGCTGGACGGCGACTTCAGCTTCGAGGTCTACATGTCGCTCACCTGCCACAACTGCCCGGACGTGGTGCAGGCGATTTCGCTCATGGCCATCGTCAATCCGAAGGTCAGGGCGGTGGTGATCGAAGGCGGCGCCTTCCAGCAGGAGGTGAGCGATCGCGAGATCATGGCCGTGCCCATGGTGTTCCTCAATGGCCAGGTGTTCGGCTCGGGCCGCATGAGCGTCGAGGAGATCGTGGTCAGGCTCGACACCCGTGCCGGTGACCGGGAAGCCGCCAGGCTCAGCGACAAGGACCCGTTCGACGTGCTGATCGTCGGCGGCGGGCCGGCCGGTGCCGCCGCCGCGGTGTATGCCGCTCGCAAGGGTATCCGCGTGGGCGTGGCAGCGGAGCGTTTCGGCGGCCAGGTGAACGACACCATGGCCATCGAGAACTACATTTCGGTGCTGGCGACCGACGGGCCGAAATTCGCCGCGGCGCTGGAAGCCCAGGTGCGCCACTACGAGGTGGACATCATGAACCTGCAGCGCGCGGAAAAGCTGATCCCCGCCAGCGAGCCTGGCGGTCTGGTGGGTGTGCAATTGGCCAATGGCGCCACGCTGCAGGCCCGCAGTGTGATCCTCTCGACCGGCGCGCGCTGGCGCAATGTGAATGTGCCGGGCGAGCAGGCGTACAAGAACAAGGGCGTGGCCTACTGCCCGCACTGCGATGGCCCCCTGTTCAAGGGCAAGCGCGTGGCCGTGATCGGCGGCGGCAATTCGGGCGTGGAGGCGGCGATCGACCTGGCCGGCCTGGTGCAGCACGTGACCCTGATCGAATTCGCCGATGCGCTCAAGGCCGATGCGGTGCTGGTGAGCAAGCTCAAGAGCCTGCCCAACGTCACCATCCACGTCAACGCGCAGACCACCGAAATCACCGGCGCGGACGGCAAGGTGAACGGACTGTCGTACAAGGACCGCGCCAGCGGCGAGGCGAAACACGTCGAGCTCGAGGGCGTGTTCGTGCAGATCGGCCTGGTGCCCAACACCGAGTGGCTCAAGGGCACGGTCGAACTCAGCCGCTTCGGCGAGATCGAGGTGGACGCCAGGGGGCACACCAACCTGCCTGGCGTGTTCGCTGCTGGCGACTGCACCACGGTGCCATACAAGCAGATCGTCATCGCCGCGAGTGACGGATCGAAGGCCGCCCTCAGTGCCTTCGACTACCTCATCCGCCAGCCGGTGGTGAGCGTTGCGGCCGAGGCGGTTGCTGCCTGATCAACGGGGTTTCGACTTCGGGAGAACGGGGTGAACCGACCCTAATATTCCAGCCGCTCGGGCCGGATCTCCTGCAGGATGGTGGTGGCGATTTCCTCGATCGACTTGGTCGTGGTCGACAGCCACCGGATGCCTTCGCGCCGCATCATGGCCTCGGCCTCGCTCACCTCCATGCGGCAGTTGTCCAGGTTGGCGTAGCGCGAGTTGGGGCGGCGCTCGTTGCGGATTTCGCTCAGGCGCTCGGGCGCGATCGTGAGGCCGAAGATCTTCTTGCGGTGCGGCACCAGCGCCGGCGGCAACTGGCGGCGCTCGAAGTCTTCCGGAATCAGCGGGTAGTTGGACGCTTTCAGGCCGTATTGCATCGCCAGGTACAGCGAGGTCGGCGTCTTGCCGCTGCGGCTCACGCCCACCAGGATCACGTCCGAGCCCTGCAGATCCTTGTGGCTTTGCCCATCGTCGTGCGCGAGCGAGAAATTGATGGCCTCGATGCGGTCGTTGTAGGCTTGGCTCTTGGAGGCGTCCGAGAAGCGGCCCACGCGGTGGTTGGACTTGATGCCCAGTTCATGCTCCAGCGGCGCGACGAAGGTGCCGAACATGTCCAGCAGCACGCCCCGGCACTGGCTGCGGAACACCGCCAGCACCTCCATGTTGACCACGGTCGTGAACACCAGCGGGCGCTTGCCCTCGATCTCGGCGGTGTGGTTGATCTGGCGCACCGCCTGGTGGGCCTTGTCCACGCTGTCCAGAAAGGGCAGCCGCACCCGGCGCATGGTGGTTTCGAACTGGGCCAGGATGGCATTGCCGAAGGTTTCGGCCGTGATGCCGGTGCCGTCCGAGATGAAGAAGACCGTTCTGTTGGGCATGGGGCGCCGTCCTTACAATGCGGGGTGTTGTGCCGGGGCCATTATCCAGCCGCCGGCCCGCCCGCATCTGTTTCCCTGCCCCGGTGCCAGACCCACAACAGAACAACAGGTCACTCGCTGGCGCATGGAATCCCGGTTTTTCAACCTTGAGGAGTTTTCCATGTCCCAACTGTTTGGAGCGACCGATCTGGTCGTCCCCTTCGAGCACCTGAGAATGAGCGACGTCGAGGCCGTCGGCGGCAAGAACGCCAGCCTCGGCGAGATGATCTCGCAACTGCCCAGCGGCGTGAAGGTGCCCACCGGCTTTGCCACCACGGCGCACGCTTTCCGTGAATTCCTGAAACACGATGGCCTGACCGAGCGCATCAACGCGCGCCTGGACGCGCTCGACACCGAGGACGTGCGCGCCCTGGCCGAGGCCGGCGCCGAGATCCGCGCCATGGTCGAGAACCAGCCGTTCCCGGCCGACCTGGAAAAAGCCATCCGCGACGCGTTTGCCACGCTGGTGGGCGGCGACGACAAGGCCACGTTTGCCGTGCGCTCGTCGGCCACCGCCGAAGACCTGCCCGACGCCTCGTTCGCCGGCCAGCAGGAGACCTTCCTGAACGTGCATGGCATCGACGAGGTGCTGCACAAGACGCGCGAGGTGTTCGCCTCGCTCTACAACGACCGCGCCATCAGCTACCGTGTGCACAAGGGCTTTGCCCATGCCGACGTGGCGCTCTCGGCCGGCGTGCAGCGCATGGTGCGCTCGGACACCGGTGCGGCCGGCGTCATGTTCACCATCGACACCGAAAGCGGGTTCGAGGACGTGGTCTTCATCACCGCCAGTTACGGCCTGGGCGAGACGGTGGTTCAGGGCGCGGTGAACCCTGACGAGTTCTACGTGCACAAGCCCATGCTCAAGGCGGGCAAGCGCGCGCTCATCCGCCGCAACCTGGGCTCCAAGCTGATCCAGATGACCTTCACCA
>CAZFOT010000205.1:0-5767 GCA_964520365.1 uncultured Hydrogenophaga sp.
TGCCCGCGTCGATGGCACCCTCGGCCTTGCCGGCGCCGACCATGGTGTGGATCTCGTCGATGAACAGGATGATGCGCCCTTCGTCCTGGGAGACCTCCTTCAGGACCGACTTCAGGCGCTCCTCGAATTCGCCACGGAACTTCGCGCCGGCCAGCAGCCCGGCCATGTCCAGCACCAGCACGCGCTTCTCGCGCAGGCTCTCGGGCACCTCGCCGTTGACGATGCGCTGGGCCAGGCCTTCGACGATGGCGGTCTTGCCCACGCCCGGCTCGCCGATCAGCACCGGGTTGTTCTTGCTGCGCCGCTGCAGCACCTGGATGGCGCGGCGGATCTCGTCGTCGCGGCCGATCACCGGGTCGAGCTTGCCGGCGCGGGCGCGCTCGGTCAGGTCGAGCGTGTATTTCTTGAGCGCCTCGCGCTGCCCTTCGGCCTCGGGGCTGTCCATCTTCTGGCCGCCGCGCACCGCATCGATGGCGCTTTCCAGGCTTTTGCGCGACAGCCCGTTCTCGTTCGCCAACCGGCCCAGTTCGCCCTTGACATCGGCCACCGCCAGCAGGAACAGTTCGCTGGCAACGAACTGGTCGCCGCGCTTGATGGCTTCCTTTTCCGTGGCCTGCAGCAGCTTGCCGAGCTCCTGGCCCACCTGCACCTGGTCCTGCCCCTGCACTTCGGGCAGGCGCTTCACGGCGGCCTCGGCCGCCTTGGTCAGGCCGGCCACGTTCACGCCGGCGCGCTGCAGCAGGGACTGCGGACCGTCCGGCTGGCGCAGCATGGCCAGCAGCAGGTGGGCCGGTTCGATGTAGGCGTTGTCGTTGCCCAGGGCCAGCGTCTGGGCTTCGCTCAGGGCTTCCTGGAATTTGGTGGTGAGTTTGTCGAGTCGCATGCCAAGGCACTCCGGAAAAGTTGATTACGGGCTATCTGGCGCTGATCGGGTCGTTTTCAAGCACAGCCGGGCCGTGCGCGCGACCCGGCACCCGGAGCGTTGACCCAGGTCAAGCCCGGCGTGCTCAGCCTGCGGGCCGCCAGTAACCGTAGGGCCAGGCGGTCACCATGCCGGCGCGCCGGTACAGCGCCAGCGCCGGCGCATTGCCGGCATCGACCTGCAGAAAGAGCCTGCCCAGGCCGCGCCGCCGGGCCTCGTGCGCCATGGTCGCCAGCACCCGCCGCGCCAACCCCTGCCCACGGTAGGGCTCGGCGGTGCGCATGCCGTGCACGCTCAGCCAGCCATGGCCGAACGCCGCCGCGCCCGACGCCACGGTACGGCCCGACTCGCGCACGCTGGCGAACAGCGTGTGTTTCGCGCGGCTGAGCGCACGCGACCGACTGGCGCCATCGACAGGGTCCAGGCCAGGCCCGAGAAACATGGCCATCCACTGCGCATCCGGCACCGGTTGCAACTCGCCCAGGGGGCCGTCGTGCAGCCGCAGGAGCTTGTCCACATCGCCCACCAGGGTCAGCGAAGGCTGCTCCGGCACGAAGCCGAGGTGGCGCAGGCGTTCATGAAAAGCGCCGAATGCCGGCACGTCGGGCAACCGGAACGCGGGAGCGAAACCCAGTTCCCGGTAGCGCTGCGCGATCACCTCGATCTGCGAAGGATCGGACCGGCTGTGCTGCAAGGGCACCGCCGAGCGTGCACGGCCCACCGTGCCGTCGAACACCGGCAGCAGCCACCCGGGCATCCGCTCCATCCGGTCGGGCACCACCGCGTCCAGCGTGGCCTGCTCGATGCTGGCCACCTCCGCGTCGGAAAGCGGCAAGGCAATGGACCCGGCGGCGTTGGTTTCCACGTCCCGGCCTCTGTCCATCATGCGTTCTGCACCGCGATGCCCCAGCGTTGCAGGGCCGCATCGTCGCTCACACGGGCATCCACCCAGCGGGCGCCTTCCGGGGTCTGTTCCTTCTTCCAGAAAGGCGCCTGGGTCTTGAGGTAGTCCATGAGGAATTCGCAGGCCTGGAAACTCTCCCCCCGGTGCGCCGAGGTCACGGCCACGAGCACGATCTGGTCCAGCGGCTGCAGCAGGCCCACGCGGTGGATCACGCGCGCGCCGAAGAGGTCGAAGCGCTTGAAAGCCTCGTCGATCATGGCTTCGATCGATTTTTCCGTCATGCCAGGGTAGTGCTCGAGCTCCAGGGTGTTCACGCCCTGCCCCTCGTTGCGGTCGCGGACCGTGCCCACGAAGGCGCAGACGGCACCCACGCCGGCGTTGCCGGCACGCAAGCCCGCCACCTCGGCTTCGAGGCTGAAGTCGCCGGTCTGGATCGATACGCGGCGAGGCAATGGCGGCAGGGCAGACATGACAGCCATTGTGGCAGAGGCCGGGCCCGCGCGATGCATGCGCGGCGCGCGGCTATACTGCGCGCCATGGCGTCCCACACCACCCCTCCCGTCATCCAGGCCGCTGGCCCGGATTGCGGCGTGGCCATGGCCGCCAAAGCGAAAAAACTGCAGCTCATCTGACCGGAGCTGCGGCTCCGTGCTCGGATGAGCGACGGAGCCCTCCCCTCCCCGGCCTCGGCGCATTCCGATCACGGTTCCGACCTCGGTCTCAACCTGATAAGGAAACTGCCTGTGTCTGCCTGCGCCCCCCCTTTCCACGGTCTGTGGATTCCCCTCGTCACCCCGTTTCGCGACGGCCGCATCGACCACGGCGCCGCGCGCCGGCTCGTTGGCCGCCTGGCCTCGGACGGCATTGCCGGCCTGGTGGTCTGCGGCTCGACCGGCGAAGCCGCCGCGCTCGGCGCCGACGAGCAAATGGCCCTGCTCGACACCGTCACCGAGGCGGCCGCGGGCCTGCCCGTGGTGATGGGCCTCTCGGGCTACCACCTGCCCGAGACGCTCCAGTGGGTGCGCACGCTGGCGCAGCGGCCGCTGGCCGGGCTGCTGGCCGGGTTGCTGGTGCCGGCACCCCACTACATCCGGCCCGGACAGGCCGGCGCGCTGCACTGGTTCCAGGCGATCGCCGACACCTCGGCGGTGCCGTTGATCGTCTATGACATTCCCTACCGCACGGGCACCGTGCTGGAGCGCGACACCTTGCTCGCACTGGCCGGGCATCCGAACATCCGCGCCATCAAGGACTGCGGCGGCGACGCGGCCAAGACGCTGGCTCTGATCGCCGACGGCCGGCTCGACGTGCTCGCGGGCGAGGACATCCAGATCTTCGCCACGCTGGCACAGGGCGGCAGCGGCGCCATCGCCGCCAGCGCGCACCTGTGCACGGCCCATTTCGCCCGCGTCATCGAATGGCTGCGTGCAGGCCGGGTGGCCCAGGCGCGCGCGCTCTGGCTTCGGCTGGCGCCCCTGGTGGAGGCCGCATTCGCCCAGCCCAACCCCGGACCGGTCAAGGCCTGGCTGGCTGGCCAGGGCGAAATCGAAGACACCCTGCGTGCGCCGATGATGCCGCCTTCGGCGACCTGGCGGCGTGATGCGCTGACGTTGCCGAACCGGCTGCTCGCCGAACTGGACCGCCTCTGACCGGGCCGGCAGCGGCGCTCAACCGCCCGTCACGGGCGGGAAGAAAGCCACCTCGTCGCCTGCTGCCAGCACGGCCGATTCGTCGGCCATGGTCTGGTTCAGCGCCAGGCGCACCGCGCGCCCGCGCGCCAGCGCCTCGGCATGGGCGCCGCCCCGCGCGATCAGCTCGTCACGCAGATCGGCCAAGGTGCGCGCGCCGGTCTCGATCACCTCGGCGTCCGTGCCCAGCGCCTCGCGGATGGCGGCGAAATAGCGCAGGTGCAACTTCATGCCAGCAGCTCCGACAACGAAAGGTAGTTCACCAGATCGCCCCGGGCAATGGGGGTGCCGGCCGGGTTGTCCACCAGTCCATCGGCCCACACGGTGGAGGTCAGCACGCTCGAGTTCTGGTTGGGAAACAGATCGAGGCCACCGGCGGCGTTGCGCCGCACGCGCAGGAATTCGCGGCGCTTGTCGGCGCGCGGCCAGTCGAAGTGCGCGGGCAGCCGGACCGGCCGCGGCGGTGCCTGCCAGGCCGGTGGCGCCACCCCCTGCAGCTTGAGCAGGAAGGGGCGCACCAGCAGCAGGAAGGTCGCGAAACTCGACACGGGATTGCCCGGCAATCCGATGAAATGACAGGCTTCGGCGGTTGCCGCGCCCGCGTCGCGCCGCACGGTCCCGTAGGCGAACGGCTTGCCGGGCTTCATGGCGATCTGCCAGAGATCGAGCGAACCCAGCTGCTGCACGGAAGGCTTGATGTGGTCTTCCTCGCCCACCGACACACCGCCGCTGGTGAGGATGAGATCGTGATAGTCGGCCGCCGACCGGAGCGCGGCCACGGTGGCGTCGCGGCGGTCCGGCACGATGCCGAGGTCGCTCACCTCGCAACCCATGCGGTGCAGCAAGGCCCGCAGGAAGAAGCGGTTCGAGTTGTAGATCGCCCCGGGCGGCATGGCCTCGGGCGGCACGTCGCCGGGCATGACCAGTTCGTCGCCGGTGGAGAACAGCGCCACCCGCGGCCGCGCCACCACGGCCAGGCGCGCCCGTCCCAGGCTGGCGGCCAGGCCCAGGCTGGCGGGCGAGAGCCGCTCGCCACGGGCCAGCGCCACCGATCCGAGCGCCACGTCCTCGCCGGCGCGCCGCACCCACTGCCCCGCTTGCGGCACCGCGTGGATGCGCACGCCATGGATGTTGCCGCCGACCTCCTCCGTATCCTCCTGCATGACCACCGCATCCGCGCCCGGTGGTATCGGCGCGCCCGTGAAGACGCGGGCGCAAGTGCCCTCGCGCAGCGGGCTGGCCGGATGCCCGGCGGGAATCCGCTGGGACACCGGCAGCACCACCCCGGGGGCGGCCACGTCGGCGCGGCGCACCGCGTAGCCGTCCATGGCCGAGTTGTCGCAGGGCGGCACCTGCAGGGAAGAGACGAGGTCCTCGGCCAGCACGCGGTGGTCGGCGTCGAACGTGGCAAGCTCCTCGGTGCCTTCGAGCGGGCGCACGCGCCCCAGCAGATCGGCGAGCGCGAGGTCCAGATCCATCAAGGGCTTGCGGGGTTTCGCTGCGGCGGTCATGGCAAACCCTCGGACCCGGCCTCTTGCGGTCCGGGGCAATGCCGGACGATGTGGTCCTTCACCGATGCCGTGCTGGCCGGCATCACCCGAACCCGTTTCGGCAGCGCCTCGATGCCCTCGAACCGCGCCGGCCGCTCGGGGTGCCGCCCCAGCGCCTCGACGATGGTTTCGGCGAACTTGATCGGCAAGGCGGTCTCCAGAACGATCATGGGCACCGAAGAGTCCAGGTGCTCGCGCGCGACCTTCACGCCGTCGGCGGTGTGGGTGTCGATCATCACGCCGAAGCGGTCGAACACATCGCGGATGGTTGTCAAACGGTCGGCGTGCGTGCTCTTTCCGCTGCGGAACCCATAGCGGTCGGCCGCCTGCGGGAAAACAGGGTCGGCGCCCAGGTCGAAATGCCCCTCGCGGCCCAGCGCGTCGCCGAACAGGGCCTGCACCCGCGCGCCGTCGCACCCCACGAGGTCGAACACGAAGCGCTCGAAGTTGCTGGCCTTGGAGATGTCCATGGACGGGCTGGACGTTTCGTGCGTGTCGGCGCTGGCGCGCACGCGGTACACCCCGGTGCGGAAGAATTCGTCGAGCACGTCGTTCTCGTTGGTCGCCACCACCAGCCGGTCGATCGGCAGGCCCATCTGGCGCGCCACGTGGCCGGCGCAGACGTTGCCGAAGTTGCCGCTGGGCACGGTGAACGAGACCTTCTCGTCATCCTTCGTGGTCGCCTGGAAGTAGCCCGCGAAGT
>CAZFOT010000205.1:5777-6209 GCA_964520365.1 uncultured Hydrogenophaga sp.
CGATTCGCCGCCGGGCCGCCCCAAGGCGAATCAGCCCCCTCGGGGGGCAGCGAACCACGCGCAGCGGGGAGCGTGGGGGCATCATCCGTCGCCTGGAAATAACCGGCGAAGTAGTAGACGACCTGCGCCAGCAGCCGCGCCCAGTTGATCGAGTTCACCGTGCCGATCTTGTAGGCGCGCTTGAAGGTCAGGTCGTTGCTGACCTCCTTGACGATGTCCTGGCAATCGTCGAACACGCCCTCGATGGCGATGTTGTGGATGTTCTGATCCATCAGGCTGAACATCTGGGCCTGCTGGAACGGGCTCATGCGCCCGTGCGGGCTGAGCATGAACACGCGCACCCCGCGCTTGCCCCGCATGGCGTATTCGGCCGCGCTGCCGGTGTCGCCGCTGGTAGCGCCCAGGATGTTGAGCGACTCGCCCCGGCGCGCC
>CAZFOT010000206.1:0-6151 GCA_964520365.1 uncultured Hydrogenophaga sp.
GGCGCCACCCCCCTGGAAGGGGGGCGACACCAGAGGCCCGGCGAAGCCGGTTCCTCGGTGTCCCTGGACTGGACTGCTGCACGCGTTGCGGTTCGCACAATCCGGTAGCACCACTGGAAGCATGAACCACGACCCGCGTTCGCACGGGCTCTGGGAAGCCTCCGCACCCCCTGCGCCTCACACCCCGCCGCTGACATCGTCGGTCAGTGCCGATGTCGCGGTGGTCGGTGCCGGATTCACCGGGCTGTCGGCCGCGCTGCACCTGGCCCGCAGTGGCGTGTCGGTCGTGGTGCTGGAAGGCGTCGATGTCGGCTTCGGGGGCTCCGGGCGCAACGTCGGCCTGGTCAACGCGGGCATGTGGGTCATGCCTTCGGCGCTGCCGGGCGCGCTGGGCGACACGCACGGCGAGCGCCTGCTCGATCAGCTCGGCAACGCGCCGTCCATGGTGTTCGAGCTGGTGCAGCGCTACGGCATGGATTGCCAGCCCGTGCGCAACGGCACGCTGCACTGCGCGCCGAACCAGCAGGGGCTGAATGAACTGAAAAGCCGCGCTCGGCAATGGCAGGACCGGGGTGCGCCCGTGCGGCTGCTCTCGGCCGAGGAGACCGCACAGAAGCTGGGAACCCATGCCTATGCGGGCGCCCTGCTGGACCTTCGGGCGGGAACGGTCCAGCCCCTGGCCTATGCGCGTGGTCTGGCCAGCGCTGCGGTGGCGGAAGGCGCCCGGCTGTATACCCGCTCGCCCGTCCATGCGGTGGAGGATGCCGGCGGCACCTGGCGCGTCGGCACGGCCACGGGCGGTTGGGTGGCCGCCCGGTGGGTGATCGTGGCCACCAACGCCTACACGCGATCGGTGGGTCCCTGGTCACCACTGGGCGAAGAACTCGTGCGCCTGCCGTACTTCAACCTGGCCACCGCGCCCCTGCCACCGGAGATCGCCAGCACCATCCTGCCCGAGCGGCAAGGGGCCTGGGACACGCGCCAGGTGCTCTCCTCGTTCCGGATGGACCGCGCGGGGCGCCTGATCTTCGGCAGCGTCGGCGCCCTGCGCGGAACGGGAACAGCCATTCACCGCAACTGGGGGCGCCGCGCCCTGGCGAAGCTGTTTCCTCAACTCAAGGGGGTGGACTTCGAATACGAATGGCACGGCTCGATCGGCATGACCGCCAACGCGCTGCCGCGCTTCCACCGCCTGGCTCGCCACACGCTGGCGTTCAGCGGCTACAACGGACGCGGCATCGCGCCCGGCACGGCATTCGGCCGCGACCTGGCCCGGTTGATCACGGGCGAGATCACCGAATCGGACCTTTCCCTGCCCGTCACGGACGTCGAGCCTGCCAGTTTCAAGACGGCCAGGGAGGCGTTCTATGAAGTGGGCGCTCAGGTAGCGCATGTCGTGGGCGCTCGTGTTTGACAGGAAACTCCCGCCTGCGCACGCTCACATCTTCCCCCACGGGTTGATGACGGCCACGCCCGCCGCCTCGAAGGGGCTGGTGTCTCGGGTGGCGACAGTGAACCCATTGGCTGCTGCGATGGCTGCGATGTAGCCATCGGCCGTGGCAATGGCCAAGCCAGCGGTACGGGCCTTCGCCATCAGCGCCGCATAGGCCTGCGTGCAGGCCAAGTCAAAAGGCAGCACGCGGCCGGCGAAAAGGGGCAGCACGCGCTTTTCGATGTTTTCCTGCAACCCCGAGCGCCGCTTGCCAGCCGGAAGCAGCGCCACGCCCGCACGCAACTCCGCCACCGTGATGGCGGAGAGAAACAGCGTCTCCATCGCCTGGGCATCGATCCACTCGATCACGCGAAGTTCGGGAGCCTGGCGAAGGGGCTCCGAAACCACATTGGTATCCAGCAGGATCATTCGAAGCTCACCGGGCGAGAGGGAGCCTTGTCGCGCACCTGCTCGAACACAGCGAACTCTTCATCGCTCAATCTGGCTTGGCGGCCCATGTCGGCCAGCAGCGAACCCAGCTTCACGCGCCCCTTGGGGCTGATCGCAGCTTCAAGAATCTCACGCACCTCGGCCTCCATGCTCTGGCCGTGCTGGGCAGCACGAACGCGCAGGGCACGGTGCACCTCCTCGGTGAGATTGCGAACTGTCAGCATGGCCATAGCGATCACTCCTCTGAATACCTTCATCGCATGCATTTTATCAAAGTGCATGCAATGTCGCTTGCAACCACCGGCCGATGGGGTCGCGAGCCCGGGGAGCCGCCCACGAAAGCCCTCCTGCCACCCCCCTACTTCGGCAGGAACAGCAACCAGCACACCAGCAGCACATTGAGCAGCGCGCTCAAGCCCAGCAACAGCTTCCACGGCATGGTCGGGTCGCGCTGCAGCAGGGCCGATGCCGGGGGCACGGTGAGCGGGCGGGAGGCGCCGCGTTCCAGGGCCAGCAGGAACTCTTCGGCGGTCTCGAAGCGCAGCGCCTTGTCGCGCGCCACGGCCTTCCGCACCACGTGGTCGAGCCAGATGGGAACCTCGGGGTTGTGCCGGCTGGCGGGTGTGGGGTCGCGGTAGTAGCGGCCCACCTGATAGGGCAGCACTTCGCCGTACGGCAGCTTGCCGGTGAGCAACTGGTACAGGGTGACGCCAAGGGCGAACAGGTCGCTCTGGGCGTCGGGCAACTCGGGTTCGGGGTCGCCCGCGCCGCCGGCATGGGCCTTGCCATGGTGGCCCCACTGCTCGGGGTTCACGAAACTGGGCGTGCCGGCGTGCAGGCGGCGCATGCTTTGCGGCTCGCGCCCGCTCAGGGCCACGCCCAGGTCGAGCACGCGCAGCACGCCGTCGTCGCCCAGGTGCAGGTTGGCGGGCTTGATGTCGCGGTGGATCACGCCCTGGCGATGCAGCAGGCCGAGCACGCGCAGGGCCTGCATGGCGGCGCTGATGGAGCGCACCGGCCCGAGCCTGTGCTGCCGGTCCAGCAACTGCTGCAGGGTTTCACCGCCGTGCCAGTCGTACAGCAGGTAGCAGGCGGTGCGCGGCTGGCGGTTGGGCAAGGGGTCGTGCGCCGCCACCAGGTGGCCGGCCGCGCGCGAGGACTGCATGCGCCTGGCCAGCCAGGCTTCATGAGCCAGCATGGCCCGCTCGTCCGGGTCGTGCGCGCGCGCCGGGTGCAGGGTTTTCAGGGCGTACAGCACCTGGCTCGCCGGGTCGCGCACCTGGTACAGCAGGTGGATGCCGTTGTCGGCCACGGTGGCGGTGACGGTGAAGCCGTCGACACTGTCACCCACCTTGAGCTTCGGCGGCACCGGCAGGCTCTGTGCCGCACGGCTGGCGTCCTGCAGGTTGGGGTCTTGCAGATCGAGCACGCGCACCACCAGGGCGGTGACGTTGTCCTGGCTGCCTGCGGCCAGGGCTTCGGCCACCAGGCGTTCGGCGGCGGGCTGGGCGCCGCCAGCATCGGCGGATGGCGCCACGCATCCGGCCAGCAGCCGCTCGGGCAGCGCGCCGTGCACGCCGTCGGTGAGCATGACGAAGGTGTCGCCCACCTGCAGATCGCCTTGCAGATAGTCCACGACGACGTGGTCTTCCAGGCCGACGGCGCGCAGCAACTGGTGGCGCATGTCGGGATGGTTGACGACGTGGTCGTGCGTGAGCAGCAGCGTCTGGCCCTCGCGCAGCAGGTAGCAGCGCGAATCGCCCACATGGGCCACGGTGTAGGACTGGCCGCGCAGCACCAGAGCGGTGAGCGTGGTCAGGCCCAGGGCGGGCCGGCGGCGGCGGTTCAGCCCGGCCAGCCAGGTGTTCTGGGCGCCGATGACGCGGTCCAGCGCCACCGTGGTGTCCCAGGTCTCCGGCGTGTCGTGGTAGCCGCGCACCAGGCTGTTCACGGTGGTGCGCGCCGCCTCGGCACCCATGCCGCCGGCGCTCACGCCGTCCGCGATGGCGACGATGGGGCCCATGTCCTCCTGACCCACGGGCGGCAGCATGGCGGCGCAGAAGTCCTCGTTCGGCGCCTTTCGGCCGGGCTGGCAGACGAAGCCGATGTCAACGTGAAAAGCCATGCGTCAGCCCATCAGCACCTGCATGCTGTGCTCGTACTGGACCGACAGTTGCTCGAAGTCGTCGAGCAGGCGCTCGCTCGCGGCGGCCAGGCTCTCCAGGCGCAGCATGCGGTCGCGCCCGCCGGGGCGGTGCAGGTGGTCGGCGCCGGCCAGCACCTGTTGCCAGTCCTGCGCGGCGGATTCCAGCGTGCGGCGGATGTCGGGGCTGGACAAGGGCAGTCCGTTCAGATCGGTCAGTCCTTGCTCGAACGCCCGGCGCGCGGCCTCCATCGCGGCCTGGTTGCGCAGCCGGGCATCGCCGGTTTCAAGCACCGCCAGCAGCGCGGACTTGGCGAAGCGCTGCGACAGCATGCGCTGGCGCCCGGCCATGTTGAGCGTGCGCAGCGGCACCACGCTGCCGGCGCTCTCCAGGTTGGCGGTGAGACGCTCGGCGTCTTGCAGCAAGCGCTCGGCCAGCGCATCGATGGGCGCCAGCCTGTCGAGCGCCGGTTCGCTCTTGAGGGCTTTCTTCAATGCCTTCCAGGTATCCACCACCTGGGCCAGCAGCTCACCGGACACGGGTTCGGACAGTTGCTTGCCCAGCAGCTTCAGATTGGCGTCGATGCGCTCGGTCGATTCGTTCTGCAGCGTCAGGTGCGTGGCCGCCTGCACACCGGCCAGGCGCAGCAGCCAGTGCTTGACCAGGCGCTGCGAGAGCATGCGCAGTTGCCCCGAGCGGTTCACGCCCTGGGCGAAGCGCGCCGACTCGATGATGTGCCCCGCCACCTGCCCCAGGCGCTGGTTGCTGTGCATGGCCGCGGTGCGAAGGAGATGGAAGGCGTCTTCGTCGGACACCTGGCGCGCGTTCATGAGGATGCCTTTTGCCCGCTCCACGGCCTTGCGCTCCTCGAACCGCGTGGTCACGTCGCGCAGCGCTTCCAGCAAGGCCTGCTCGCGCCGGAAGCGGGCTTGCGCCAGTTGCATGAGCGGGCGCAGGCGCTGCGCGCCGTAGCCGTTGACCACATAGCCGTGCACGCCCGATTCCGCGGCGCGCCCGATGTGCGCGGCATCGGCGTCGGCGGTGAACACCAGCACCGGCAGGGGCGCCGCTTCGGCCAGCGCCCGCGTGGCTTCGAACAGTGCATCGCCGGGCGATGCGACCTGCGCAACCACCAGATTTGGTGCGTGGCGCACCACGCTTTGCACCAGCGAATCGCCGGCATCCACCGCCGCCAGCACCTGGGCACCCGCGGCCTCCAGGTCGCCCACCAGGGCTTGCCGGGATGCCGCCTCACACCACAAAACCACCGAAAAACTCATACAGATCAATCACTTGTAAAACACCTCACGCGCCAGCTCGCGGCGCACCCAGCACTGGAGCATGCCTGAAGCCGGGCCGTTCGCCCACCTTCAAAAACATGGCACGCGTATTGCTTGAAACGTGCCGGACGCAACGGCGCGTCCGCCCTGGCCCAGCGCCGGGGGTTGCGCGCACAACGGCGTGCGCGATGTGTCCAGACGGCAACGAAGCCCTGTCTGGCGCCGACGGTTCCGTCGGCCCGATCGTATTCCCTACCCAACACCGTGTTCAGGCATGCCTGCGCTTTTTCGCGCGCGCGGCCTGGCCACCTCAGCAATTCAACGAATGGAGCCGCCACGATGAAAAAAGCCAACCTGGTGCTGATCGGCAACGGCATGGCCGGTGTGCGCACGATCGAGGAACTGCTCAAGATCGCCCCGGACCTCTACGACATCACGGTCTTCGGCGCCGAGCCGCACCCGAACTACAACCGCATCCTGCTCTCGCCGGTGCTCGCGGGCGAGCAGACGCTCGACGAGATCGTGCTCAACGACTGGGCCTGGTACCGCGACAACGGCATCACCCTGCACGCGGGGGTAAGCGTCACCGAAGTGGACCGCGTCAGGCGCGTGGTGCGCGGGGTGAACGCGGACGGGGCGACGGTGGAAGCGCCCTACGACCGCCTCATCATGGCCACGGGCTCCAACCCGTTCATCCTGCCCATCCCGGGCAAGGACCTCGAGGGCGTGCTCGCCTACCGCGACATCGCCGACACGCAGGCCATGATCGACGCGGCGGCGAAGTACAAGCACGCGGTGGTCATCGGCGGCGGCCTGCTCGGCCTGGAAGCGGCCAACGCCCTGAT
>CAZFOT010000207.1:0-6103 GCA_964520365.1 uncultured Hydrogenophaga sp.
CGGTGCAGCTCGTGCCCACCACCGACCGCGCCGCCGTGGGCCAGCTCATCGCCATGCCGCAGTACGTGGACGTGATCATTCCGCGTGGCGGCAAGGGCCTGATCGAGCGCATCAGCGCCGAGGCCAAGGTGCCCGTGATCAAGCACCTGGACGGCAACTGCCACACCTACGTGGACAAGCCCTGCGACCTCGCGCTGGCGGTGAAGGTGACCGACAACGCCAAGACCCAGAAGTACAGCCCCTGCAACGCCACCGAGAGCCTGCTGGTGGCGCGCGGCGTGGCGGCCGAATTCCTGCCGAAGATCGGCGCGGTCTTCGCGGCCAAGGGTGTGGAGATGCGCGTCTGCGCCGAGAGCCGGGCGATCCTGTCGGTGCTGAAGGGCGCGAACCTGAAGGACGCGACCGAGGCCGACTGGTCGGAGGAATACCTCGCGCCGGTCATCAGCATCAAGGTGGTGGCGGGCGTGGACGAGGCCATTGCCCACATCAACCGCTACTCGTCGCACCACACCGATGCCATCCTCACCACCGACCACGTGCACGCCCAGCGTTTCCTGCGCGAAGTGGATTCGGCCAGCGTCATGGTGAATGCGAGCACCCGCTTCGCCGACGGTTTCGAGTTCGGCCTCGGCGCCGAAATCGGCATTTCCACCGACAAGTTCCACGCCCGCGGCCCGGTGGGCGTGGAGGGGCTGACCTCGCTCAAGTACGTGGTGCTGGGCGAGGGCGAAGTGCGCGGCTGAGCCCGCCGGCTCCGCGTCAGGCCGGCGCGGATGCGCGCGCGCGGACCCTGTTGGTGGTGCGCCGCTTCGTGGCGCGGGCCGCAGGCGCGGGCAAGAGCAGTTGCAGCAGCGCGGCGACATCGCGCTGCATCGCAGCGATCGCCTTGGGATCACGGGCCAGGTGCGAGAGCAGCGCCTGCTGGAACAAGCCATCGATGGCCGCGTAGGCCACCGACGGGCTCAACTGCGCAGGCGCGGGACCGCCACGCAGTTCGGCCAGCCGTGCCACCACGTTCCAGATCATCTTCTCCAGGCCCTTGTCGATCTTCGCCACGTCGTCGCGGAACGCGGCCTCGAACATGGCCTGCGAACGCAGGTCGTACCACAGGCGGTGCAGGGGCGCCTCGGTGCTCAGCGTTTCACCCAGCGTGCTCAGGAAGCCCTGCAGTAGCCCGTCGGCATCCCGGGCCTCGGCCACGATGCGGTCGTAGCGCGTGATGCAGCGCGCCTTGTACTGGCGCACGCTGCACAGGATCAGGTCGGTCTTGTCCTTGAAGTAGTAGTGCAGCACGCCGTGCGAATACGCCGAGTTCTGCGCGATCTCGCGCAGGCTGGTGCGGGCATAGCCGAGCGCGGCCAGTGTCTGCAGCGTGGCCTCGCCCAGCTCGGCGCGCCGCTGCTCGAACTTGTCGACGGGAATCTTCGGTGCACGCATGGTGCCGGCAAAGATAGCACAGCACCACGGCACCCGATGGGTACAAACCCCTATTCTTATGACAGTTGTCCAAATTTATTCTGACAATTGTCAAGATCAACTATCAGGAGACAACATGACGAGCTACAACCTGGCGGGCCGATGCGCCCTGGTGACGGGTGGCGCACGCGGCCTGGGGGCCGGCATGGCGCAGGCGCTGGCCCGGGCGGGTGCCGCGGTGATGGTGGGCGACCTGCTCGATGCAGAGGGCCGCGAAATCGCGGCATCCTTGCGTGCGGCGGGCGGGCAGGCCGGCTTCGTGCACATGGACGTGACGCAGGAGCCGGATTGGGAGCGTGCCGTCGCGGCCACCATCAAGGAACTGGGTGGCTTCGACATCCTCATCAACAACGCCGGCATCGAGATCACCGCGCTGGTGACCGAGGTCGAGGCGGACAGCCTGCGCCGCATGTTCGACGTCAATGTGGTCGGCACCCTGCTGGGCATGAAGCACGCCTTGCGCGCCATGCGCCCGGGCGGCGCGGCGGCCAAGGGCGGCGCCATCGTCAACGTGGCCTCCGTCGCGGCGACCATCGCCTTTCCCGCGATCGCCGGCTATTCGGCCACCAAGTCGGCCGTGGACCGCGCCACGCGCGTGGCCGCCACGGAGGCCGGCAAGCTCGGCTACGGCGTGCGCGTGAACTGCGTCTATCCCGGCCTGGTGCCCACCGACATGGGCATGAAGCTGGCCGCCGACGTGGTGGCCGCCGGGCTGTTCCCGTCGCCCGAGGCGGCCGTCGGCGCGATCGTCGGCGAGACGCCGCTGGGCCGTTTGGGCGAGGTGGCCGACATGGCCGACGCGGTCGTCTTCCTGTGTTCGGACGCGTCGCGTTTCATCACCGGCGTCGGCTTGCCGGTGGACGGCGGCATGGGCATGTGAATGTGAATTTCGAGGAGTCATCATGAGCAGCAACAAGAAACCCGTGGTGGTCTACGGCGCATCCGGCTACACCGGGCGCCTGGTCTGCGAGTACCTGCGCGAATACGGCATTCCGTTCATTGCGGCGGGCCGCAGCCGCGAGAAGCTGGAAGAGGCCATGCGCGCGCATGTGCCCGGCATCGAGACCGCGGACCATGAAGTGGTCGAGGTCGAACACAGCACGGCCGCGCTGACAGCGCTGTTCCGCGGCGCCTCGGTGGTGCTGAACACCGTGGGTCCGTTCGCGCGTTTCGGCCCCGAGGTCGTGCAGGCCTGCCTGGCGGCCGGCTGCCATTACACCGACACCACCGGCGAGCAGGACTGGCTGATCACGCTGGACCAGGAGTTCGGCGCCGCCTTTGCCAAGGCCGGTCTGCTGCTGGCGCCGGGCCTGGCGCAGATGTACACCACCGGCGAGATCGCTGCCCAGCTGTGCCTGGAGACGCCGGGGCTGGACACGCTGGACATCGCGGTGTTCTGGGGCGGCAGTCCGACCATCGCCTCCACGCAGACGATCCTGGTCAACGCCGCCACCTCCAAGGCCTTCCACCTGCAAGGCCGGCAGTACGTGGAGTGGCAACCCGACGCCGGGCTGTACCAACTGGCCATTCCGGGGCAGCACGAGATGGCCCTGGCCCTGCCCTGGGGCGGGACTTCGCATCCGGTGTGGTTCAAGCGCGACCCGCGCGTGGCCAACGTCAAGGTGCTGGGCGGCGTCTTCAACAAGCCGCTGATGCTGGGCGTTCCCCAGATTGTCGAGGCCGCGCTCAAGGCCACCGAGGGCATGGACCCGGACCAGCGCTACGCCGCGCTTGCGCAGACCGCCGCCAGCGTGATGAACACCATGCCGCCGCGAGAGAACCCGCGCATCAACAAGTCCGTCGACTCGGTTCACGCCTCGGGTCCGCTGGGCCGCGCGCACTGCGTGATCTACGGCAACTGCAACTACAAGCAGACCGGCCTGCTGCAGGCTTTCGCGGCCAACTGGCTGCTTCACCAGCCCCCGCTGCGCATGGGTCTTGCCTCGGGCTGCCAGGCCTTCGGCCATCAGGCGCTGCTGGGCGCGCTGCGCCACTTCGGCCTGGTGCAGCCGCCGGTGCTGTCGGTCCACATGTGAGGCGCGCAACGATGCAGCTCGCCGACTACCTCGACAAGGGCGCCCAGCTCGGGGCCGGGCGCCCCTGCCTCACGATGGACGGCCAGGACCTGAGCTACGCCGAGGTCCAGCGCCTGAGCCACCGTGTGGGCCGTGCGCTGGTCCGGGCCGGCGTCCTGCCGGGCGACAAGGTGGCCGTGCTGTCGTCCAACGACGCCATGGCCTTCGCCTGCGTGTTCGGCGTATCGCGCGCGGCCGCCGTCTGGTGCCCCGTCAACCCGCGCAACGAGGTGGACGAGAACCGCTTCGTGCTGCAGGCCTTCGACTGCGTGGCCCTGCTGTTCCACAGCCACTACGCGCCCATGGTGCAGGCCATGCGCGCCGAACTGCCTGCCGTGCACACCCTGGTCTGCATCGACAAGGCGCTCGACTTCGCACCCGCGCTGTCCGACTGGCTGGAGGGCGTCGGCGACGCACCATTGAGCGTGGCGCCGGCCGGCGAGATGGTCATGCTGCCCGGCACCGGCGGCACCACCGGCCAGCCCAAGGGCGTGATGCTGTCCGGCTCCAACCTGCAAGTCATGACGGCACTGACGCTGATGGGCTACCCCTTCGAAGGCCGGCCGACCTACCTGGCACTGGCGCCGCTGACGCACGCGGCCGGCGTGCTGTGCCTGCCGGTCCTGGCGCTGGGCGGGCGCATCGTGATCATGCCCAGGCCCGACCTGGACGACTTCCTCGCACAGATCGAGCGCCATGGCGTGACCCATACCTTCCTCCCGCCGACGCTGATCTACATGCTGCTCCAGCACCCGAGGCTGGCGCAGGCCCGGCTGGATTCGCTGCAATGCTTCTGGTACGGCGCCGCACCGATGGCGCCGGCGCGGCTGGAAGAGGCCCTCGCGCGCATCGGACCGGTCATGGCCCAGCTCTTCGGCCAGACCGAAGCGCCCATGATGGTGTCGATGCTGTCGCCGCGTGAACACTTCCATGCCGACGGCCGCATCGCGCACGAGCGCCTGACCTCGGCGGGGCGGCCCGGCCCGCTGGTGCAGGTCGGCATCATGGACGAGACCGGCAGGCTGCTGCCCGACGGTGAGACCGGGGAGATCGTGGTGCGAGGCCCGCTGGTCATGATGGGCTACTACAAGAACCCCGAGGCCACGGCGGAAGCGAGCCGCCATGGCTGGCATCGCACCGGCGACATCGGCCGGTTGTCGGAGGACGGCTATCTCTACATCGTCGACCGCGCCAAGGACATGATCATCAGCGGCGGCTTCAACGTGTATTCGGCCGAGATCGAGCAGGTGTTGCTGCAGCATCCCGCCATCCAGGACTGCGCCGTGGTCGGCCTGCCCGACGACAAATGGGGCGAGCGCGTGACCGCCGTGCTGCAACTGGCCCCAGGCCAGACCCTGGCGCCCGAAGACGCCCAGGCATTCGTGAAGGCGCGGCTGGGCAGCGTGAAGACGCCCAAGCAAGTCGAGATCTGGCCGGATCTGCCGCGCTCCCGGGTGGGCAAGGTGCTCAAGAAGGAAGTGCGCGCCACGCTGCTGGCATGACGCGGTGTCCGCCCCGCGCGGACAGAGCGATGGTCTCCATGATGGGGTTTCCCCCGGGTTGATGGGAGTGAACAGGCCGCTATCGCGCCTTGAAATCCCCGTCACCCGCCCCCATTACACTGGTTGCCCATCCCGCTCCCCTCCCCATTCGCCATGGTCCCCCACCTCGTCACCGCCCTGACCGGCCCCATCAACGAACTCGAACAGCGCATCCTCGAATCCACCCCGGTGATCGAACGCTGGTTCCGGCTGGAGTGGATGGAACACACGCCGCCGTTCTACACCTCGGTGGACGTGCGCAACGCCGGTTTCAAGCTGGCGCCGGTGGACACGAATCTGTATCCCGGCGGCTGGAACCACCTCACGCCCGAGATGCTGCCGCTGGCGGTGCAGGCCGCCATGGCGGCGATCGAGAAGATCTGCCCCGAGGCCAAGAACCTGCTGCTGGTGCCCGAAAGCACCACCGACATCTTCTACCTGAGCAACCTGGCGCAGCTGCAACGCATCTTCTACATGGCCGGGCTCAACGTGCGCCTGGGCTCGCTGTCGAACGACATCAAGGTGCCCACCACCATCGAGCTGCCCGGCGGCGAATCGGTCACGCTGGAGCCGCTGATCCGCGGCAGGCGCCGCCTCGGGCTCAAGCACTTCGATCCCTGCACCATCCTGCTCAACAACGACCTGAGCGCCGGCGTGCCCGGCATCCTGGAAGACCTGCACGAGCAGTACCTGCTGCCGCCGCTGCACGCGGGCTGGGGCATGCGCCGCAAGAGCCACCACTTCAAGGCCTACGAGGAAGTGGCCAAGCGCTTCGGCAAGCTGCTGGGCATGGACCCCTGGCTGATCAACCCATTGTTCAACCAATGCGGCGAAGTGAACTTCGCCGAGGACGCCGGGCTCGAATGCCTGCGCAGCAACACCGACGCGCTGCTGGGCAAGATCCGGCGCAAGTACAAGGAATACGGCATCAACGAAAAGCCGTTCGTGGTCATCAAGGCCGACAACGGCACCGGCGGCATGGGCATCCTGACCGTGCGCGACGCCAAGGAC
>CAZFOT010000208.1:0-6090 GCA_964520365.1 uncultured Hydrogenophaga sp.
GCCGCGTCAGCGGCGCAGGGGGGTGTTCCATATATCAATCCAGGTTCTTGCCGACCATGCGGATCATGAAAATCGCCGCGATGTTGGCCAGCACGACCGCGAACAGCGCACCGGCCGAAGCCACGCCGGCGTCGAAGTTGAGCAGCGCCTGCTTGAAGATCAGGAAGGCCACGTTGGTGCTGGCGTCTCCCGGCCCGCCACCGGTGGTGGTGTAGATCTCGGCAAAGATGCTGAGCAGGAAGATGAGTTCGATCATCACCACCACCGCCACCGAGCGCGCCAGGTGCGGCAGGTACAGGTAGCGGAACTGCTGGCCGTAGTTGGCGCCGTCCATGCGCGCGGCCTCCAGTTGCTCGCGGTTCATGCTCTGCAGCGCGGTCATGAAGATCAGCGTGGCGAACGGCAGCCACTGCCACGACACCATGACGATGATGGAGAACAAGGGGTGATCGGTGAGCCAGTCCACGGGGGTGGCGCCGAAGAACATCCAGACCTGCGCCAGCACGCCGTAGATGGGGTTCATCATCATGTTCTTCCACATCAGGGCATTGACCGTGGGCATGATGAAGAACGGGGAAATCAGCAGCACGCGCACCAGGCCGCGTCCTGCAAAGGGTTCGTTGATCAGCAGCGCGATGGCGATGCCGAAGACCACGGTGATCCCGATCACGCTGCCCAGCAGCAGCGTCGTGTTGAGCACCGCGGCACCGAACGACGGGTCGGTGACGAAGTACTCGAAGTTCTCCAGGCCGATGAACCCGGTCTGTTCGGGTGCCAGCAGGTTGAAGCGGATGACCGAGAAGTAGATGGTCATGGCCAGCGGCACGGCCATCCACAGGAAGAGCGTGAGCACCGCTGGCGTGAGCAGCAGGCGAGGGAGCAGGCGGTTCATGGAGAGAGACCTCGTGGGCGGGCGCATGCGGTAGCGCCCTGGCGTTCACCGCGCGCCGCGCGGTGAACCATGGCTTGCTTGCTGCTTACTTGTAGTAGCCGGCCCGCTTCATTTCACGGTCTGCCGCGACCTGGCCGGCCTTGAGCGCCGCGTCCACCGAGGTACGGCCCGAGAGCGCCGCGCTCATCTGCTGGCCCACGGCGATGCCGATGGACTGGAACTCCGGAATGGCTGCGAACTGCACGCCCACATACGGCGACTTGGGCAGCGTGGAGTCGTTCGGGTTGGCCGAGTCGATGGCCATCTTCTCGGCCGGCGCGAAGCGCGCTGCTTTCAGGAACTCGGGGTTTGCATAGGTGCTCTTGCGCGTGCCGGTAGGCACCGTGCCCCAGCCGTTGGTCTTGCCCACCAGTTCGATGTAGTCCTTCGACGTGGCCCAGGTGATGAACTTCTGCGCCGCGTCCACCTTCTTGGAGCCCGATGGAATCGCCAGCGACCAGGCCCAGAGCCAGTTCGCGCCCTTGGGCGTCACCTGAGTGGGCGCCTGGGCGAAGGCCATCTGGTCGGCCACCTGGGACTGCTTGGGGTCGCTCACGAAGGAGGCGGCGATGGTGGCGTCGATCCACATGCCGCACTTGCCGGAGTTGGTCAGCGCCAGGATCTCGTTGAAGCTGTTGGCCGCCGAGCCGGGCGGGCCGTAGTTCTTGAGCAGGTCCACATAGAAGTTGATGGCGTCTTTCCAGGGCTTGGATTCGAGCTGCGGCTTCCAGTCCATGTCGAACCACTGGCCGCCGAAGGTGTTGACCAGCGTGGACAGGAAGGCCATGTTGTCGCCCCAGCCCGGCTTGCCGCGCAGGCAGATGCCGTAGACGCCGCTGGCCGGGTCGTGGATCTTGGCGGCGAGGTCCTTCACCTCGGTCCAGGTCGGGCGCTCGGCCACGGTCACGCCGGCCTTGTCGGCCAGGTCCTTGCGGTACATCAGCATGGAGCTCTCGCCGTAGAAGGGCGCGGCAAACAGCTTGCCTTCCACCGACAGGCCGTTGCGGATGGCGGGCAGCAGATCGTCCACGTCGTAGGCGGCGTCGGTCTTGAGTTCCTGCAGCCAGCCGCGCTTGCCCCAGATCGGGGTCTCGTACATGCCGATGGTCATCACGTCGAACTGGCCGCCCTTGGTGGCGATGTCGGTGGTGACGCGCTGGCGCAGCACGCCTTCTTCGAGCGTGACCCACTTGAGCTTGATGTCGGGGTTGGCGGCCTCGAAATGCTTGCCGAGCTTCTGCATTTCGATCATGTGCCCGTTGTTGACGGTGGCGATCACGAGCTCGGTGTTGGCGTGGGCCACGCCGGCGCTCATCAAGGCGGCGGCGAGGGTGGAAGCAAGGCGGAATTTCACGATTGTCTCCTTGGAAGAATGGGGTGCTCTGGCGACGGTTGTCCGAAACCGCTGGCCGAATTCTGAACACGATCCCTCGCGAAATTTGTACGGATGCGGGTGTGATCTGTACTCTATTGCGTCGAAGGGCTGGGAATTACCCCTAGAGATGGCGCAAAGTTTGGCCCGATCGGGCCTGCCGCGTGTTCAAGTGCTGCCGCGCACCATCAGATCGAAGCCCAGGTCGATCGAGTTGCGCGAGGGGACCTCCCCTCGCATCAGTCCCAGCAGCATCTGCGCGCTGGCCTCGCCGATGGCGCGGCGCGGCGTGCGCACCGTGGTCAGCGTCGGCACCATCTGGTCGCTGCCCGAGAGGTCGTTGAAGCCGGCCACGGCGATGCGGCCGGGCACCTCGACACCCAGGCGCAGCGCGGCCAGCAGCCCGCCCTGAGCCAGGTCGTCGTTGCAGAAGAAGACGGCGTCCACGTCGGGGCGCGTGCGCAGCAGGTCCTCGAACAGTTCTCCGCCCAGGCGCATGGACGACGGTTGCGGGCTGAGCAGTTCCAGGCGCGGGTCGTACAAGCCGTGCTGACGCAGGCAGGCGCGGTAGCCTTCGGCGCGCTGCATGGTGCGCGGGTCGAGCTGCGCGGCCACGAAGGCGATGCGGCGGCGGCCGCGCTGCACCAGGTGTGCGGTCAGATCGCGGCCGGCCTCGTGCTGGGAGAAACCCACGCAGTGGACGCCGCTGGCCTGGGTCAGCTCCATCAGGTGCACGCAGGGCACGCCGCTGGCGGTGATGAGCTGGCGCGCGGCCTCGGTGCGGTCGAAGCCGGTGAGCAGCAGGCCGGCCGGCCGGTGCGCCAGGTAGCTGCGCAGCAACTGTTCTTCTTCGGCCGGCTCGTAGTGTGTCACGCCGATCAGCGTCTGGTAGCCGTGCGGCAGCAGCGTGCGGTGCACGGCCTCGAGCACGTCGACGAACAGCGCGTTCGACAGCAGCGGCACCAGCACCGGCACCTGCGTGCTGCGCTGCGAGGCCAGCGCCCGCGCGGCCGGGTCGGGCACGTAGCCGAGTTGCTCGGCCGCGCGCTTGACGCGCTCTACCAGCTCGGGCGCCACGCTGCGCTCGCCGCGCAGCGCGCGCGAAGCGGTGATGGGGCTGACCTCGGCGGTCCGCGCCACGTCGCTGAGGGTGGTGCGGCCGCTGTGGCGGCGCTTGCGTTCGGTCGGTTCCAAGGGTTTTCCCGGTATTGGATGGCGAGATTCTGGCGTTAGGATAGCGCTGTCCAAATCACATTGACACCCGAATTTACCCTGAATGCCCTCGCATGTTGCCATGAAGCCGCCTCCATGAGGGGTGACGATGGCCGATATGTGGGCCGTCCTTTTTTTTGATCTTTTGGGATAGCGCTACCAAATGAACCATCCCCCCGGAAACACCTTGCTCGTCGTCATGGGCGTGGCGGGCTGCGGCAAGTCCAGCCTGGGACAGTTGTGCGCCCAGGCGCTGGGCGTGCCCCTGCTCGAAGGCGACGATTTCCATTCCGCCGGCAACATCCTGAAGATGCGCAGCGGCTCGCCGCTGAGCGACGAGGACCGCGCGGCCTGGCTCGATACCCTGGCCGCGCAGCTGCAGGCCCATACCAAGGGCGTGGTGCTGACCTGCTCGGCGCTGCGGCTGCGCTACCGCGACCGCCTGCGCGCCGCCGCGCCGGGTTTGCGTTTCGTCTTCCTGGACCTCACCCAGGAGCAGGCGCGCGAGCGCGTGGCCGCGCGGCCCGAACACGTGTTCCCGGTGAGCCTGGTGGCCAGCCAGTTCGCCACACTGGAAGACCCCAGCGACGAGCCCGGCGTGCTGCGCCTGGACGCGACGCGCGAGCTGTCCGCGCTCGGGGCCGAGGTCGCCCGCTGGGTGCGTGGCCCGGAGGTGGTGCAATGAGCAACTTCAACCGCTTTTTCCAGCGCGGTGCCGAGGCCCTGCTGGCGCTGTGCCTGGCGGCCATGGTGCTGTGCGTGTTCGGCAACGTGGTGCTGCGCTACGGCTTCAACAGCGGCCTCAACGCTACCGAGGAGTTGTCGCGCCTGCTGTTCGTCTGGATGGTGTTCCTGGGCGCGACCGCGGCCTACCCGGTGGGCCAGCACATGGCCTTCACCAGCCTGGTGGCCATGCTGCGCCGGCGCCCGGCGGCGTTCGCATTCGCCACACTGGCCATCCGCCTGCTGGTGCTGCTGGCCTGCGTGCTGCTGGGCCGCGGCGCCTGGCAGCAGGTGGTGGTGGGCATGGACAGCCATTCCGTGGTGCTGGGCTACCCGGTGGCGCTGCTGCCGTTGCCCGCGCTGCTGTGCGCGATGGCCATCGGCCTCATGGTGCTGGTCGAGATCGTGCGGCGCACGCCGCTCGACCTGGGCCATGGCATGGACATGGAGTGACACCATGAGCGTGGAAGCCCTGGCCTTCGTGGTCTTCATCTCCGGCATGCTGGTGCTCATGGGCATCGGCATGAACATGGCGTTCGCGCTGCTGCTCACCGGGGCCGCCATGGCCTGGGTGATGGATTTCTGGGACACGCAGCTGCTGGCCCAGAACATGGTGGCCGGCGTCGACAGCTTCCCGCTGCTGGCCGTGCCTTTCTTCATCCTCGCGGGCGAGCTGATGAACTCGGGCGGCATCAGCCGCCGCATCATCGACATGGCGCAGGCCTGGGTCGGCCACGTGCGCGGCGGCCTGGGCTACGTGGCGATCGGCGCGGCGGTGCTGCTTTCGGCCATGTCGGGCTCGGCGCTGGCCGACGCGGCGGCCCTGTCCGCCATCCTGCTGCCCATGATGCGCAAGCACGGCTACCCGGTGGCTTCGTCGGCCGGGCTGATCGCCGCGGGCAGCGTGATCGGGCCGATCATCCCGCCGTCGATGGCTTTCGTGATCTACGGCGTGACCACCAACACCTCGATCTCGGCGCTGTTCATCTCGGGCATCGTGCCCGGGCTGATCATGGGCGTCGCGCTGGTGCTGGCCTGGCGCGTCGTGCTGCGCAAGATGACGCTGCAGGGCAGCCCGCCGGTGCCCATGGCCGAGCGCCTGCGCCTCACCGGCCGCGCGGTGTGGGCGCTGTTCATGCCGGTGATCATCATCGGCGGCATGAAGACCGGCGTGTTCACGCCGACCGAGGCCGCCGTGGTGGCCGCGTTCTACGCGCTGGTGATCGCGATCTTCGTGCACCGCGAGATGCGCCTGCCCGAGCTGTACGGCGCACTGGTGCGCGCGGCCAGCACCACCTCGGTGGTGATGTTCCTGTGCGCCGGCGCCTCGGTGGCCAGCTACATGATCACGCTGGCCGACCTGCCGTCCACGCTGACCGGCTGGCTGGGGCCCCTGGTCGAGCACCCGCGCCTGCTGATGGTGGCCATGATGGTCGCGCTGGTGCTGATCGGCACCGCGCTCGACCTCACGCCCACCATCCTGATCATCGCGCCGGTGATGCTGCCCATCGCCGTGAAGGCGGGCATCGACCCGGTGTACTTCGGCCTGATGTTCGTGCTCAACGGCACCATCGGCCTGATCACGCCGCCCGTGGGCACGGTGCTCAACGTCGTGGCCGGCGTCGGCCGCCTGCGCCTGGACGAGGTGATCCGCGGGGTCAACCCCTTCCTCGTCGTCTACCTCGGCATCCTGCTGCTGTTCGTCGCCTTCCCGCAGATCGTCATCGCCCCGGTGGCGTGGCTGCGCTGAAGGCTTTTTTCCGCTTCCCCCAACCAGGAGACATTCCATGAAACTGATCCGCCGCACCGTCCTCGCCGCCGCCGCCGTGGCGGCCTTCGCCGCGCCTTTCGC
>CAZFOT010000209.1:0-6083 GCA_964520365.1 uncultured Hydrogenophaga sp.
TACTGCATCTCTTCGAGGCTGGGCGTGATGGTCCCGTGCCACGAGATCCTGGCCAAGGCCAAGGAAGAAGGCGCCGACATCGTGGGCCTCTCGGGCCTGATCACGCCCAGCCTCGAAGAGATGCAGTACGTGGCCGGTGAAATGGAGAAGGACGCGCACTTCCGCGACACGCGGATTCCCTTGCTCATCGGGGGGGCCACCTGCAGCCGCGTGCACACCGCCGTGAAGATCGCGCCGCACTACAGCGGCCCGGTGGTCTATGTGCCCGACGCCTCGCGCAGCGTGAGCGTGGCGCAGAGCCTCATCGGCGACAGCCGGGTGAGGTACATCGCCGAACTCAACGCCGACTACGAAAAAGTGCGCCAGCAGCACGCCAACAAGAAGGCCGTGCCGCTGTGGCCGCTGGTGCAGGCGCGCGCCAACGCCACGCCGGTGGACTTCAACACCTACGCGCCGCGCGCGCCCAAGTTCATCGGCCGGCGCGTGTTCAAGAACTTCGATCTGGCCGAGCTGGCGAGGTACGTGGACTGGGGCCCGTTCTTCCAGACCTGGGACCTCGCCGGCCCGTACCCCGCCATCCTTCAGGACGAGGTGGTGGGCGAGCAGGCGCGCAAGGTGTTCGCCGATGGCCAGGCCATGCTGAAGAAGATCATCGAAGGCCGCTGGCTCGCCGCTTCCGGCGTGATCGGCCTGTACCCGGCGAACGCGGTGAACGATGACGACATCGAACTCTACACCGACGAGAGCCGCGGCCAGGTGGCCCTGACCTGGCACGGCCTGCGCCAGCAGACCGAGAAACAGGAAGTGGACGGCGTGATGCGCCCCAGCCGCTGCCTGTCCGACTTCGTGGCGCCCAAGGGTATGGCCGACGACTACGTGGGCCTGTTCGCGGTCACTGCCGGACTGGGCATCGAGAAGAAGGAGCGGCAGTTCCTGGCCGAGCACGACGACTACTCGGCCATCCTGTTCAAGTCGCTGGCCGACCGCCTGGCCGAGGCGTTCGCCGAGTGCCTGCACCAGCGCGTGCGCACCGACCTCTGGGGCTATGCGAGCGGCGAAGCCCTGAGCAACGAAGAACTCATCAAGGAAAAATACCAGGGCATCCGTCCCGCGCCCGGCTACCCGGCCTGCCCGGACCACTCCGTCAAGCGCGCGATGTTCGAACTGCTGCAGTGCGACGACATCGGCATGGGCCTGACCGAGAGCCTGGCCATGGCGCCGGCGGCCAGCGTGAGCGGCTTCTACCTGAGCCATCCCGACAGCACGTACTTCAACGTCGGACGCATCGGCGAGGACCAGGTGGGCGACCTCGCCGAGCGCAGCGGCGTGGCCATGGGCGAACTCAAGCGCTGGCTGGGGACCAACCTTTAGTTCTCATCCATTCCGGTGGGACGGATGGCTCTCGCCGCCCGTCCCACCGGAATGCCCGCCCGCTGGTCTGGCTGTGCAGGGCGGTCTTGTGCGTGCTAGAAACCACCCCAAGTTTTCAGCTAACAAGGTGTTTCATGGCGGTGTGCGTGGCGTGCGGGACGGAGAACCGGGACAATGCGATGTTCTGCCGGGGCTGTGCCACGTCGATGGTGGCGCTGGTGGGAGCGGCGCCGGCACCCGCGCCGCAGGAGCCCGTCAACCAGGGGCCGACCCAATCCTGCCCGGCCTGCCAGGCGAAGAACCCGCTCGTGGCCACGTCGTGCAAATCGTGCGGCGCCTCCCTGGTGCCCGACATCGTGGCCCCCAAGGCCGCCGCCGCGTCCGCCGCATCCAGCGGGCGGGCGGGCCGGTTCGCGGTCATGGTGGCCCTGGTCTTGGCGACCACTGCCGTGGGTGCCTGGTGGTTGAACGCCCACAAGGCGGAGGCGCCCGCCGTGGCGGCGCCGGCGCCACCGGTCAGCGCGCCCGCCGTTGCGCATGCCGATGACGCGGTCCATGTGAGCAGCAGTGGTGGCGCCGCGGGCGAGCGGGCCGACGGCACCGTTGGCGTGGCCGCCGCAGAGGAACAGGCCGTGCGCGCCAAGCAGCAAGCCGCTGCGCAGGCTTCGGCCGAGCGCACCCGCCGGGATCGCGAGCGCCGCGAGAAGGAGGCGCGCGACAAGGCCGCGGCCGAGCAACGGCGCCTGGCGCAGGCAGAGCAGGCGCGGCGCAACGCCGCAGAGGCGGCGCGGCAGGCGACGGCGGGCACCGTTGCCCAGGCGGTGGCCCAGGCCCCGGAACCCGTGCGCACGGTGGACCAGGCCTGCGCCGGCAGCGGCGGCTTCATTTCGCGCGACGTCTGCCGGACCCGCGAATGCCGCAACCCCGGGTTCCGCAACGATCCGATCTGCGTGCGCTTCCGCCAAGTGGAAGCGGCCAACCTGCCCCAGCCGATGTTCTAGGCGGGGCCGGACTGAACAACGGCAACGCGGTCTTTGGCACCGCCACCGTGGCGCACACCGGCGGGTGCGCGCAGACCGCCGGCGCGGCGCAGGCCGCTGAGACATGCGTTCCCGGCGGGGCGGGCGCCTACTGCAGTTGCGCCTGGCCGCCGTAGGCCACGATGCAGCGCGCGCTCCCGGCGTCGCCCACGACGGAGAACCCCGCGTCGAACAGGCCAGGGGTTGCGGTGGCGCGGTACACCATGCCGGTGGTCACCCGCACGCCCTGCTCCATCGTCTGCGCCGAAACGGAGATGCCCAGGTCGTCGGGGTCGACCTGACCGTGCAGGACCAGGTCGTTGCTCGCCAGCGTCACGCTGCGCCCCGACTGGCTGACCGTCTGGATGGCCTCCAGGCGGCTGCGCACACCGGTGTTGCAGTCATCGACGGTCTTGTTCAGGACCACGAAATAGGTGCCCGCGTACAAGGGCACCGGGTCTTCGTCGGACGAACCTCCGCATCCGCTCAGCCCCGCCGCGAGCAGGGGCACGGCCAGCAGGGCAATCCAGCGTTGCCCGGGAAAGGTGCGGCGCCGCATCACTGGCCTCCTTTCGCCGCGGAGGCCACGCCGGCCCGCACGGCAGCCTTGGCCGCGTCGCCGTCGTTGGCCGTGGCCGCCTTGGGTTGCTGGGCGGCGGCCTGGTCGGCGATCGACTGCGCCAGTGCGATGGCGCGCTGATCGGGCGATTGGGCCAACGTGGTGGCCGACGCCATGGCAAGCATGGCGGCGATGGAAGTCAGCTTGAGGGCTGTCATCGGGGGCTCCCTGTAAGTCGCCTTGGGGCGGGTGAATGAAAGGGCAAGATGGCTTGTGGCAAGCCGCTCGCATGTTAACAACCTGGTGGAACAGGTCACTTCAACCCCCGCCGGTATTGCACCGCCTCGGCCACATGGGCCGCCTGCACCGCGCTTTGGCCGGCCAGGTCGGCGATGGTGCGCGCCACGCGCAGGGCGCGGTGCGTGCTGCGCGCGCTCCAGCCCAGGCGGGCGGCGGCGGTGTTGAGGAACTTGAGGGCGGCGTGCTCGGCCTGGGCATGCTCGTCCAGCGCCTGGCCGGCCAGTGCCTGGTTGGCGGCGCCCTGCCGCGCCTGGGCGCGAGCGCGCGCCTGCGCCACGCGCTCGCGAACCTGGCTGCTGGCCTCGCCCGGGGCGCCGTGCAGTAGGTCTTCGGGCGGCAGCGCCGGCACTTCCACGTGCAGGTCGATGCGGTCGAGCAAGGGGCCGCTGAGCTTGCCCTGGTAGCGCGCGATCTGGTCGGGCGTGTCGCGGCAGGCCCTGGTCGGGTGGCCCAGGAAGCCGCAGGGGCAGGGGTTCATGGCGGCGACCAACTGGAAGCGCGCCGGGAACTCGCTCTGCATGGCCGCGCGCGAGATGCGGATGTGGCCGCTCTCCAATGGCTCGCGCAAGGCCTCCAGGGCGGCGCGCGGGAACTCGGGCAGTTCGTCGAGGAACAGCACGCCGTGATGGGCCAGCGAAATCTCGCCCGGACGGGGCGGCGAGCCGCCTCCCACGAGAGCGACGGAACTGGCGCTGTGGTGGGGCGAGCAGGTGGGGCGCTGCGCCCAGCGATCGAGCGCAAAACGCCCGGCCAGCGACGCCACCGCCGCCGATTCCAGGGCTTCGAGCGTGCTCATGGGCGGCAGCAGCCCGGCCAGGCGCTGCGCCAGCATGGACTTGCCGGAACCCGGCGGTCCCATCATCAGCAGGCTGTGGCCGCCCGCGGCCGCGATCTCCAGCGCGCGTTTTGCCGCGACCTGGCCTTTCACGTCGGCCAGGTCGGCGTAGGCCGGCGCCTGGCCCGCCTCGCGCGGCGCCAGCCGGGCCCAGCCGTCCGACTCGGGCGCCGCCGTCTCGGCCTGCGCGGCGCCTTCGGGCAGGAAGCGGGCGACCACGTCGAGCAGATGGCGCCCGCGATGCACCTGCGCCCCGGGCACCAGCGCGGCCTCTTCCGCGCTGCCCGGCGGCAGCACCAGTCGGGTGGCGCCGGCGGCCGCTTCCGCCGCCGAGCGGTGCAGGGCCAGGCTCATGGCCAGGGCGCCGCGCACCGGGCGCAGCTCGCCGCCGAGCGACAGCTCGCCCGCGAACTCCCAGCCCATCAGCTTCCCGGTGTCGATCTGGCCGCTGGCGGCCAGGATGCCCAGGGCGATGGGCAGGTCGAAGCGGCCGGAGTCCTTGGGCAGGTCGGCCGGCGCCAGGTTGACGGTGATGCGCTTGTTCGACGGGAACGACAGGCCGCTGTTGGCGATGGCCGAGCGCACGCGCTCGCGCGCTTCCTTGACTTCGGTGTCGGCCAGCCCGACCAGGGTGAAGCTGGGCAGGCCGTTGGCCAGATGGACTTCGACGCGGACCGGCCGGGCTTCCAGGCCCAGCAGCGCGCGGCTGTGCACGAGCGACAGACTCATGAGGCGAGACTCCCTGAATGGGTGCGTTTCCCGCCCGACGGCGGACCGCTCGGGTGTCATCGGGGGTCGCACTTGTTTGGTGCGCACAGCTTTGGTGCCTTGTCCGGGGCTGCGCGAAAAGCCGTTCATCATGGCACAGACACCCCTCGGGGCCGCCCCAAGGCTGGGGGATGTGGCGCCGAAGCACCGTTCGGGCGCCGTTTTTGCCTGCGCGCGGCGGCTGGGCTGGCACGGTCCCTGCTTTGGGCTGTGAGCGAATGCAACAACCCGTGGTGTCGGCCCCTCTGGACTGGGCACCTTCCTGGATCTAGAAGAGGAATCACAGCATGAAAATGGTTTCAGCCATCATCAAGCCGTTCAAGCTGGACGAGGTGCGTGAAGCGCTCTCCGGCATGGGCGTGCAAGGCATCACCGTGACCGAGGTCAAGGGCTTCGGCCGCCAGAAGGGCCACACCGAGCTGTACCGCGGCGCCGAGTACGTGGTCGACTTCCTGCCCAAGGTCAAGATCGAGGCCGCCGTGTCCGACGACCTCGTCGAGCGCGTGATCGAAGCGATCGAGGGCGCTGCCCGCACCGGCAAGATCGGCGACGGCAAGATTTTCGTCACCGATCTGGAACAGGTGGTTCGCATCCGCACCGGCGAGACCGGCAAGGAAGCGCTCTGATCACCGCCACTGAACAAGAAAGATCAAGGATATGAAAAAACTCATTGCCACCCTGTTCCTGGGCCTGGGGCTTGCCCTGGGCAGTTTCCACGTCGCGGCCCAGACCACCACCGAGGAGGCGCCCGCCGCCGCTGTTGTTGTCGAAGCGCCGGCACCGGCCGAAGAGGCCGCGCCCGCCATCGATTCGGGCGACACCGCCTGGATGCTGACCTCCACCATGCTCGTCATCCTGATGACCATCCCCGGCCTGGCACTGTTCTACGGCGGCCTGGCCCGCTCGAAGAACATGCTGTCGGTGCTGATGCAGGTGTTCACCATCTTCTCGCTGATCACCATCCTGTGGGCCATCTACGGCTTCAGCCTGACGTTCGGCGGCGAGGGCAAGTTCTTCGGCGGATTCGACTACGTCTTCCTCAAGGGCATCACGCCGGACACCGTCTCGGCGTCGCTGTCCACGATCCCGGAATACGTGTTCGTCGCCTTTCAGTCGACCTTCGCGGCCATCACCTGCGCCCTCATCGTGGGCTCGTTCGCCGAGCGCATGAAGTTCTCGGCCGTGATCCTGTTCTCGGTGCTGTGGTTCACCTTCAGCTACATCCCGATGG
>CAZFOT010000210.1:0-6037 GCA_964520365.1 uncultured Hydrogenophaga sp.
ACCGCGCACGATGTGGTAACGCACACCGGGCAAGTCCTTGACACGGCCGCCGCGGACCAGCACGACGCTGTGCTCCTGCAGGTTGTGGCCTTCGCCGCCGATGTAGGAAATGACCTCGAAGCCGTTGGTCAGGCGCACCTTGGCGACCTTGCGCAGAGCGGAGTTCGGCTTCTTGGGGGTCGTGGTGTACACGCGGGTGCAGACGCCGCGGCGCTGCGGAGAGTTCTCCATGGCCGGGCTCTTGGATTTGGTCTTCTCGACCTCCCGGCCGTGGCGCACGAGTTGATTGATGGTTGGCATGAAACGTCCCTAAACGTTTGAAAAAGCGAAAACGAATGCTCCTCGGAAAATTCCGAAAAGCCCTCTAATGTAGCACGGCGCCCGGTTTCCGGCAAACCGCACCACCCCACACCATGTTCACTGGATCCAGAGCCGCACAGCATCCCAGGCGCGCCCGAAGATGCCGCTTTCCTCCACGGTTTCGAGCACCGTCAGCGGCACTTCCGCCACGGCCTGGCCGTTCCCGGTCGAGACCTTCAGGGTGCCCAGGGCCTGGCCGCGCGCCAGTGGCGCCACCAGCGGCTCGGGCCGGACGATCTCGGTCCTGAGATTGGCGCCCTCGCCCGCGGGCACGGTCACCACCACGCCCTGGGGCAGCCCGAGCTTGACCTGGGCCGCCTTGCCTTTCCACACCCGCGGAGAGGAGACAGGCTCCCCCGCCTTGACCAGGCGCACCGCATCGAAGGCGGTGTAGCCCCAGTTGAGCAGCTTCTGGCTCTCGGCGGCGCGAACGTTCTCGCTGGTCGCGCCCAGCAGCACACTGAGCAGGCGCCGCTGGCCTTCCGGGCCAGTGCCCAGGGAGGGCACCTCGCGCCGGGCGGTGGCCACCAGGCAGTACCCGGCGGCGTTGGTGTGCCCGGTTTTCAGGCCATCGACCGTGGGATCGCGGAACAACAGGACATTGCGGTTGCGGTCGTTGGCCGCGGGGGTGCCCGGGTAGCGGTAGCGCTGGATCGAGTAGTAGCCCATGTACTCGGGAAAATCGGCGAACAGCCGGGTCGCCAGCGTCGCCAGGTCGCGGGCGGTCGTGGTGTGACCAGCCTCGGTGAGCCCTTCGGAGTTGCGGAAGGTGGACGCCTTCATGCCCAGCGCTTTGGCCTGTTCGTTCATCAGTTGCACGAAGCGCTCGACCGAGCCGCCGACCCCTTCGGCCAGCGCCACCGTCGCATCGTTGCCCGACTGGACGATCATGCCCTTGATCAGGTCCTCGACCGGCACCTGCATGCTCGGGTCGATGAACATGCGCGAGCCGGGCATCTTCCAGGCCCGCTCGCTCACAGGCAGGGTCTGGGTCAGGGTGATCTTGCGCGACTTGAGCGCATCGAACACGAGGTAGGCGCTCATCAGCTTGGTCAGCGACGCTGGCTCCACCGGCTGGTCCGGGTCCCGGGATGCCAGCACCTGTCCCGAGGTCACATCCACCAGCAGATAGGCCTTGGCGGCGACCTCGGGCGGCTCGGGCATCTGCGCGGCGGCAGGCAGTGCGGCCCCGAGGGAGAGGCAGGCCGCCATGGCAAACGAAACAATACGACGCAACAAAATCGGTTCCTTGAATTGAAATGGGATGGAATGAAGTCAGCGTGCGGGATCACGCACGCAGGTGACGCGTCACGAGCTCGCGCAGCAGGGGCAGCTGCCCGTGGAAGAAATGCCCGCCGGCAGGCACCACCAGCACCGGCAGCGTTTGCGGTCTGGCCCAGTCCATGACCGCCTGCAGCGGCACGGTGTCGTCGTGCTCGCCGTGAATGACCAGGGTCCGCGCATGGAGTTCCTCGGGGATGCGCGCCACCTCGAAACGGCTGGCGGCGGTACCCACCAGCACCAGATGGCCCAGGTCGCGCTGCGGATGCAGGCGCTCGATGGCATGGGCGGTGACAAAGGCGCCGAAGGAAAAGCCCGCCAGGCTCAGGCGGCCCTGCGGCGCCATGGCCGCCACCACCGCCAGCAGGTCGTCCAGTTCGCCCCGGCCTTCGTCGTGCGCGCCGGCGCTGGCGCCGACACCCCTGAAATTGAACCGGACCGCGGCCCAGCCGCTTTGCACGAAGGCGCGCGCCAGCGTCTGCACGACCTTGTTGCTCAGGGTGCCGCCGAACAAGGGATGGGGATGGGCGATCACGGCGGTGCCGATGGCCTCGCCCGCAGGGCGGTCCAGCGCGACTTCCAGCGGTCCGACGGGGCCCGCTATCTGCAGCATCTCGGTCTGGGCATTCATGAAACCGTCCCTCCCGATGCCGTCATGCGGCGGCTCGCGCCGTCAGCGTCCGACATCGGGCGGCGTCACCAGGCGCTGGACGACCTGGCCGTTCTTCAGGTGGGACTGCACGATGTCGTCGATGTCGCTTTCGTCCACGTAGCTGTACCAGACCCCTTCGGGGTACACCACGGCGATGGGCCCGCCCGCGCAGCGGTCCAGGCAGCCCGCCTTGTTGACGCGGACCTTGCCCGCGCCCAGCAGTCCCAGCGCCTTGGCCTGCGACTTGCACCGGTCGAAGGCGGCCTGCGCCTTGTGCCGGGCGCAACAGTCTTCGTCTCCGCTCCGTTGGTTGAGGCAAAAGAAGATGTGTCGCTCGTAGTAAGGCCGGTTTTCAGTCATCGGGTGATTTTAGGACCGTCCCCGGCGCGGCGATGCTATGCCGGGCGGCGAGCGGCCGCCTTCAGGCCGAACAGCAGCGCGACGAAAGGCCACAACCAGCCCAGCCATTGGGACAGGCCGTGGAACCGGATGAAGCGCCCCTGCTCCCAGACTTCGAGGGATTGGGCGAAGTACGGGCTGTCCGAGGTGCGGTTGAGCAGCGTCAGGGACACGGCCAGGCACAGCAGCATGACCACGTTGCACACCCGCCGCGGCAAGCCCACCAGCACGAGGCCCGCCAGCAGGGCCAGCCCCATGCCCAGCCCCGCCGGCACGTTGAACCAGGCCCAGGTGTTGGCCGGACCGAACGTCATGGCGGACGAGATGCCTTCCATCCCCATGGCACAGGCGAAGAGGGCAGCCAGAAAGAGCAGGCGCCGGGGCAGCGATCGCATCTCAGCGTAACCCATCATCATGGGCGCGAGCAGGCACAGCGCAATGCAGAACGCCTCGGCCAGCGGACTGAGCAGTTCGAACGGGGTGGCGCGAACCGGCAGCCATTCGAGGAACGGCGTGCCTTCGAGCAAACCGGCCAGGCTTGTCTCGAGCCGCTCCCACACCTGGCCCAGTCCGAACGGGATGGACGCCGGATACAGCAAGGCGAACGGCCACAGCGCCAGCAGGACCAGTCCGCCGTGGGCGCCGGGCTCGAACCAGTCGGCCCGGAACTGGCTCCAGCGCCGCAGCGCGCCCAGGCGCTCCAGCAGCCACGCCACGCTGGCGCCCAGCAGGCCACCCAGCGCGTTGAGCACCAGGTCCACATTGGAAGCCACGCGCATCGGCAGGAAGTTCTGCGTGATTTCGATGCCGAACGAGAGCAGGGCCGGCAACAGCACCGCCACCGGCCAGGACAGCCGCCCCCACCCGGAACGCAGCATGGCCAGCGCCAGCAGGAAACCCAGCGGCATGTAGCCCATCAGGTTGGAAACCAGATCGAAGGTGGTCCAGTACTGGGGAAACGGCGCCCAGAGATAGGCCGTCGGCGAGATGCCCTGGACCCACCAGTCCTTGAACGGGTAGAGGCTGGCGTAGACGATCAGGCCGGCAAACAGCAGGGCCAGTGTCCAGGCGGAGGATCGGAGCTTCAAGGCGGAAGGGATTCAGAATGGCTTGACCACCACCAGCACGACCGCGGCCACCAGCAGGAGAACCGGAGCTTCGTTGAACCAGCGGTACCAGGCGTGGCCGCGCCGGTTCTCGCCGCGCTCGAACCGGCGCAGCAGGACCCCGCACCCGTGGTGGTACGCCAGGACCAGCGCCACGACGGCCAGCTTGGCGTGCATCCATCCGTTGCCAGGACCCCGGCCGATGCCGTAGCCCAGCCACAGCCACAGGCCAAGCCCGAGCGCCGGAACGGCCAGCAGGCTGGTGAAGCGCATGAGCTTGCGCGCCATCGCGAGCAGCCGCTCCCGCTCGGCAACGCTCTCCGGCGGCACCATCGCCAGATTCACGAAGATGCGCGGCAGATAGAACAAGCCCGCAAACCAGCTGGCGATGAAAACGATGTGGAAGGCTTTGACCCAGAGCATCGGCGCAGTGTAGCCCCGGCTCCCCGAGGGACCGGCAAGGCGCGGCCCGCGCAGCGGCGGAACAAGAGGGGCGAAAAACGATTCGGCGCTGGGCCGCCCCGAGCCGGATCAGCCCCCTTGGGGGGCAGCGACCCGCGCAGCGGCGGAGCGTGGGGGCGAAAAAAAACCCGGCCAAGGGCCGGGTTGGGAAGCCTTTTTGCTGTCACACACTAAGGCACCCGCTCAGGGAGGAAAAGCGGGGGGCGCTCCTTTCGGGTTGCCCGAACGGAATGTTACACCATCGGAACGGTTTTTTTGCAAACCACCCTGTCATTTCTGACAGGGTGGTGACGCTGAATTGCCACAGAAAGTGATATTGCTCACATCATTTTCGCGAGCTCGAACATCACCGCGGTGCCCAGGGCCTCGCGCACATTGCCCCGGCCCACCTTGGCCATCGAGAACTCACCGAACCCGGACATATCGAACGAGCTGTCGTCCGGAGAGATTTCCACGAACGGGAACTCGAACACCTCCCGGAGCAGCTCGCGCCGGAATGCGTCGAAGTCGGGCCCCTTGAGCTCCGAATCCACCACGATCAGGTTGGGCATGCGGGCCTTGACGGCGTCGCGCGCCTGCTCGAAATCGACCACGCTGTCGGAGACGATGCCGATCTCGCGCAGGGCGTCGCGCACGTCGGCGCGGATCTGCAGGGTGGGCGAGATCGTGAGCACGTAGGTGCCCGAGAGCGACTTGAACATCGACGAATGGTCGTCGGACAGGTCCACGGCGGAAATGCCGTCGACCGCCTGCACGGTGCGGGTGAACATGGCATGGAAGGCGATGCCTTCGCTGTTCACCTCGCGCTCGATCTCGATGCCGCCCGCGGTGGCCGCGATCTGCCGGATGAGCATCCAGCTCAGGTTGTCATCCACCGTCTGGCTCGAAGGCGGTGCGCCTTCGTTGGCCACCCGCACGTGCAGCCGCGCATGCGGCGGCCAGGCGTTCAGGTCCATGCGCATGTCCACCCGGTTGCCGTAGGGCAGCGCCCAGTCGAGCACCGCGTTCACGAAGGTGTGCGCCACGGTCGGGTCGATGAGCACATCGACCGGCTTGACCTTGCGCCGCAGGGCGATGCCCAGGAGCGCGAGTTCCTTCTTGCGTTCCTGCAACACGCCTTCGACCAATTCGGCCATGTTGATCTTTTCATGCGATTGCCGGATGCGGCCACTGTAGAAGCGGCTGATCTGCTGGGTGCTCACGCCGGCGAGCTTGATCCGTCCGAGCGGAACGCTCAACGCGAGGTGCTCCTGGCGCGTGATGCGCTCCCGGGCGAGGAGTTGGTCGATCTGGTTTTGCAGAGCACTGACGCCCTCGGTGATCTGGTCGGCCACGCCTGCGACCAGGCCCGGCCAATGGACGTCGAGCGACCATGCTTCGGCATCGCCGGCCCCCGATGCCTTGGAAGACGCGGAGAAAGACGACGGATTTTTCTTGGATGGCAACATGGAAAAGTCTGTGTGAGAAAGCGGCGCGACCGATGGAAAGCCACCCGGAATTCAATGATTTCTTCTTAATGTCGAGTTCAACACAAACGGCAAGAGTTTTCAATATCCTCACTATTTTTACCGTTTGATACATTCATTTCCATTCGGGATTTCATGGTTTTTTGCACGTTCGGGCAGGGTAGGGAGCGTGCAACCCGGCCGCCACCGGCCCTCACCCCGACCCTCTCCCGCAGGCGGGAGAGGGAGCAAAACCGCAACGCGTGTGTGGAACTCGAAAGCCAGGGGCAGCAAGGGTCCGGCTCCGCCGGCCCGAGATGCCGTCCCCCCTC
>CAZFOT010000211.1:0-6037 GCA_964520365.1 uncultured Hydrogenophaga sp.
TTCCGCGCATCGTGTTCACCAAGGGCGGTGGCCTGTGGCTGGACGACATGAAGGGCCTGGACTGCCACGCACTGGGGCTGGACTGGACGGTGAACCTGGGCCGGGCCCGCGCCCAGGTGGGCGAAGGCCCTGGCGGCAAGGCGCTGCAGGGCAACATCGACCCCAACGTGCTGTTCGCGCCGCCCGAGGCCATCGACGCCGAAGTGGCCCGCGTGCTGCAGAGCTTCGGCACGCCGCACCAGGGTCCGGGTGAAGGCGCCACGCACATCTTCAACCTCGGCCACGGCATCAGCCAGCACACGCCACCCGAACACGTGTCGGCGCTGGTCAACGCAGTGCACACTCACTCGCGGCGCCTGCGGCAAGTGGCCTGAGACGGCGCGCGCATGTGCGCCGGCACTGCGCCGCGCCAGGCGTGGCGAGGGCATGCATAGCACAAAAGGTGGCAAAAGAATCGCTTGACAGTCTTTACTTATGCACAAAATTTGTGTTGCGGTGCGCCATGAAAACCACCACCCCGCAAAACCCTGCGGGGCGATCAGAACCTTTGCAAGTTGTTGATTTCATTGGATTTAGATTTCTGCTTTTTTTCTAGGCAGTTTAAGCAAACCCTTGATTTTCAAGGGCTCCCGGCGTGCGGGGTCAAACTATCAACAAAGTTATCCACAGAAACTCTGGACAGCCCCGGATCACATGTCAAATCAATGACTTACACCGGTTTTCGACAGTCGGACTGAGGAATTTGCGCTAACCATGGCTTTCTGGCCCAGCGTCGTCATTGCCACCCCGGCCCACAGCGGCGTGGGTGCCAGCCTCAGCTACCGAAGTGAGTTGTCGCTCGCGCCGGGCACTTTGGTGCGTGTCCCGCTGGGCTCGCGCGAGGTGCTGGGCGTGGTCTGGGACTGCCCGGCACAGCCGCCCGAAGGCCTCACGCCGACGCAGACCAAACCGGTGGCGGGCGTGCTCGAGAACTTGCCGCCGCTCAACGCGCGCTGGCGCCAGTTGGTGGCGTTTGCCGGGCGCTACTACCAGCGCAGCGCGGGCGAGGTGGCGCTGGCGGCCCTGCCGCCGCAGTTGCGCGAGCTCGACAACGCGCAACTGGCCCGCCGCCTGAAACGCCGCGCCCGCGCGGCCGCCGAGCCCGATGCGCCACGGCAGGCGCGGGCGAACCCCGCTCCCGCGCTCAGCCCGGAGCAGGCCCAGGCGCTGGCGGCGCTGGACGCGGCCGACGCGCCGGTGCTGCTGTTCGGCGCCACCGGCAGCGGCAAGACCGAGGTCTACCTGCGCGCCACCCAGCGCGTGCTGGAGCAACCCGGGGCGGCGGACGATGGCCCGTCCCAGGTGTTGGTGATGGTGCCCGAGATCAACCTCACTCCACAGCTAGAAGCGCGCTTTCGCGAGCGCTTCGAGCCCTTGTTCGGCACCGGCGCGGTGGCCTGCCTGCACAGCGGCATGACGCCGGCGCAGCGCCTGGCCGGCTGGCTGGCCGCGCACACCGGGCAGGCGCGCATCGTGCTAGGCACGCGCATGGCGGTGTTCGCCAGCCTGCCGGGGCTGCGGCTGATCGTGGTCGACGAGGAGCACGACCCGAGCTACAAGAGCCAGGAGGGCGCGCGGTATTCGGCGCGGGACCTGGCGGTGTACCGGGCCAAGGTGGAGAGCGAAGCGCTGGCGGCACATGGTGCGCGCTGCCAGGTGCTGCTCGGCTCGGCCACGCCGTCGCTGGAGAGCTGGCATGCGGCCGACCAGGGCCGGTACCTGCGGCTGGCGATGCCGGGGCGCATCGGTGGCGGCAGCCTGCCCCGGCTGCGCCTGGTCGACATGAACCACCAGCCCAAGGGCGCGGTGCTGTCGCCGCCGCTGGTGGCGGCCATGGCCGAGCGCATCGGCCGCGGCGAGCAGTGCCTGGTGCTGCTCAACCGCCGCGGCTACGCGCCGGTGCTGGCCTGCCACGCCTGCGGCTGGAAGAGCGGCTGCCCGCACTGCAGCGCCTACCGCGTCTTCCACAAGCTCGACCGCACGCTGCGCTGCCACCACTGCGGCTTCACCGAACGCGTGCCGCGCGCCTGCCCGGACTGCGGCAACCTCGACATCGAACCCGTGGGCCGGGGCACCGAGCAGGTGGAGGAGCAGCTCGCCGGCCTGCTCGCCGACGTGCGCCGCGCCGACGGCGGCCCGGCCCGCGTGGCCCGCATGGACGCCGACTCCACCCGCCTCAAGGGCAGCCTGGAGGTGCAACTGGCCGCCCTGCACAGCGGCGAGGTGGACGTGCTGGTGGGCACGCAGATGATCGCCAAGGGGCACGACTTCCGCCGCATCACCCTGGTGGCCAGCGTGAACGCCGACGGCGCCCTGTTCGCCAGCGACCACCGCGCGCCCGAACGCCTGTTCGCCCTGCTGATGCAGGCGGCGGGCCGCGCCGGACGCGACGCGAGCCAGAGCGCGGCCAGCGAGATGTGGGTGCAGACCTGGTACCCGCAGCACCCGCTGTTCGAGAGCCTGAAGAAACACGATTTCCCCGGCTTCGCGGCCGACCAGCTGGCCGAGCGCGCATCCGCGGCCATGCCGCCGCACGGCTTCCAGGCGCTGCTGCGCGCCGACGCCCGCACCCAGGCCGCCGCCCAGGCGTTCCTGAACGCGGCGGCCGAACAGGGCGCGGGCCTGCCGCACCGCGATCAGATCACCCTGTACCCGGCGGTGCCGCTGACGATCCAGCGCGTGGCCAATGTGGAGCGCGCGCAGTTGCTGGTGGAGTCGGCCTCGCGCGCCGCGCTGCAACGCTTTCTGGCCGCCTGGCAGCCGGTGCTGCTGGCCTGCCGTGGCCTGCCCGAGGCGCGCGGACTGATCCGCTTCGCGGTGGACGTGGACCCGCTGTCGGTCTGACGCTCGCGCGGCGGGCAGGACCGGCATGCCCTTCTGCGACGACGAGCCGCCAGGCCGGGCAGCGCCTCGGGCCAAGGGGGGTATCTCGCAAACATAAGCAAATTACGATATAAGCTTTCTCTATCGAACCTCCCGGAGACGCTCATGCGCACGCTTTGCCTGCTCGCCGCCCTGCTGATGGCGCCCATCGTCCACGCGGCCGACGAGCCGACCATGGCGCCGGTGCGGGTGGCGTCGAACACGCACTACGTGCAGGGCCTGTCCCAGCTCGGCTCCTCGAAGAACCAGAATTTCATCAGCAACGCCGGTTTCGTCATCACGCCCGCCGGCGTGGTGGTGGTCGATGCGCTGGGCTCGCCCCGCCTGGCCGAGCGGCTCACGGCCGAAATCCGGCGCCTGACGCCGCAACCGATCACGCACGTGGTGGTCACCCACTACCACGCCGACCACATCTACGGCCTGCAGCACTTCAAAGCGCTGGGCGCCCGGATCGTGGCCCACGCCTCGGCACGCGAATACATCCAGTCCGACACGGCGCGCCTTCGGCTCGAAGCCTCGCGCACCGACCTGGCGCCGTGGATCGACGAGACAACCCGCATCGTCGATGCCGACCTGTGGATCGAGGGACCCACGTCGTTCAAGGTGGGCGGCGTGGTGTTCGAGCTCGACCCCGTGGGGCCGGCGCACACGCCGGAAGACCTGACCGTGCATGTGCCGTCCGAACGGGTGCTGTTCGCCGGCGACCTGTTCTTCAACGGCCGGCTGCCCTTCGTGGGCAAGGCCGACAGCAGCCAGTGGCTGCGCTCGCTCGAACGCATGCTGGCGCACGATGCGCGATCGGTGGTGCCCGGCCACGGACCGGCCTCCAGCGAGGCCGCGAAGGACATCGGCATGACGCGCGACTACCTCAGGCACCTGCGCAGCACCATGGCGCGCGCGGTGGAGGACTTCGTGCCATTCGAGGAGGCCTACGCCGCCACCGACTGGAGCGCGTTCGAGCACACGCCGATGTTCAACTTCGCCAACCGCATGAACGCCTACAACACCTACCTGCTGCTGGAGGAGGAGGCGCTGCGCCAGAAGTGAAAATGACCCCCACGCTCCACCGCTGCGCGGGTCGCTGCCCCCCAGGGGGGCGTTTTTCATCTTGGGACGGCCCGGCGATGAAAAAGCCCCGGGGCCTGACGCCCCGGGGCTGCGATGGCATGGCCGCTGACGCGCTCAGGCCAGTTCGAAACGGTCCAGGTTCATGACCTTGGTCCAGGCGGCGACGAAGTCGCGGGTGAACTTCGCCTTGCCGTCGGCGCTGGCATAGACCTCGGCGTAGGCGCGCAGCACCGAGTTGGAGCCGAAGATCAGGTCGTTGCGCGTGCCGGTGTATTTCACATTGCCGGTCTTGCGATCCTTGCCTTCGAACACCTCGGCGCTGGCGTCGGTGGCCTTCCACTCCGTGCCCATGTCGAGCAGGTTGACGTAGAAGTCGGTCGTCAGCGCGCCCACCTTGTCGGTGAACACGCCGTGCTGGCTGCCGTCGGCATTCGCACCGAGCACGCGCAGGCCACCGACCAGCGCGGTCAGCTCGGGCGCGGTCAGCGTGAGCATCTGGGCCTTGTCGATCAGCATGGCTTCGGTCGGCGTACCGCCCTGGCCGCGGCCGTGGTTGCGGAAACCGTCGATCACAGGCTCGAGCACGGCAAAGGACTCGACATCGGTCTGGGCCTGCGTGGCATCCACGCGGCCCGGCGCGAAGGGCACGTCCACCGCCACGCCGGCGGCCTTGGCGGCCTGCTCCACACCCACCACGCCGGCCAGCACGATCACGTCGGCCAGCGAGGCCTTGCCGCTGGCCTTCTGGATGTCCTCCAGCTTGGCCAGGGTGCCGAGCACGGACTTGTTGATCGCCCAGTCCTTCTGCGGCGCCAGGCGGATGCGCGCACCGTTGGCGCCACCGCGCTTGTCGCCGCCGCGGAAGGTGGAGGCCGAGGCCCAGGCCACGGACACCAGCTCGCCCACCGAGAGGCCGGCAGCGGCGATCCTGGCCTTGAGGTCGGCGATGTCGGCCGCGCCCGGGTTGTGCGTGGCAGCGGGCAGCGGGTCCTGCCAGATCAGGTCTTCCTTCGGGACTTCGGGGCCGAGGTAACGGGCCTTCGGTCCCATGTCGCGGTGGGTCAGCTTGTACCAGGCGCGGGCGAAGGCTTCGGCGAAGGCCTGCGGATCTTCGAGGAAGCGCTTGGAGATCTTGCCGAACTCGGGGTCGAAGCGCAGCGTCAGGTCGGTGGTCAGCATCTTGGGCTTGTGGAACTTGCCCTTCACGTGCGCGTCGGGAACGATCTCCTCGGCGTCCTTGGCCACCCACTGCTTGGCGCCGGCGGGGCTTTGCTCCAGTTCCCATTCGAACTTGAACAGGTTTTCGAAGAAGTTGTTGCTCCACAGCGCGGGCGTCTTGGTCCAGGTGACCTCGATGCCGCTGGACACCGTGTCCTTGCCGTGGCCGCTGCCGAAGTTGCTGATCCAGCCCAGGCCCTGCGCCTCGATGGGAGCGGCTTCGGGCTCGGGGCCCTTGTGCGATTCGGGCGCGGCGCCATGGGTCTTGCCGAAGGTGTGGCCGCCGGCGATCAGGGCGACGATCTCCTCGTCGTTCATGGCCATGCGGTAGAAGGTGGCGCGGATGTCCTTGGCCGCCAGCATGTAGTCACCACTGGCGTTGGGGCCTTCGGGGTTCACATAGATCAGGCCCATGTGGGAGGCCCCGAAGGGACCGTTGAGCTCGCGCTTGTCGCCGATGCGCTCCTTCGGGTCTACGCCCAGCCATTTCATCTCCGGACCCCAGTTCACATCCAAGTCCGGTTCCCACACGTCTTCACGGCCACCGGCGAAGCCGAAGGTACGGAAGCCCATGGACTCCAGCGCCACGTTACCGGCCAGGATGAAGAGGTCGGCCCAGGAGATCTGCTGGCCGTACTTCTGCTTGATCGGCCACAGCAGGCGGCGCGACTTGTCGATGTTGACGTTGTCCGGCCAGGAGTTCAGCGGCGCGAAGCGCTGCTGCCCGCGGCCGCCACCGCCGCGGCCGTCGATGGTGCGGTAGGTGCCGGCCGCATGCCAGGCCATGCGGATGAATTGCGGGCCGTAGTGGCCGAAGTCGGCCGGCCAC
>CAZFOT010000212.1:0-6031 GCA_964520365.1 uncultured Hydrogenophaga sp.
TGATCACGTCCGGGTCCTGGCGCAGGATGGCGCGCAGCGCCTTGGCGAAGGTCAGCTCGATCCTGGCGTTGACCTGCGTCTGGCCGATGCCGGGCAACTCGTACTCGATGGGGTCTTCCACCGTCATGATGTTCAGCGTGCTGGCGTCGAGCCGCTGCAGCGACGCGTACAGCGTCGTCGTCTTGCCCGAACCGGTCGGCCCGGTGACCAGGATGATGCCGTGCGGCTGCTGGATCAGGCGCTCGAACTGGCCGAGCACGTCGCCCTGCATGCCCACCGCTTCCAGGTTGAGCTTGCTCTCGCTCTTGTCGAGCAGGCGCAGCACCGCGCGCTCGCCGTGCGCGCTGGGCAGTGTGGACACCCGCACGTCCACCGCGCGCGTGCCGATGCGCAGCGAGATGCGCCCGTCCTGCGGCAGGCGCTTCTCCGAGATGTCGAGCTCGGCCATGATCTTCAGGCGCGAGATCAGCGCGGCGTGCAAGGCCCGGTTGGGCTGCACCACCTCGCGCAGCGTGCCGTCCACCCGGAAGCGCACGCTGGAATGGCGCTCGTAGGGCTCGATGTGGATGTCGCTGGCGCCGTCGCGCGCGGCCTGCGTCAGCAGCGCATTGAGCATGCGGATGATGGGCGCGTCGTCCGCCGTTTCAAGCAAGTCCTCGATCGCGGGCAGTTCCTGCATCATGCGGCCGAGATCGGCGTCTCCCTGCACTTCGCTGACCACGGCGGCCGCGCTGGACTCGCCCTGCGCATAGGCCGAGCTGATGCGCTGGGACAGCAACTCGCCGTCTTCCCACTGGATGTCGTTCACGCTGTGGCGGCGCAGGATCTCCGACAACGCGGAGAGCCGCTGCGTCTGGGCCGCGGCGTCCGGCGCCGGCGAGCGGCTGCCCAGCAGCGTGACCACCTCGCCGTCATCCTCGAGCAGCCACAGGTGCTCCCTCGCGAACGCATAGGGCAGCGGATATCTCACGGTCGCGCTCTCACTGCTGCGGACCCGCTTCGGCCGGCGCGCTGTCGGCGGGGGGCATGCCCAGGGGCGGCAGCAGGGCGCCGGGCGCCATCTGCGGCGGCATCACCGGCGAATCGTTGATCTGCAGCACGCTGCTGGGCCTGGGCTGTGCGTCCTTCTGGACCGCGCGCATGAGTTCGTAGCGGTCGAGCGCCAGCGTGCTGGTTTCCCGGCTGTCGCGCATCACCACCGGGCGCAGGAACACCATCAGGTTGGTCTTCTTGCGCGAGCGGGACTCGCTCTTGAACAGGTTGCCGAACAGGGGAATGTCGCCCAGGCCCGGTACCTTGTCCTGGTTGCCGGCGTACTCGTCCTGCAGCAGGCCGCCGAGCACCACGATGGCGCCGTCGTCCACCAGCACGGTCGATTCGATGGTGCGCTTGTTGGTGATCAGCCCCGTGGCCGAATTGACCGACGACGGCTGCACGCTGCTGACCTCCTGGTAGATGGTCATCTTGATGGTGCCGTTCTCGCTGATCTGCGGCTTGACCCGCAGTGTCAGCCCCACGTCCTGCCGCTCGATGGTCTGGAACGGATTGACCGAACCCTCGTTGGCGCCGGTGTTGGTGAACTGGCCCGTCACGAAGGGCACGTTCTGGCCGATCACGATCTTGGCTTCCTCGTTGTCGAGCGTGAGCAGGTTGGGCGTGGACAGGATGTTGCCCTCGCCGGTCTGCTGCAGCATGCGCGCCAGGAAGCCCAGCACGTACACGCCGTTGCGCCGCTCGGCCACGGCCAGGTTCAGGCCCGTGCCCGGCGCGGTGATCTGGTCGAAGCTGCCCGACGCCACGGGCAGCGTGTTGGTCAGGATGTTGTTGCCGCCGGCGCCGAAGTTGGTGCCCATCACGCCGACCACGCGGCTGCCGAAGTTGCTCAGCGGACCTTGCCACTGGATGCCGAACTCGGCCGCCTTGTCAGCGTTGACTTCGGCGATCAGGCTCTCCACGTAGACCTGCGCGCGGCGCGAGTCCAGCTTGTCGATGACGGCGCGCAACTGGCGGAACACCGGTTCGGGCGCCGTGATGATGAGCGAATTGGTGGCCGGGTCGGCCTGGATCTGACCGCCCGTGGACGGGCCCGCGCTGGCCGTCACCGGCGCCGTGGCCGGGTCGGTGCCGGTCGCCGGCCGGGCCGCGACGGACGTGGCGATCACCCCGGAGACGCCGGTCGCGCCGCTCGCGGTCGAGCCGCTGCTCTCGGCCGCCATGGCCGCACGCAAGGTGGCCGCCAGCGACACCGCGTCAGCGTTCTTGAGATAGACCACGTGGATGTTGCCGCTCGCCGCGTCGGAAGTGGGGCGGTCCAGGCGCGCCACCAGCGAACGCACCAGCGCCAGCCGCGCCGGGTTGGCCGCCCGCAGGATCAGGCTGTTGCTGCGCGGCTCGGCCACCAGGCTGGTCCTGACGGACGTGTCCACCTGGGGGGCGCCGCCCGCGGCCACGCTGCTGCCACCGTCCAGCAGCCTGGTCACCAGGCCGACCAGGTCCTCGGCCACCGCGTACTGCAGCGGAATGATCTCCACATCGGTTGCGCCGGAGACGTCCAGCGCCGAAATGATGCGGCCGATGCGCTGCAGGTTGTCGGCGTAGTCGGTGATCACCAACGAGTTGTTGCCCGGATTGACGTTGATGGTGTTGTTGGGCGCGATCAGCGGCCGCAGCACCGGCACCAGGTTGTTCGCGGCCTCGTGGTTGAGCCGGAAGATCTGGGTGACGACCTGGTTGGACGCCTTCAGGTTCGCCACAGCGCCCGCGCTGACCACGTTGCCCTGCAGCTTGGCGTCCGCCTCGGGCACGATCTTGTACAGCCCGCCGGTGTCGACCAGGGAAAAGCCTTGCAGGCGCAGCACCGCGCCGAACTGGTTCAGGGCCGCGTCGGGCGAGACCGGACGTTCCGTGGCCAGGTTGATCGTGCCCTGGACCCTGGGATCGACCACCACGTTGCGCCCGGTGATGGTGGCCATGGTGCGCGCCACGGCCTCGATCTCGGCGCCCACGAAATTGAGCATCACCGGCTCGCTCGGCCGCGCCTGCGCCATGGCCTGCGTGCCGGGTGCCGGGCCCAGGCCGACCCACGCGGCCAGGGCCAGCGCCGTCAGTGTCGCGCCGTGCCTGCGCGGACCTGGCCGATCGGTCCGGCGCGGCGCGGCGCGGAAGAAGAAAGTGTTCATATCTGAATCCTATCGCGAAGTGCCCCGCGCTGTCAGTTTTTGGGTTCGCCGCATGGCCTATCCGACGTTGACCAGTGAACGGGAGCCGTCTCGGCGGCCGATGATGTTGAGCAGGTTGGTCAGCGCCACCTCGCGGCCGGGCGCGGCGCTGGCCTCGCCCTCGAACCGGAGCCGACCGCCGACCCACTGGCCCGAGCCCTGGAGCTGCAGGTCGCCGCGGAGCGTGCTCAGGTCCAGCGAAGCCGAATGGCCGTCCGCGAGTGCCTGGAGCTCCAGCCGGTAGCTGCCCAGCGGGCGCAGCGTGGACAGCCGGGACGCGATATCCAGGGCGTCGATGGCCAGCGCGCCGTCCATGTTCGCCCGGCCCTTTGCCCAGCTCAAGGTCATGCCATCGGTTCGCAGCACCAGTTGTCCCTCCATGCGCAGGGTGTTCCAGGGCGTGCCCAGGCCGCTGAGCAGTTCCGCCGGCCACTGGCTGCTGGAGGCGGCGATGCGCAATTCGGCGCCACCCCATCGGGGGCTCAGCCGGACGTCGATGGGCTCGGGCGTGCAGCAGGGCGCCGTCAGGCGGATGCCCACCGCCGGCACGCCATGGGCCAGGCGGGGCCTGAGCCGCCAGTGCAGGCCGCGCGGCAGCACCGCCTGCGTGCGGCTGCCGGCCCCGCCCGAGAGCATCAGGTCGGCCTGTCCCCGCCACACGGTGCCGCTGGCATTGACGAGCCGGAACTGGCCCATCGAGGCCTTCTCCAGACCCTGGGCCAGCCAGCGGGCGGGCGCGAAGAGCAGCAGGGCCAGCAGCAGGCCGAGCAGCAGCCCCACCCATGCCATGCGACGCGGCCAGACGGGCGTCATGCCTCAGTTTCCTCCGCTCAGCGGCGGCCCGCCCAGCACCAGGCTTCCGCTCCAGCCAGCGGGTTCGGTGGTGCCGTTGAGCTGGGCTTCGACCGGCGTAAGGCGCGCATTGATCCGCACCCGGGCCAGCCACAGCGCCAATGCCTCGGGCGGCGTGTTGCGCAGGGTCACGGTCGGCGTGTCGCCCGCCGTGCTGAGCTGAGCCGTCGCGCCCAGCGATGCCATGCTTTCCTCCAGCGCGCGCAGCGCGTCGGCCCTGCCCGGCGCCGGCGCCGTGGTCTGCGCCCGCACCGCCTCGGCGGTGGATGCCATGGCCCTCAGGCGGGACAGCTCGGCGTCGGCCGCCGCATGTTGCGCCGGGGCCTGCCCAAGCGTGCGGATGGCGGGCGCGAGCGCCAGCCACCAGAGCAGCCCCAGCCCCAGCACCCAGGCTGCGGCGATGACGGCGTTGCGCTCGCGGGGCGAGAGGCGGTCAAGGGCCGACGCAAGGGCGTCGATCAGGCGCCGGCCTGGCGATGAGTGGGTGGAGGGTGGTGCCATGGTGTTCAGGGCGTCGTGGGGCGAAGCAGTATTTCATTGCCTTCCTGGCGGACATGCCATCCGCCGCGCTCCAGGTTCTGCCGCAGCGCGAGCAAGGCCTCCTCGCCCCCGCGCCACGCGCCAAAGCGCCCCTCGCCGTTGCCGAAGGTGATCGTGGCCGGCAGCGGGCGCGGCTCCCTCGACGACTGGGCGATCGCAGCCAGCAGGTTCTCCAGGTCGTCGGGGGACAGGGTGCCGGTTTGCTTGAGCAGTTGCGACAGCTCGCGCTGCATCTGGACCGGCGCGTCCAGCACCAGCGACACGTGGGGAAACGCCTGCTGCAGCGTCTGGCTGATCGCGGCCTTCTTGGCCGCGATGGCATCGCGCTCGGCCCAGGCCGTGACGTTCAGTCCCACGAGCTGGACCGCCACCAGCGCGGCCAGGCCCCAGCGCGCGGCCCGGAACGCGGGGGCGCCGCGCCAGCGCCGCAGCGTGCTGCGCCAGCGCTGTCCGCGGCGGGCGCCCGCCGACAGGCTCAGATCGAACTGCGCCAGGTTCCAGTCGGAAAACGCGCATTGAAGCAGCCAGGACGGCCGGGAGACGAGATCGAAGCGCTGGCCCAGCGAACGCTCGGCCAGCGCCGCCACCGAAGGATCGGCCAGCCACCGCGTGGTGTGGGGGTCGGATGTGGCGATGTCCACCGGCGTGCCCGTCGCCAAAGGCGCCAGGCCGCTGAAGACCGATTCGCCGAAGGTGCTGGTGGCGCTGTCGCGCAAGGGCGTGCACCGCACACCCATGGGGCAGGTGGTGGCCAGCCAGACCTGCTCGCCCTCATCGTGGGCCCAATGTAGGACGGGCTCTGCGCCGAGGTCGGCGCCGCTGGCATCGGAAGCGGGGGTCAGGGAGGTCAGCGGCCACAGCGAAGGAACGATGCGGGAGACCGGGCGGCCCGCGTTCTCCAGCATCTGCAGCCATGCCCGCAACCACGGCTTCGCGCACGCGGCCACCCACACGGCATGGCCCGGGCGCCCACCCGGTTCGAGCGCGAAGTGCAGTTCGGCGACGTCGCTGAGCAGGCGGTCCTCCAGCAGGCCGTCGAGCACCGCCCGCAGCTTGACCCGAGGCACCTTGGGCAACGACACCCGGTGCCACGAAACCGCCCGGGGAGGCAGCACCAGGACCACGTCCGCGTCGCGCGGCAGCAGGGACGCCGCGCATTGCCCGTGGTCCAGCACCGACTCGCCGTCCGCGGACAGCGCCCAGTCGAGCAGCGCCGAAGGGTTGGCCGCGGGAGCGACGGAAAAGTCGGAAGCGGTGACGATCAGCACGGCAGGGCGGGTGTGAGATGGTGGGCCATCGGTCGGAGGCTCATTCTAGTTGCGTGCCACGCAGGAGCGCGACCCGCAACGCATAAGGTGTGTCCCCCTTCCAGGGGCAGCAAGGGTCCGGCTCCGCCGGCCCGAGATGCCGTCCCCCCTCCA
>CAZFOT010000213.1:0-5988 GCA_964520365.1 uncultured Hydrogenophaga sp.
TAGAACGCGTTGGACTCCTCCGCCGTGGAGAACCCGGCGTACTGGCGGATCGTCCACGGGCGCACCGCGTACATGGTGGCCTGCGGGCCGCGGATGAAGGGCTCCAGGCCCGGCAGCGTGTTGGCATGCGGCAGGTCCCTGGTGTCCTCGGCGGTGTACAGCGGCTTGACGGTGATGCCGTCGGGCGTGACCCAGTTCAGGTTTCGAGGGTCTCCACCCGGCGCCGATTTGCGGGCCGCCTGCATCCAGGCTTCGAGAGTGGCTGGGGCGAATTCAGGCTGCTTGGAGGTCATGTCGGGTCGTGCATTGAGGCAGAAGAGGTCGTGCCGGGATTGGCGGGAATCATACATCATTCATAATTATTGATGCAAAATATTCCAACAGGCATACAATCCAGCCAGTCACACACCCTTCGCCGGCCCTCATTCATCCATGTCCGCCCTGTCCCTCGCCCCTCGTGCCCTGTACGAAGAAGTCGCCGAGCTTCTGCGTCAACGCATTTTCAGCCGCGAGCTGGAGCCTGGCAGTTGGATCGACGAGCTCAAGCTCGCCGAGGAGTACGGTATCAGCCGCACGCCCTTGAGGGAAGCGCTGAAGGTGCTGGCCGCCGAAGGCCTGGTGACGATGAAGGTCCGGCGAGGCGCCTACGTCACCGAAGTGTCGGAGAAGGACCTGGCCGACGTCTACCACCTGCTGGCCTTGCTCGAGTCGGATGCGGCCGGCGTGGTGGCCCGCCAGGCGAGCGATCCGCAGCTCGCCGAACTGCGTGCCCTGCACGATGAGCTCGAAGCGTCCGTCCACCAGCGCGACCGCTTCTTCGCCATCAACGAGCGTTTCCACATGCGCCTCCTGGAACTCTCGGACAACCGCTGGCGCCAGCAAATGGTGGCCGACCTTCGCAAGGTCATGAAGCTCAATCGCCACAACTCCCTCTTCAAGACGGGCCGCATCGGTGACTCGCTGGCCGAGCACCGGGCCATCATGGCGGCCTTGAGCGATCGCAATGCCGACCTCGCCGTGGCCCGCATGCGTGAACATTTCCACAACGGACTCGAAGCCGCTGCCTGATCCAGGCCTCAGTGGCTTCGGCGCCACGCGAATGCGCGCCCGGCGCAGTTACATTGGACGCAGGCATGCGCCAGGCGCATACGGCCCGCCCTTTTCCCCAGGAGTCCACCCCCATGCAGCTTTCCGATCTCGCGCAACCCGGCATTCTGGAGCCCATCCCCTTGCAGGGACGCTACATGAAGTGCCAGTTGCGCGTCGGCGAACAACCCCGGACCGTGCTGCGCCGGCTGGCCAGCCAGGCGGACGGCCGCTCGGTGGTCGTGGCGCTGGGAGCCTCGCTGGTTCGTGAACTGGACGCCCAGGTCCCCGGCCTGAAGACCTTCTCCGGCATCGAAGGCGCGCGCGTGAAACTGCCCGCCACGCCGGCCGACCTCATGATCTGGCTGCGAGGCACCGACCGGGGAGACCTGCTGATCCGCAGCCGCCACCTGCAGACCCTGCTGGCGCCCGCGTTCGACGTGCAACACATTACCGACGCTTTCAGCCACCACAACGGCAAGGACCTCACCGGCTACGAGGACGGCACGGAAAACCCCGAAGGCGACGCCGCGCTCGACGCGGCGCTGGTGCCCGAGAGCGCCGGTTTGCTCGCAGGCAGCAGCTTCGTGGCCGTGCAGCGCTGGCGCCACCACATAAACCGCTTCGAGGCCATGCCGAGGCATCAGCAGGACCACACCATCGGCCGCAGCCGCGACAGCAACGAAGAACTCGAGGACGCGCCCGAATCGGCCCACGTCAAGCGCACCGCGCAGGAAAGCTTCGACCCGCAGGCTTTCGTTCTGCGGCGCTCCATGCCCTGGGCCGAGGGAACCGACGGCGGCCTGGTGTTCACCGCCTTCGGCCGCTCATTCGATGCTTTCGAGGCCTTGCTGCGCCGCATGTCCGGCGCCGAGGACGGCACCACCGACGCGCTGTTCACCTTCACCGAACCGGAGACTGGCGCGTATTTCTGGTGCCCACCCATGCACGAAGGCCTGATCGACCTGCGCGCCTTGGGCCTCTGACGCTCAGCTCCAGAACGGAGTCAGCACCACCTGCGCCACAGTCGGACGGACACTCACAGCGCCACCGCATCTGCGGAGATGGCATCCTCTGGCGCCACGTGCGCCCGCGCCATCGCCCAGACCTCCCGGGGGGGCAGCGGCTTGAGCCGGTGATCGCTCCAGACCTGGCGCCACAGGCGCGCGCCCCGCAGGCCGTGGCGCAGCCCCAGCATGTGGCGGGCAATCGCATACCAGGGACAACCGTCCTCCGCATGGGCGCGCTCCATGTAGGCCACCATCTGCTCTTCCACCGCGTCGCGCGTCACGCCGGAAGGCGACGCCCCGAAGAACCGCTCGTCCCACGACGTCATCAGCCACGGGTGGTGGTACGCCTCGCGACCCACCATCACGCCGTCCACATGCGCCAGGTGGGCGGCGATCTGCTCGTTGGTGGCGATGCCGCCGTTCACGCCAATCGTCAGGTGCGGAAAATCGCGTTTGAGCCGGTAGGCCAGTTCGTACCGAAGCGGCGGAACCTCGCGGTTTTCCTTGGGCGACAAACCCTGCAGCCAGGCATTGCGCGCATGCACCATGAACACCGAGCAGCCGGCTTCGCTGACCGTGCCCACGAAGTCGCGCACGAAGGCATAACTCTCGGTCTTGTCGATGCCGATGCGGTGCTTGACCGTGACCGGCACCGACACCGCATCCACCATGGCCTTGACCCCGTCGGCCACCAGGGCGGGCTCGGCCATGAGACAGGCGCCGAAGGCACCGCGCTGCACCCGGTCGCTCGGGCAACCGCAGTTCAGGTTGATTTCGTCGTAGCCCCACTGCTCGCCCAGCCGGGCCGCAGCGGCCAGATCGGTCGGCTCGCTGCCGCCGAGCTGCAACGCCACCGGATGCTCCTCGGCATTGAACCGCAGATGCCGCTGCACGCTGCCATGCATGAGCGCGCCGGTGGTCACCATTTCGGTGTAGAGCAGCGTCTGCCTCGTGAGCAGCCGATGGAAATACCGGCAATGGCGGTCGGTCCAGTCCATCATGGGCGCGACGGACAGGCGCCAGGGGGATGGGCGGGCGTAAGCGGCAGGCATTTCCCGATTATCCCGCGGACACGAAAATGACCCCCTGGCTCCGGCGCTTGGCGTTCTCCTATATCGAAAAGTCAGGCGCAGCACGGGTGTCCCTGCACCGACTCAAGCGATCTCGGGCAGGTGCACGTCGTACGGACGTTCTGAACGCGCAAGGGCTGCATGGCCCGACGAGCGCCAGCAGCCCCAGCGATCCTCTGGCACACGACCCAAGCCAGTGGCTGGCGCACGTTGGACTTGCTGCCTCCCTTGTCGCACTGCTACGCGGTCGGAATCGTGCCCCCGTCAATCACGTATTCCGTTCCCGTGATCGTTGCGGCACGCGAGGATGCCAGGAAGGCGATGAGATTTGCCACCTCAATGGGCTTCGATGGGCGACCCAGCGGGATACCACCCAGCGAATCCATGATGATCTGCTGGCCGCCCACGTAGTCGGTTCCTGCCTGCAAGGCAAGCCGCTCCGCCAGCGCCACGGATGCCTCCGTTTCAATCCACCCCGGCGCCACCCGGACAACACGAATGCCCTTGGGCGACACTTCCTTCGACAGGCTCTTGCTGTACGTCGAGAGCGCGGCCTTCGCCGCCGCATAGGCGGTGGTCGCTTCTGGCAAAGGAAGCTCGCGCTGGATCGAGGTGACGTGAATGACGACACCTGCGCCTTGCGCCAGCATGTCGGGCAACAACGCGCGATCCAGCCGGACGGCAGGCAGAAGATTGAGGTTCAATTCGTGCTGCCACTCGTCTTCGCCCAATGCTGCGAAGCCCCCGCCAGGTGCCGTCGAACCGCCCACGACATGGACGATGATGTCAACGCCTCCGAAGTGGGCCGTGACTGCTTTTGCCACGGCGTCGCAGCCATCGGCCGTCGTCAGGTCGGCCGCTACGAAGACGTCGGCCGCCGCATCGACCGGTTGCGCTCGCGCCGTGGTGAGCACCTTCGCACCAAGCTCGCGGAACAAGCCAACGACGGCCTTTCCGACGCCCTTGGTGCCCGCGGTGACCAGGACGCGCTTGCCCTGCAATTCCAGGTTCATGGACATCAACCGATCTCCAGTGACTTGATCCTGTCGCCAGCCAGGCCGAACACATGGTCGAGCTGCACCGGGCTACCAGGGAAGTTGCCGACGACATTGGCCGTGACCTTCAGCAGATCGCCGTCTCGGGAGAAGCTGACAGGCTCAACCGTGTACTCGAACTTCCTCTGCGCCTCACGTTTCCATGACTGGATGGCATCGTGCCCCTTGTACGTCTGGCCTTCGTCCACGACGACCGCGTCTGGCGTGAAGCAGTGGTCGATTTGAACGATATCCGAGCCATTGCTGATCTCGAAATAAACAGGAAGGGGATCTGGTAGAGAACGAGGCATGGCTGCATACTCCTATGATTTACTGTACGACCATTTTCGCCATAGACTATGAAATCATCAAGAACACACCAAAAGGTAAGCTACTGAGCCATGGGAAAGGTATACAGCCCTGCAACCGCTGCGCTTGGCGTAGAGGAAGTTCTTCGACTGCTGGAAGGACGATGGAAACTGATCATCCTGTTCCATCTATTCGATGGAAAAGTGCAACGCTATTCGGACCTCGAGAAATTGATCCCCGGGATTTCCCAGAAGATGCTGGCCCAGCAACTTCGCCAGTTGGAAGCCGATGGAATCGTGTCGCGAAAACTGTATCCGCAGGTGCCCCCGAAGGTCGAGTACCGGCTAACGGATTGGGGGCAAGCCTTGTGTCCTGCGCTGGATGCCATGCTGAAATGGGCGGAACAGCGCGAAGACTTGCAATCCGCACACGATGGCGGCACGCCTTGAGCACAGCCCATTTGTCGGCGACGCAGTCGAGCACCTGACGCGTCGGGCAAGTCGCCAGATACGGATTCCCCGGTGGTGGCTTGAGATGACAGCCGGATAAGTTGGCACCCCTTGAAAGGGCCGTGACGGGCTCGCGCCGCGAGCCCGTCAGGGGGTTGTTGGCCCGGTCACCCCATGTGCAAGCCACCGTTGACCGAGAAATCGGCCCCGGTGGCATAGCCGCCCTCCTCGCTCGCCAGCCAGGCGATGATGGAGGCAATCTCGCTGGGCTCGCCCAGGCGCTTGACCGGCACGGTGGCCACGATCTTCTCCAGCACATCGGGCCGGATGGCCTTGACCATGTCGGTGCCGATGTAGCCCGGGCTCACGGTATTGACCGTCACGCCCTTGGTGGCCAGTTCCTGCGCCAGCGCCATGGAAAAACCGTGCATGCCGGCCTTGGCGGCCGAATAGTTGGTCTGGCCGGCCTGGCCCTTCTCGCCGTTGACCGACGAGATGTTGATGATGCGGCCCCAGCCTTTTTCCACCATGTCGGGCACCACCTGCTTGGTGACGTTGAACATGGAGTTCAAGTTGGTCTCGATCACCGCGGACCAGTCCTCGCGCGTCATCTTCAGGAACATGCGGTCCTTGGTGATGCCGGCGTTGTTCACCAGCACGTCGATGCTGCCATGTTCGGCCTTGGTCTTGGTGAAGGCCTCGACGGTCGAATCCCAGTCGCCCACGTTGCCCACGGAGGCATGGAAGGTATAGCCCTGGGCCTTTTGCTCATCGAGCCATTTGTTGAAATCGCGCGTGGGGCCGCAGCCTGCGATGACCTTGAAGCCCTCCTTGTGCAGGCGCTGGCAGATGGCGGTACCGATGCCGCCCATGCCGCCGGTGACGTACGCTACTTTTTGACTCATTGCGGGTGCTCCTCTGAGGTGTGCCTTGTCGGCCGTTGATATGAATTCGATAGCAAATCACGCCCGATGACCCGTTGATCGGGCTGATTCAATGTAACCAGTAAATCAGCGCTCCACAGCAAGGG
>CAZFOT010000214.1:0-1630 GCA_964520365.1 uncultured Hydrogenophaga sp.
CATAACTGTCCATACCTACTCGCCTGAACTTCGAGTCTCAAAGATACAAGGGGGGGAAGCCGCGTCAGCGGCGCAGGGGGGAGTCACCCAAGTGCCGGGAAGAGTTTCGTCAAGCCGGTGGCCATCACCTCCACCGCCAGCGCGGCCAGGATCAACCCCATCAGCCGCGTCATCACGTTGATACCGGTCTGGCCCAGGAAACGCGCGATCGGCTCGGCCAGGGTGAAGCACATGGCGGTGGCCAGCGCGATCACCACGCCGTAGCCCACCAGCGCGGCGTGCTGGAAGAAGTTCTTGGCCTGGTCGGCGTAGATCACCACGGTGGACATCGTGGCCGGGCCGGTGAGCAGCGGGATCGTCAGCGGCACCACGGCGATGGAGGCGCGCGCCGAGGCGTCGTCCACCTCGCTCTGGGTGGTCTTGGCCTCGGCCGGCTGCGCGTTGAGCATGGCCAGCGCCGAGGTCAGCAGCAGCATGCCGCCGCCGACCTGGAAACTGGCCAGCGAGATGCTGAAGAACTCCAGGATCTGCAGGCCGATGATGGCGCAGGTGGCGATCACCGCGAACGCGCTGAACGCCGAGATCAGCACCGTGCGCCGCCGCTGTTTCGCCGAGAAACCCTGCGTGTAGTGGATGAAGAACGGCACGATCGCCAACGGGTTGACGATCGCCAGCAGGGTGATGAGGGGCTTGAAATCCATGCCCGGGATTGTGAACCACCCCCGCCGCGCTGCGCGCGACCCCCTCGAGGGGGCGCACTCTCGGACCGGCGAAGCCGGATCCTCGCGTGCCCTGGATGGGGCACACCGCGCCGGAGAGAGCGGAGTGGGGCCTACGCCTTGCCCGGCTTACGTCGGCGGAACATGCCGTAGCCGTCCATGTGCAGCACCTTGTCGCCGTGCTGGTTGAACATCTCCCAGAGCGTGCGCACCAGGCCCACGTCGGGCCGCTTGCTCATGGGGCGCGTCTCGACGATGGTGGACCGCAGGCTGAGCACGTCGCCGGGGTAGACCGGCTTGGTCCACTTCAGGCTCTCCAGGCCCGGCGAGCCCAGGCTGGACGATTCGTGCAGGAAGTTGGTCACCATCAGCCGCATCGCCATGGCGCAGGTGTGCCAGCCGCTGGCGCTGAGCGCGCCGAACACCGAGGCCCGGCCGGCCTCGTCGCTCAGGTGGAAGGGCTGCGGGTCGAACTGGCTGGCGAAGGCGATGATCTCTTCCCTCGTGGGCGACAGGCTGCCCAGGTCGCGCGCCTGTCCGACCTCCAGGTCTTCCCACCAGATCCTGATGTGGGGGCTTTGCTCGGGGGTGGTTGCCGTCATTCATCTTCCTCCGGAAACGTCGATCAAACTCATGGTGGTGTAGCTCGCGGCATTCGACAGCAGCCACACGATGGCCTGCGCCACCTCGTCGGCCGTGCCACCGCGCTGCATCGGCACCTGGTGCTGCAGGTCCCTGACCCGGTTCGGCAGGCCGCCGCTGGCGTGGATTTCGGTCTCGATCAGGCCCGGGCGCACCGCGTTCACGCGGATGCCTTCGTTCGCCACCTCCTTGGCCAGGCCGATGGTGAAGGCGTCCACCGCGCCCTTGGCCGCCGCGTAGTCCACATACTGGCCCGGCGAGCCCAGGCG
>CAZFOT010000214.1:1640-5980 GCA_964520365.1 uncultured Hydrogenophaga sp.
GCCTCGCGCCTGGGCTCGCCGGGCCAGTATGTGGACTACGCGGCGGCCAAGGGCGCGAGGCCGCGCTGGAGACGTTGACGATGGCGCCGCCCGGGCCGCCGTGGCGCGTGCTCATGCGCCGCACCGCCTCGCGCGCGCACAGCAGCGTGCCGATCACGTTGATGTCGAACATGCGGCGCCAGCGCGCCATGTCCATCTCGTCCAGGCGGGCGCTCACGTCCACCACGCCGGCGTTGTTCACCAGGCCGGTGACGGGGCCGAACTTCGCGTCGATGCGCTCGAACATCGCCAGCACCTGCGCTTCCATGGCCACGTCGGCCTGCACCGCCATGGCGCTGCCGCCGCCGGCGCGGATCTGGCGCACCACCTCGTCGGCGGTCAGCGAATTGGTGGCGTAGTTCACCGCCACCGTCCAGCCCTGCTGCGCCGCCAGCCGCGCCGTGGCCGCGCCGATGCCGCGTCCGCCGCCCGTGACCAGCAACACCTTGCGCTGCCCCTTGCCCATGATCCGTCTCCTGCATAAAGTGACTGCTTCGCCGACAACCCGGGTTCAGCCGCCCGCCCAAGCCTCATCATTACAACAGCGCCAGGAGACCGCCGTGCGTCGCGCAGTCGACTGCTGCCTTTTTTCAACCCTTTCAAAACACAAGGAGCATCCCATGGGTCAGTTCATCGATCTCAAGTCCGCCGACGGCTTCACCTTCCCGGCCTACGTGGCGCAACCCGCCGGCACCCCGAAGGGTGGGCTGGTCGTGCTGCAGGAGATTTTCGGCGTCAATTCGCACATCCGCTCCGTGGCCGACGGTTATGCCGCCGACGGCTACTTCGTGGTCGCGCCGTCCACCTTCCACCGCGTGAAGGCCGACGTCGAACTGGGCTACACCGAGGCCGACATGGGCGAGGGCTTCGGCCTGAAGACGGCGGTCGAGGCGCTGCCCGCACCCGGCGTCATGCCCGACATCCAGGCCGCCATCGACCACGCCGCGCAGGCCGGCAAGGTCGGCATCGTGGGCTACTGCTGGGGCGGCCTGCTCACCTGGCGCGCCGCCTGCGCGCTCAAGGGCCTGACCGCCGCCGTGCCGTACTACGGCGGCGGCATGACGGCCGAGGGCGATGCCGGCCGCCAGCCCACGGTGCCGGTGATGGTGCACTTCGGCGACCAGGACCACTGGATCCCGCTCGACACCATAGAGGCATTCAAGAAAACGCAGCCCGGCGTGACGGCCCACGTCTACAACGCCAACCACGGCTTCAACTGCGACCAGCGCGGCTCGTACAACGAAGCGGCGGCGAAGCTCGCCCGCGAGCGCACGCTCGCTTTCTTCGCCCAACACCTGGGATGACACACCTCCGCGCCTGGCGCGTCGCGCCGCTGCTGCTCGCGGGCCTCGGCCTGGCGGGCGGCGCGGCCGCGCAGTACCGCGGCCCGCTGTTCGACGCCCACCTGCACTACAACGACGAGGCCTGCGTGCACGACGGCCCGTCGCCCGGGTGCCCGCACCCGCTGGGCGATGTGCTCGAGCGCATGCAGCGCAACGGCGTGCGCGCCATCGTCGCCAACTCGCGCCCCAACGACGGCACCAAGGCCCTGGCCCGGGCGCGCGAGCAGACCGCGGCCGCCGGCGTGGCGGTGGTGCCCTTCGGGCGCCTGTACCGCAACCGCGCCGACTACAGCAACTGGTTCCGCGACCCCACCATCGCGGACATGGTGCAGGCCGAGCTCGCGCAAGGCACGCCCGCCGGGCCGTATCGCGGCCTGGGCGAGTTCCACCTGTACGACAGCGCGAACGCCAACGGGCCGGTGGCGCGGCAGCTCATGGCCCTGGCCGAGGAAAAAGGCCTGGCCATCCTGGCGCATGTGGACGACGTGGCGATCGACCTGCTCATGGCGCACACGAAAGCGGGCCATGCCGATCTGCCGCCGGGCCGCCCCAAGGCAGATCAGCCCCCTCGGGGGGCAGCGACCCGCGCAGCGGCGGAGCGTGGGGGCTTTCGCCTGATCTGGGCCCACACCGGCATCGGCGGCTCATCGGTGGAGCGGGTCGACCAACTGATGGCGCAATACCCCAGCCTCATGGGCGAACTCTCCTACCGCCCCGGCCTGACCTGCGGCGAAGGGCAACTGTGCCCCGAATGGCGCGCGCTGCTGCTCAAGTACCCCGACCGCTTCCTGATCGGCTCCGACACCTGGGTCAACCAGCGCTGGCTCTACTACGACGACCTGATGCGCGGCTACAGGGCCTGGCTGGGCGGCCTGCCACCCGACGTGGCCCGGCGCATCGGCTGGGACAATGGCGCACGCCTGTTCGGCGTGCCCACCCCTTCGCAACGGCCATGATCCAGCTTCACTACTACCCCAGCACGGCCGGCATGGTGCCGCACATCCTGCTCGAGGAACTGGGCGTGCCCTACGCGCGCGTGCTCGTGGACCGCACGCAGGACGTGCACAAGACCACCGCCTACCTCAAGCTCAACCCCAACGGCCTGATCCCCGTGCTCACCGACGGGAGCCTGGTGCTCTACGAAACCGCGGCCATCTGCCTGCACCTGTGCGACACGCACCCGCAGGCCGGCCTGGCGCCGCACGTGGGCACCGCCGAGCGTGCCCATTTCTACAAATGGCTGGTCTGGCTGACCAACACCCTGCAGGCCACGCTGATGGTTTATTTCCACCCGGAACGCTGGGTGCACGCCCACAACGGCGCCGCGGCCCAGGAGGTGCGGCACATGGCACAGACCCAGACCCGGCCGATGCTGCGCCAGCTCGACACCGAACTCGCGCGCCACGGTGGCCCCTGGCTGCTGGGCGAGACCTACAGCGCGCTCGACCCCTACCTGTTCACCCTGTGCCGCTGGACGCGTCACTTCGACAAGGGCCAGGCCCGCGGCCTGCCCCATCTCGGACCCTACCTGCAGCGCATGCTGGAGCGGCCCGCCGTGCAGCGCGCCCTGTCCAACGAAGGCCTGAGCCCGCCGTTCGTTTGAACCGAAGGGGGTTACCTCCCCGTCCTCACCAGGTACCGCTTGCGCCAGAAGAAAACGCCCAGCACCACGGCGATCAGCAGCATCGACCCCATGGCCCACCAGAAGCCCGCCTGCTGGTGCACCAGCGGAATGAAGTCGAAGTTCATGCCGAAGATGCCGGCGATCAGGTTCAGCGGCAGGAAGATCGCGGTCAGCGCGGTGAGCGTGCGCATGATGTCGTTGGTGCGGTTGCTCTGGACCGAGAAGTGCATCTGCACCGCCGTCTCGGCGTTCTGCTCCAGCCGCCGCACGTGGTGCACCACGCGCTCGATGTGTTCCAGCACGTCGCGCGAGCGCACACGCAGCAGTTCCAGGCCGCGCTGCCCGCCCGTGTGCTCGCCGGGTTCCCAGCTCTCCAGGGACTCGATCCAGTCCTGGATCGCCGCGCGCTGGTCTTCGCAGATCTCGTCGAGCTGGTGCAGCGAGTTGCGCGCGTCCAGCAGCGAACCCCAGTTGGTGAAGCGCGCCTTGGGGTGCAGCAGCTCGGCCTGCCAGTGGTCGAGCTGGCGCGTGAGTTCGCGCCGCAGGTCCAGGTAGCCGTCCACCATCTGGTTGACGATGCGCAGCATCAGGTCGGCCGGGTGGGCCGGCGGGTTCACGCCGGCCGCGCGCGACGCGGCGGAAGCCGAGCCCAGCAGGCGGCTTGCATAGTGTTCCAGCACCTGGCAGCCGGCCGGGTGCACGGTGAGCAGCACCCGGTCGAACACCGCGAAGCCGACCGGGCTGGTGTCGATGCGCCGCAGCACTGGCGGCCCGCCCCGCCGGCTCGACTGGGTCAGCACGGCACCCGGCTGCGCCAGATCGGTTTCGCTGTGCCCGGCGGCCAGCCGCCGGAACACCAGGATGTCGTACTGCGAGGTGTAGTCGAAGTGGGACGGCAACTGGTTGTTGAGCAGGTCCGAGGTGTGCAGGTCCACCAGCGCCATGCCGCACAGAGCCTGCAGGGTGCGCTGCAGCCGCGCCTGTTCCAGCTCGAACTCGCGCCGTCCGCACGCGATCCACAGATAGCCGGAGGATGCCATTTGCTCGGGCAGCGCATCGCTTTCGCGCACCCCCGTGGGGTCGATGTGGAAGACCCGCATGGCTGTGGTGCTCAGGCGCGCAGCAGACGTGCCGTCTCGCGCGCGAAGTAGGTCAGCACGCCGTCGGCCCCGGCGCGCTTGAAGGCCAGCAGGCTCTCCAGCATCACCGCGTCGTGGTCCAGCCAGCCGTTCTGCGCAGCCGCCTTGAGCATGGCGTACTCGCCGCTGACCTGGTAGGCGAAGGTCGGCACGGCGAACTCGTCCTTCACGCGGCGCACGATGTCCAGGTAAGGC
>CAZFOT010000215.1:0-5961 GCA_964520365.1 uncultured Hydrogenophaga sp.
TCCTGCGCAAGTGCGTGCACTGCGGCTTCTGCACCGCCACCTGCCCGACCTACCAACTGCTGGGCGACGAACTCGACGGCCCGCGCGGGCGCATCTACCTGATGAAGCAGGTGCTCGAAGGCGCCGAGCCCACGCGCAAGACGCAATTGCACCTGGACCGCTGCCTGACCTGCCGCAACTGCGAAACCACCTGCCCGAGCGGCGTGGACTACGGCCACCTGCTCGACATCGGCCGCAGGATCGTCGATGAAAAAGTGCCGCGCCCGGTGGGCGAGAAGGCCGTTCGCTGGCTGCTCAAAGAAGGCCTGCCCTCGCCGCTGTTCGGCCCGGCCATGAAGATGGGGCAGATGGTGCGCGGCCTGCTGCCGGCGTCGCTCAGGAACAAGGTGCCCGCGAAGCAGGACGCGGGGCGCTGGCCCACGCGGACCCATGCCCGCAAGGTCCTCATGCTCGCGGGCTGCGTGCAGCCGGCCATGATGCCCAACATCAACAGCGCCACCGCCCGCGTGCTCGACGCCGCCGGCATCCAGACCGTGATCGCGCCGAAGGCCGGGTGCTGCGGCGCGGTCAGGTTCCACCTCAACGACCAGGAAGGCGGCAAGGCGCAGATGCGCGCCAACATCGACGCCTGGTGGCCGCTGCTGGAGCAGGAAGGGGTGGAGGCCATCGTCATGAACGCCTCGGGCTGCGGCGTCACCGTCAAGGAGTACGGGCACATCCTGGCCGACGACCCGACCCATGCCCACAAGGCCGCGCGCATCAGCCTGCTGACCCAGGACCTGAGCGAGCTGCTGCCCGGCCTGGTGCCGGTGTTGAAACCGAAGCTGGCGAAGCCGCCGGATGCGAAGCAGGTGATTGGCTTCCATCCCCCTTGCACCCTGCAGCACGGCCAGAAGCTCAGGGGCGGCGTCGAAACGCACCTGGCCGCGCTCGGCTTCACCGTGCAGGTGGCGAACAACGAAGCCCACCTGTGCTGCGGCTCGGCCGGCACCTACTCGGTGCTCAACCCCGGACTCTCCTACCAGTTGCGCGACCGCAAGCTGGGCCACCTGGGCGAGCTGCGGCCCGACGTGATCACCAGCGCCAATATCGGCTGCATCACCCACCTGCAAAGCGGCACGTCCACGCCGGTGCGCCACTGGGTGGAGGTGCTGGACGAAGCGCTCGGCGAGCCGGCCGCATGATCCCCGCCTTCGCCGCCCTGCTGCTGTGCCAGTTGCTGGGCGAGATGGCGGTGCGGCTGACGGCCCTGCCGGTGCCGGGGCCCGTGCTGGGCCTGGCTCTGCTGCTGGTGGCGCTGGCGCTGCGCCCGGCCTGGCTGGGCACGCTCAAGCCCACCGCGCAAAGCATCCTGCAGCACCTGTCGCTGCTGTTCGTGCCGGCCGGCGTGGGCGTGATGCAGCACCTGCAGCGGCTGGGCGACGAGGCGCTGGCCATCGGCGTTGCGCTGGTGGTGAGCACCCTCGTGGGCCTGGCCGTCTCGGCCTGGGTGATGCTCGGGCTCATGCGCTGGCAGGAGAGGCGCCGCGATGGCCGCTGACGCGCCGCAGCGCCTGGCCGACATCTGGGTCTACCTCGCGGCCACGCCGCTGCTGGGATTGACGCTCACGCTGGTCGTGTACCACGCGGCCTTCGTGCTGTACCGGCGCAGCGGCTTTCACCCGCTGGTCAATCCCGTGGCGCTGTCGGTGCTGGTGCTGGCCACGCTGCTGTGGGCCACCGGAACGTCCTACGCCACCTACTTCGAGGGTGCGCAGTTCGTGCACTTCCTACTCGGGCCGGCCACGGTGGCGCTGGCGGTCCCGCTGTTCGAGCAGATGCACCGCCTGCGCCGCCTGGCGCTGCCGCTGCTGGGCGCGGTCGCGGCGGGCGCGCTGGCCACCACCGTCACCGCCATCGTGCTGGCCTCGGTGCTGGGCGCGTCGCCGACGACGATGGCGTCGCTCGCGCCGAAGTCGGTCACCATGCCGGTGGCCATGGGCATCTCGGAAAAAATCGGCGGCCTGCCGTCGCTGACCGTGGTGCTGGTCATGGTCACGGGCGTGTTCGGCGCCGCCAGCGCGCGCTTCCTGTTCGACGCGCTGCGCATCCGCGATCCGGCGGTGCGCGGCTTCGCCCTGGGCAACATCGCGCACGGCATCGGCACCGCGCGGGCCCTGCAGGTCAGCGAGGAAGCCGGCGCTTTTGCCGGCCTGGCCATGGGCCTGTCCGCGCTGTTCAGCGCCGTGGCGCTGCCGCTGGTGGCGGGCTGGCTGCTGCGCTGGGTGTGATTGCCGGAGCTCAGACTTGCCGCAGGCCCGGCCTGGGCAGGCGCCGCACCCACTGCCACAGCGGCTGCCCATAGACGATCAAGGCCAGCGCCAGCAGGATCAGGGGCAGGGCGATGAACACCTGGCCGGTGAGCACTTCGCCGCCGAGCGCCACGCCCACCCACAGCGCCACCACCGGATTCACGAACGAATAGCTGCTGGCCAGCGCGGCCGAGCTGTTCTTGAGCAGCCAGAAATAGGCGTTGAGCGTGACCAGGGTGCCCATCACCACCAGGTACAGCCACGCAGCCCATGAGGCCGCGCTGGTCTGGGCGATCTGCCAGGTGTGCGTGGCCGGCTCGAACAGCAGCGCCACCACCACCCCGATGGCACCGCCGGCCAGCCACTGCGCGGCCGAGGCCATGGCCGGTCCGGGCAGCGCGAGCCTGCGCGACGCGTAGGAACCCAGGCTCCAGCACAGCGGTGCGCCGAAGGCGAGCAGGGCACCCAGCCAGGTGGCCGAGAAATCGCCTTCGAGCGCCAGCACCGCCGCGCCTGCCACGCCCAGCATCAGGCCCAGCCAGCTGGTGGCGGGCACGTGTTCCCCGCCCCAGCGGGTCCACAGCGCCAGCCACATCGGCATGGTGGTCACCACGGTGGCCATCAGGCCCGAGCCGATGCCCATCTTCTGGGCCAGCACCACCAGCCCCATGGCGCCGAACACCATCAGGCCACCGATCAGCGCGGCATGGCGCCACTGCACGCGGGTGGGCCAGGGCAGGCCCTGCCAGCGCGCCAGCCCGAGCATCACGGCGCCCGCCAGCACGAACCGCGCGCCGTTCATGAGCAAAGGCGGCAGCGACTGCATGGCCACGTTCAGCGCGTGGTAGGTCGTGCCCCAGACGACGTACACAATCAGCAGGGCCGCGATGAGCGGAGCCTGCTTGCCAGAAGGGGTGATGCGCCGGAAAATGAACGGCATGTCTGCACCTGATATGGAAAATATTCAGACGATGGCTTTATCGCCGGAATTTACCCGAACCCGAACCATGTCGCAAGAAAATTTACAGACAGATGACCTGGACAGAAGAATCATTTCGGCATTGAGCGCCGACAGCCGGCGTTCCTACGCCGATGTGGCGGGTGAGGTGGGCATGTCCACCGCAGCGGTGCACGAGCGGGTGCGCAAGATGGTGGAGCGGGGGGTGATCGAGCGGTTTTCGCTGCGTGTGGTGCCCGAAGCGGTCGGCCTGCACTTCACCGCGTTCGTGGCCATCCGCAACGATGGCGGTGCCCATTGCCGGGACATTGCGCCCCGGCTGCGCGAAATGCCCGAAGTGATCGAACTGCACAGCGTGGCCGGGGAATACGACTTCCTGGCCAAGATCCGCTGCAGCCATCCGCGCGCGCTGGAAGACGTGCTCTACCAGATCAAGGCGGTGCCGGGCGTCTCGCGCACCACGAGCACGGTGGTGCTCAACACCGAGTTCGAGTCGGTATAGAAAGGGCCCCCACGCTCCGCCGCCGCGCGGGTCGCTGCCTCCCGAGGGGGTGCTTTTTGCCTTGGGGCGGCCCGGCGGCAAAAAGTCCCCCGCAGTCCTTCGCGCTATCCCCTCGGGGGCGACACCCGCTGCCCGAGCGCATCGCGGTGACGGCGGCTGCACGGCACGGTGGAGCCGTCGCGCATGGTGAGGCGAGCGTCGCCGCTGTCCAGCGGCTCGATCTCGGCGACATGGTCCAGGTTCACCGCGTGGCTGCGGTGCACGCGCACGAAGCGCTCGGGGTCCAGCTGCTGCAGGAACTCGGTGAAGGTCGAGCGCAGCAGGTAGTCGTGTCCGTTGACGTGCAGCCCCACGTAGTTGCCCTGGGCCTGCAGCCATTCGATGTCGGACGCGGCGACCAGAAATTCGCGGCGCAGCTTGCGCACCAGGAAGCGCGCGGGGCGCGGCGCGGGCAGCGGGGCCGCGTCGGTGCCGGGAGCCGGTTCGGGCGCATCGAGCAGCCTCGCTTCGCCGGTGAGCCGCAGCATCAGGAAGCGGTAGCTCATCAGCGCCGCGACGATCAGGGCGTAGCTGCGCACGTCCTTGAGGTACTCGTAGGCCAGTTGCACCGGCCATGCGCCGAAGTGATAGCGCTCGCCCACCAGGGCGTAGCCGGCCTGGCGCAGCAGCACCATGCCCAGCACGTGGAGCGCGCAGAACACCAGGCTGGCGCCCAGGTGCAGCGGCAGCGCGGTGCGCAGCGTGTCCCAGCGCAGGGGGCAACGGCGCTCGAAGGCCACGATCGCCGGGATCAGCGCACCGGTGGCGAGGGCGCTCGAGGCCTCCCACAGCACGGGCTGCCACACGGCGACCTGTTCCAGCTCCATCCACACCACCAGGCTGTTGAAGGCGGCCTGCAGCGTGAGCACGACCACCCAGAACGCGGCTTCGACCCGGCGGCGAACCGGGGGGTAGCGTGCGAACCAGTCGGGTGAATAGGCCATGGCCGCGAGTCTAGTGTCCGATCCGTCCCTGCCCACCCGCGACTGGTCACAGACCGGGCGCGAACCGTCCCAAACCGGCCCGCGGGACCGCCGCGGGAACCCAGAATCGGCGGTTTTCGACATGGAGGGGCTTGCCATGCACCGCCGACACGACATCGACGCCCTGCGCGCGCTGGCTTTCGCCGTGGTCATCCTGTACCACGTGGCCATGTACTACGTGGCCGACTGGCACTGGCACCTGAAGAGCCCGCACGCCGCCGACTGGCTGCAATGGCCGATGCGCGCCGTCAACCTCTGGCGCATGGACCTGGTGTTCCTGGTCTCGGGCGTGGCCTTCGGCTTTCTGCGCCAGGGCAGCACGCCCGCGCGCCTGATCGGGCTGCGCAGCCTGCGCCTGCTGCTGCCGCTGGTCTTCGGCATGGCCGTGGTCGTGCCCTACCAGCCCTATGCGCAGGCGCTGGCCAACGGCGCCATCGAGCCGGGCTTCGCTGCCTTTCTCGCCCGCTACTACACCGGCGGCCCGTGGCCGCGCGATGCCTTCGACGGCTGGGATTTCGGCGTCACCTGGAACCACCTCTGGTACCTGGCCTACCTGTGGACGTACACCGTGGTGCTGGCGCTGCTCGCGCCGGTGCTCGATTCGTCCGCGGGCCAGTGGCTGCGGCAGGCGTTCACTCGCCTGCGCGGCCTGGCCCTGCTGGTGCTGCCCGTGCTGCCGCTGGCCCTGTATTCGCTGACCCTGTGGCCGCGTTTCCCGCCCACGCACGACCTGATCCACGACGCCTGGCTGCACGCGGTGTACTTCACCCTGTTCGTCTACGGCTACTGGGCCGGTGTGGACGCCGGACTCTGGGCCGCGCTGCGCCGCCTGCGCTGGATCGCGCTGGCCCTGGCGCTGGGCGGGTTCGCCCTGCACGTGGGCTTGCGCCTCATGGCCGTGGGGGGCGACCCGACCTGGCGCCTGGCGGCGCGGCTCGCGGCGGACGCCTACCTGTGGGCCAGCCTGGTGGCGGTGCTGGGCTGGGCCCACCACCGGCTCGACCGGCCCTGGCCCTGGCTGGACTGGGCCAACGAGTCGGTGTACCCCTGGTATGTGCTGCACCAGACGCTGATCATCGCGCTGGCGGTGCTGCTGTCGCCGCTGGCGCTGGGTCCGCTGGTGGAGCCCGCCGTGCTGCTGCTGGGCACGGTGCTGGGCTGCTGGCTGCTCACCGACGGGCTGGTGCG
>CAZFOT010000216.1:0-5939 GCA_964520365.1 uncultured Hydrogenophaga sp.
CCGGGATGATGGCGCGCCCGCGCGCCACCTCGTCGCGCACGAACTCGGGCGTGATGATGTCGGGAATGCGCGCGCCCATGGGGTTGCCTCGCAGCCGGGCTTCGCGCACCGGGTCGGCCAGGTATTCGCGCATCCACTCGCGCTTGCCGTTCTCGCGAATGGCCACGAACTCCATCTCGGGTGTGACGATGCCTTTGCGCGCGTAGTGCATCTGCGTCACGTTCTGGCCGCTCCTGGCGCGGCGCGGCGTGCGCTGCAGGCCCGCGGCCTCGGCGCGCAGGGCCTCGATGCGTTCGATGGTGGTGTCGTTCTGGCGCGCCTCGTTCTTGATGCCGTCGTCCAGCGCCTGGCGCTGGCGGCCGCCGTAGGTTTCGGTGTCGCCGCGCGCAGCGATCCAGGCACCGCGCACGTCGGGCAGGCCGGTGCGCACGTCGATGGGGGCGGCCGGGTCGCTGTAGGGGCCGGAGGTGTCGTACACCGTGACGCGCTCGCCGTTGGTCAGCGCGATCTCGCGCATGGGCACGTTCACGCCGGCCTGGGTGCCGGGCACGTGGATCTTGCGGGACGCGGGGAAAGGCTCGCGGCTGAGCGCGAACTGGTCGGCGAAGGGAAGCTTGTCGGGGGCGTTCATGGCGGCGGTCTCCTGGGTGGGGCTGTGGATGCTCCGGAGACCGCCCGTCAAGACATGCACCCGTGCCCCTGTGGATGGGGGCTCACCCGTCGGCGGCGGACGGGTGGCGGGATGCAGGCCCTGGGGGCTGCGCTCTTCTTTCGCTGGTACTAGCCAGATCAAGTTCACGGGTTCGGCCTTGCGACCATCTCAGCGCCGGACCTTGAAAGGTCCGTGCACCCCGGAGCAGATGGGGAGTTTACGTCAATCCAGCAGCGAGCGCACCACGTCCCCGGTGGTCCGCAGCCGCGTGGCGCGCTGGAAGAACAGGCTGTTGGGCACCCGCAGGTAAGAAGGCTCCTTGTCCGGAAGGGCGTCTTCCCTCAGCGTGGTGTAGATCAGGTTGATGTCGATCACCTCGCCGCCGAAACCGGGCTTGTCGCCGTTTTCGATCAGCTCCACCCGGTCGTGCAGGCCGAACGGGCGGGTGGTGTAGATCAGCAGCGCGCAGAAGACGTTGGAGAGCACGCTCCAGGCCGCGAAGAAGGCGACGGCGGCCACGGCGGCAAAGCCGGTGAAGGCTGTCCAGAGCATCATGCCGGAGACGCCCAGGCGGTCCAGGGCCGCGAGCAGGGCGGTGCCGAAGATCAGGATGCTGACCAGGCGCCGGCTGCCCACCACGATCTCCATCGGCAGTTGCTTGTCCTCGCCGAGCCGGGTGATGAGACGGTGCAGCAGGGAGCGCACCAGCAGGGCCAGCAGCAGGATCAGGGTCAACTGCAGACCGATCGTGATCGCTTCGATCCAGGGGTGGGCCCAGTCGGGCAGGAAACGCTTCATGTCCAGGATGCAGGTGTTGAGGCAGGGTGCCCAGGATCGGCGGCGGTGCGGTTTTTGCAGGCCGCCGGGCTGTCCGCCGGAGGCGGCGTTGGACGATCATAGTCTGGCGGTAGAGTGGCTGCACAAAGGTGGAGCCATCATGAAAATTGCAGTCGTGGGAGCAGGCATGGGCGGCCTGGCCCTGGCCAGCCTCGCCAGGCGGGCGGGGCACGAGGTGTGTCTTTGGGAGCGGTTCGAGCAGCCCGGGCCGGTGGGCTCGGGGCTGGTGATCCAGCCGGTCGGCCTCGCGGTGCTGGACCAGCTCGGTGTGGGCGGCGCGGCGCGTGCCCTGGGTGCGCCCATCGCGCGCATGCAGGGGCACCTGGGCAATGGCCGCACGGTGCTGGACGTGTCCTACCGGCAGAGTGCGCCGGGGCTGGCGATGCACCGTGCGGCCCTGTTCGGCGTGCTGTGGCAAGCCGCCCAGGCGGCGGGCGTGGCGGTGCGCACCGGGGCCGAGATCCATTCGGCGCCGCTGGCACATGGCCGGCGCACTTTGTGCCTGCGCGACGGGCAGGCGGTGGACGATGCGGACCTGGTGGTCGATGCCAGCGGCGCGGGTTCGCGCCTCTCGCCCCTGCGGGCGCGGCTGCTGCGCTACGGCGCGATCTGGGGCACGGTGGCCTGGCCCGATGCCAGCGGCCTGCCCATCGACGAACTGCGCCAGCGCTACCGCGGCGCCAGCCACATGGTGGGGGTGCTGCCGGTGGGGCGCATGCACAGCGGCGACGTGCAGCGGGCGGCGGTGTTCTGGTCCATGCCCACCGATGCCCTGGCCGGCTGGGGGCGAACGCCCATCGGTGCCTGGCGCGCCGAGGCGCTGGCCCTGTGGCCCGGGATCGCGCCGTTCCTGGAGCAGATCACCGAGGTGGGCCAGATGACGCCGGCGCGCTACGCGCACGGCACCTTGCGCCAGCCCCACGCGCCGGGGCTGGTGTTCATCGGAGACGCGGCGCACCGCGCCAGCCCGCAACTCGGGCAGGGGGCCAACATGGCCTTGCTGGACGCCTGGGCCCTGTTCACCGCCTTGCAGCGCCACCCGCTGGACGAGGCGCTGCCCCGCTACGCCGCCATGCGCCGCTGGCATGTGCGCATGTACCAGGGGATGAGCGCGCTGTTCACGCCCATGTACCAGTCGGGCAGCCGGACCCTGCCGCTGCTGCGCGACCACGTGCTTGCGCCTTCCTCCCGCCTGCCTGGCGTGTCGCGTTTGCTCACGGCGCTGGTGTCGGGCGATCTGTTGCCGCCGGCGCGGGGTGCCGGCGCACATGTCACATGGACCCCTCCTGAGTCGTCTTGTCCGGATGAACCCGTCTGAACCCCTTCGCACCGCGCAGGCCCGGAACGAGCGCGCCCTTCGTTTCGACGGCGAGCATGCCCGTCCCCTGCGCGCGCTCGCCTACCGCATGCTGGGTTCCCGGGCCGAGGCCGAAGACATCGTCCAGGAAGCCTGGCTGCGCTGGGCCGAGGTGGATGAGCGCGATGTGGTGCACGCGGGCGCATTTCTTTCGCGCATCGTCACCAACCTCTGCCTGGACCGCCTCGGATCGGCCGCCGCCCGGCGCGAGCAGTATGTGGGTGTCTGGCTGCCCGATCCCCTGCTGGACGGCGAGGCACTGGGCGACTGGGCGCCCGATCCCGAGGCGCAGGCCGAGTTCGCGCAGGACGTCTCGGTGGCTTTCATGCTGGCGCTGGAACGGCTTTCGCCGCTGGAGCGGGCGTCCTTCCTGCTGCACGAGGTGTTCGAGCTGGACTTCGAGGAAATCGGACAGCGCCTGCAGCGCAGCGCCGCCGCCTGCCGCCAGCTCGCCAGCCGCGCGCGCCGGCATGTGAAGGCCGACTACGCTCGGCACGAAGTCGCGGAGGAAGAACGAGAGCGCTTGTTCGGCGCCTTTGCCGAGGCCGTGCGCAACCGCGATGTCGAAGCACTGGCGAAGGTGCTGGCCGAGGACGCCTTGATGCTGGCCGATGGCGGTGGCCAGGTCAGCGCGGTGCCGCGTCCGCTGCATGGCGGCGATCACATCGCCCGCACTTTCATCGGTTTTGCGCGCATGCCCACGAGCCAGGGTTGGCGGCTGGCGCCGGCGCTGGTCAATGGGCTGCCGGGGGTGCTGGTTTTCGATGACCTGGCGGGCGGTCGTCTGGTGCAGACCATGGCGCTGGCGCCCTCGGCGACATCACCGGGCCGCGTGGGTGCGATCTACATCCAGCGCAACCCCGCCAAACTGGAAGGCGTGCTGGCCGCGCTCGCCCGTCGCGCGGCGTGAATGAACGTCGGCGGGGGAGGGTGTCACACCGGCCGGGGCTGTGTCGTCTTGTGGATGTGTGCGAAGAACGCACCCGCTTTATCAACCCTCTACAGAGCATCCCGACCATGAGCACTTCTCTCCAGCCGCCGCGCGTCAACTACATGCAGCAATCGCCCGATCTGTTCCGCAAGTACCTGGACTTCAGCATGGCCATCGGCCGCGACGGCGGCATCGAGCCCGGCATGGCCCACCTGATCGATATCCGCGCCTCGCAGATCAACGGTTGCGCCTTCTGCGTGGACATGCACGTCAAGCAGGCCCACATGCACGGAGAGCGCGCATTGCGCCTGCACCACCTGGCCATCTGGCGCGAATCGCCCCTGTTCACCGAGCGCGAGCGCGCGGCGCTGGCCTGGACCGAGGCGCTGACGCGGCTCGATTCCCATGATGGCGTTTCCGACGAGGCGTACGAGCAGGCGCGCGCGCATTTCACCGAAAAGGAACTCTGCGCACTGACCTTTCAGGTGATGTCGATCAACGGCTGGAACCGTGTCAACGTGGCCTTCCGCAACCAACCGGGCTCCAGGGACAAGGAGTTCGGCCTGGACAAGGCCGGCTTGAAGTGAGGCCGGAGCGGGCTTCGAACCCGCCCGGCTCACCGGACCTCCCATGATCCTCCGGCGCTGCGCAGTGGCACCGGAGTCACGCTTTTTATCCCTGATCCTCGCGACAGCAACCCGGCGACTGTAGCAGTTGCCAGAACAATTGCGTACCTTTGAACTATTTTTTGGCGACCGGCGGCCACAATCGTCCGACGGACGTACACGTCTTGTCGAGGGGTGACGGGCGTGGGCCTTATCTCGCCGCCCTGCCGCCTGCGGTCTGCCGCGTGAAGGACAAGGCCACGAAATCCACGAAGGCGCGCACGCGGGCGGCCAGCCGGTGGCGCTGCGGATAGACCGCGCAGATGTCGGCGTCCGGCGTGGCGTACTGGGGCAGCACCTGTACCAGGCGGCCGCTTTTCAGGTGGCGCTCCACGTCCCATTCGGCGCGCATCACGATGCCGTGTCCGTCGAGCGCCCAGTTCACCGCGATCTCGCCGTCGTTGGTGGTCAGGTTGCCCCGGGTCCTGACCGACTCGGTCCTGGCGTTGCGCCCGCGCCCGTGCGTGAGGCGCCAGACGCCATAGGCCTCTTCGCCCTGGCGGATGCCGATGCAGTTGTGCTGCCGCAGGTCCTGCGGCAGCCTGGGCGTGCCGCGCCGGGCCAGGTAGGCCGGCGAAGCGCACAGCAGGCGGCGGTTGGGCGCGAGGAAGCGCGCGATCACACGGGTGTCGGGCGGTTCGCCGAAGCGGATGCACACGTCGAAGGTGTCGTCGGTGAGCGGCGGCGGGTTGACGGACAACTGCAGCTGCGTCTCCACCTGCGGGTACTTCTGCGCGAAGCGCGACACCAGCGGCGCCACGTGCCGGCGCCCGAAGCCCAGCGTGGCATTCACCCGCAGCAGCCCCTTCGGGGTTGACCGGGCGGTGCCCAGCAGTTCCTCCATCGCGTCGATGTCGCCCAGGATGCGTCGCGCATGCTCCAGGTACAGGTCGCCCTCGGGGGTCAGGCTCATGCGCCGCGTGGTGCGGTTGACCAGCGAGACCCCCACGCGGGACTCCATCAGCGCGAGGTGCTTGCTGACCGCCGGCGTGGTGATACCGAGCTCGCGCGCCGCGGCGCTCAGGCTGCCGGCGCTCGCCAGTACGGAGAAGAAGCCGAGGTCGGCGGGGAGGATGGCGTCCGGCATGGGGTTTGATTGTTGAATGCAAGTTAACAGTGCATTCACTTTAGCGGTGATCCGCAACCGTGTCGAATGCCTACAGTGCGCTCATCCCTTTTCGTTCGGAGACATCAATCAGATGAAGACCTATTCCATCGCGACCATTCCCGGTGACGGCATCGGCAAGGAAGTGGTGCCGGCCGGCAGGCAGGTGCTGGAGGTGCTGGCGGGCAGCAGTGGCCTGCGTTTCGAGTTCGAGGACTTCGACTGGGGCGGCGACCACTACCGGCGTCACGGCGCGATGATGCCGGCCGACGGCCTGGAGCGGCTCAAGGGCAAGGACGCGATCCTGTTCGGTTCGGCCGGCGACCCGGACATCGCGGACCACATCACGCTGTGGGGCCTGCGCCTGAAGATCTGCCAGGGCTTCGACCAGT
>CAZFOT010000217.1:0-227 GCA_964520365.1 uncultured Hydrogenophaga sp.
CCGCAAAGCGGCGCGCCAGAGAGGGGGGAAGCCGCAAAGCGGCGCAGGGGGGTGTTTCATTTTTCCATCTTGCCCAGCAGCACCCGGGCTTCCTTCTCGTGGACCTTCACTTCTTCGAGGTTGGCCACCAGATCGGCCATCTGCTCTTCCAGCTGGCGGCGGTGGTCGGCCAGCACCGTGAGGAACTTGCGCAGTTGCGGCCCGGTGTCGCGCGGGCTGTCGTACAT
>CAZFOT010000217.1:237-5903 GCA_964520365.1 uncultured Hydrogenophaga sp.
GTCGATGATGTCCCTGGCCTCGGTCAGCGACAGGCCCAGCCGCTTGGCACGCAGCGTGAGTTTCAGCCGGGTACGGTCGCGCGCGGTGTAGACCCGGTTGCGCCCGCCCGGGCCTTCGCGCTTTGGCTGCAGCAACCCCATGTCCTCATAGAAGCGGATGGCGCGCGTGGTCAGGTCGAACTCTCGCGCCAGGTCGCTGATGGTGTAGGTCGGGGTCGTCGCCATGGGTTCGGAGGAAGGCCTTCTCGGATTGCAGACGGTGCGCGGCGGTGCAGAGTGCCCTGAAAGTTGACGTTTACGTCAACGTCAAAACCGACAGGCATCTTAACGGATCAGCCGTCCAGCGGCACCGCCGCCTGCCTGAGCGCCTTGCGCCGTTGTGCGTGGTCGGGCATGACGCTGGCCACCACGTCCCAGAACTGCGGACTGTGGTCCATGTGGCGCAGGTGGCTGAGCTCGTGCACCACCACGTAGTCGATCATGTCCAGCCGCAAATGGACCAGCCGCCAGTTCAGGCGGATCGTGCCATCCACGCTGGCGCTGCCCCAGCGGGTGCCCGCACTGGACAAGCGCAGGCGCTCGTAGCGCACGCCAAGCCGCGGCGCGAAAAGGTCCAGCCGCTCGGCAAACACCCGCTTGGCCTGGCGCATCAGCCAGGCCTGCGCGGCGTCGCGGACCTGGGTTTCGCTGGCGTTGTGGGCAAGGCCCAGGCGCAGGCGAGCGCAGCCGTCGGGGTCCGAGGCATCGGGTTCGAGCACCGCGCCCACCTCGGTGAAGGCGTGGGCGGGATCGATTCGCAGGCGCACGCGCTGCCCCAGGAACTCGAACTCGGCGCCATCGGCCCAGACGGTGCGCGCGCGGGCCAGCTCCCGGGCCCGGTCGTGGGCGCCCTGCAGCTTGTCCAGCACCCAGTCGGCCTTGTCACGCAGCAAGGCCTCCACCTCGCCCAGCGGCGTCCAGCGCGGCGCGCTCACGCTCAGGCCGTCGGGGCCGACCGACAGGCCGATGGTGCGGCGCTTGCCGCGCTTGAATTCGTACGCCACCTCGCACGCACCCAGCCGCAACAGCCGGTTGGCGCGCGGGTGGTGCCAGGTGGCCGGAGCGAACACCTGCGCCATCGGCTCGGCCGGCGGTTGGAGCGCGGTGAACGATCGCTCCTCGCGCGAAGCAGGCACCTCGGGTGCATGCGTCGCCTCGGCCTCCGGAAACAGCGAATCGGGTGTCGCCGGCGTGGCCACCGGCTTCGGTGCGCGGCGCGGCGAGCGGGCGCGGCGCACCGGCGCGGGCGTCTGCGGCACGGCACCGAACAGATCAAACGCCAACTGAACGAACCGCTGCATGCCGATCACCCCAGGCCGTCATGCATAGGCTTGCGGGTCCAGCCGCCGCATCTCGCCCTCGATCCATGCCTCCACCTCGCGCATCAGTTCGTCGGGTTCGCGCCCCGCGCTCGGGATCGGCTTGCCGATCGAGAACTCCACCACTCCCGGCTTCTTGATCAGCGCCTTGCGCGGCCAGCACTTGGCCGAGGTCACGGCGATCGGGATCACCGGCGCGCCGGTCGCGATGGCGAGCCGGGTGCCACCATTCTTGTACTGGCCCTTCTGCCCCCGCTCGATGCGCGTGCCTTCGGGAAACATGATCACCCAGGTGCCCTGGTCGAGCAGCCGCTGTCCCTGCGACACCACCTTGTTGAAAGCCTGGGCGCGCTTGCTGCGATCGATGTGGATCATGTCCATGCGCGCCATGGCCCAGCCGAAGAACGGCACGTACAGCAGTTCCTTCTTGAACACATAGGCCAGCGGGTGCGGCATCAGGGTCGGCATGCAGAAAGTTTCCCAGGTGGACTGGTGCTTGACCAGCAGCACGGCAGGCGCCGTGCTGCCCACCGGGAGATTCTCGAAGCCGATCACCCGGTTGCGGATGCCCAGGATCAGCTTGCCGCCGTTGACCGCCAGCCGCAGCCAGCCCGCGCACATCCAGTAGATCTGCGTGCTGTTGAGAAACGGCGCGGCCACCAGAACGGCCAGCGCCCAGGGCACCACCGTCACCGCCATGAACAGAATGTGAAGCAGGGAACGCAGCAGGTTCATGGTGATGAGGTCAATTCGGCGCCGGCGCAGCGGCAGGAACGTCTTCGGGATTCTGGGCCAGCAGCCAGTCGGCAAACGCGCTCAGGTCGTCATGCACCTGGGTGCCGGCGGGCAGATCGGGCACCAGCGCGGCCAGATCGGCATCGGCGCCCATGCCGGCCCGGCCCTTGAGGTGCTCGGACTTTCCCGTGAGCAGCAGATGGGTGGCGCAGCCGGCCGCCGCCGCGGCCTGCACGTGGCGCAGCGCGTTGCCCGCGGCCAGCACGCCCGCCAGCGGCGTGCCGAAGCGCTCGGCGATCTGCTGGAACAGCCCCGGCGCGGGCTTGCGGCAATGGCATCCGTCTTCCGGGGCGTGCGGGCAGAAGAACACCGCCTCCACGCGCGCGCCCACCGCCGCCAGTTGGCGGTGCATCTTGGCGTGGATGGCGTTGAGCGAAGCCATGTCGAACAGCCCGCGCCCGATGCCCGACTGGTTGGTGGCCAGCACGACCCGCCACCCGTCCTGGTTGAGCCGCGCCACCGCTTCCAGCGCACCGGACAAGGCCTCCCACTCGTCGGGAGAGGCCACGTAGTCATCGCGGCTGCGGTTGAGCGTGCCGTCGCGGTCGAGGATGAGCAGTTTCATGGTGGGTGTCGTCAGGCCGCCAGGCGCGAGAGGTCGGCCACGCGGTTCATCGCCTCGTGCAACTGGCGCAGCAAGCCCAGGCGGTTGGCCTTGAGCGCGGGGTCGTCGGCGTTGACCATCACACCGTCGAAGAAGGCATCGACCGGGCCGCGCAGCGCGGCGAGCGCCTGAAGGCTGGCGGTGTAGTCGCCGGTCTCGAACTGCGCGTTGGCGGCGGGCACCGTGGTTTGCATGGCGGCGTAGAGGTCTTTCTCGGCCGCTTCGACCAGCAACGCATCCTGCACCTTGGCGCCCTCGCCTTCGGACTTCTTGAGGATGTTGCCGATGCGCTTGTTGGCGGCGGCCAGGGCGGGGGCTTCGGGCAGTGAGGCGAAGGCGCGGACGGCTTGCAGGCGCTGCGGGATGGATGACCAGTGGCCCAACTGCCGTGCGTAAATCGCTGCGTCCACCTCGGCGCCGGAAAACCCCGTGTCGCGCAAATAGCCTTTGAGCCGCTCGATCAGGAACTCGTCGATCTCGACGCTCTTGTCCTGCAGCAGACCTGTGGGAAACACGGTAAACGCCAGGCGCGTGAGTTCATGGAAATGCATGGCCAGCCGGCCTTCGATCAGCATGCGCACCACCCCCAGCGCATGCCGCCGCAGCGCGAACGGATCCTTGTCGCCGGTCGGCAGGTTGCCGATGCCGAACATGCCCACCAGCGTCTCCAGCTTGTCGGCCAGCGCCACCACCACACCGGTCTGGGTGCGCGGCAGTTCGTCACCAGCGAAGCGCGGCTTGTAGTGGTCTTCGATGGCGAAGGCGATGTCTTCGCTCAGGCCGTCGTGGCGCGCGTAGTAGCCGCCCATGATGCCCTGCAGTTCGGGGAACTCGCCCACCATGTCGGTCAGCAGATCGGTCTTGGCCAGTTGCGCCGCGGTGTCGGCGCTTTTCGCCAGCACGTCGCCGCCGAGCTGCTGGCCAATGGCCCGGGCGATGGCGCGCACGCGTTCCACGCGCTCGCCCTGCGTGCCTAGCTTGTTGTGATAGACCACCTTGCCCAGGCCCTCGACGCGCGAGGCCAGCGTCTTCTTGCGGTCCTGGTCGAAGAAGAACTTCGCATCGGCCAGGCGCGGGCGCACCACGCGCTCGTTGCCGCCGATCACCGCGCTCGCATCGGCCGGGCTGATGTTGCTCACCACCAGGAACTGGTGGGTGAGCTTGTCCTGCGCGTCCAGCAGCGGAAAGTACTTCTGGTTGGCCTTCATCGTGAGGATCAGGCACTCCTGCGGCACGTCCAGGAACTGCTTTTCGAACGCGCAGACCAGCACGTTGGGCCGCTCGACCAGCGCGGTCACTTCGTCCAGCAGCGCATCGTCCTCGATCGGCTTGCAGCCTCCGCCCACTTTCGCGGCCGCGGCGGCCAACTGGCGCGCGATCTCGGCCCGGCGCTCGGCGAACGAGGCGATCACCGCACCGTCCCTGGCCAGCGCGGCGGCGTAGCTGTCGGCGTCCGCGAGCACCACCGGGTCCACGGCGGCCTCGAAGCGGTGGCCGTGCGTGGCGCTGCCCGCCGTCAGGCCGAGTGCCTTGACCGGCACCACGTCGCGGCCGTGCAGCGCCACCAGGCCGTGCGCGGGGCGCACGAAGTTCACGCTGCTCCAGCCCGGCAGTTCGCAATCGGTTTCGAGCTGGTAGCTCATCACCTTCGGAATCGGCAGCCTGGCAATGGCCTCATCCAGCGCCTTTTGCAGGCCTGCGGCCAGATCCACGCCGGGCTGCACGCTGTCGAAGAACAGGGCTTCGGCCTTGCCGTCGGATGCGCGCTTCAACCCGGCAACGGCGGACGCGTCGGCACCCAGGCCCGCCAGCCGCTTGAGCAGGGCGGGCGTGGGTTGGCCGCTCGCATCCAGGCCCACACTCACCGGCATCAGCTTTTGCGAAACCGCCTTGTCGGCCGCGCGCCCGGCCACGGCCGTCACGTGCGCGGCCAGCCGGCGAGGCGAGGCGAAGGCGGTAGTCACAGATTCGGCCGACGCCAGGCCCTGGGCCTGAAGCTGCTCGGACAACACGCCGGCAAAGGCATCACCCAGTTTCCTGAGCGCCTTGGGCGGCAGCTCTTCCACAAACAATTCAACGAGAAGATTCTGACGGGTCATGGCTTAGGGAACTCGCAGGCTGCGTAGTGCAGCACCGTGGGAAAAGGATCGTAGAAGTGGTGCAGCAGCGCGCGCCACTGCTGGTATTGCGCGGACTGGCGAAAACCCACGGTGTGGTCTTCCAGCGTGTCCCAGCGCACCAGGAGCATGTAGTGGTGGTCGTCTTCCACGCAGCGCTGCAGTTCGTGCCCGCGATAGCCGCCCATGGAAGCGATGATGGACTGCGCCTGGGCGAACGCGGCTTCGAACGCAGCCGTTTCGCCGGGCCGGACCTGCAACTGCGCGATTTCGAGGATCATCAGGCGGCCTTCTTCGCCATCTGCGCCACCCACTCGCGCGGCGCCATCGGGAAGCCCAGGCGCTCGCGGCTCTCGAAATAGCTCTGCGCCACGCCGCGCGCCAGGTTGCGGATGCGGCCGATGTAGGCGGCGCGCTCGGTCACGCTGATGGCGCCGCGCGCATCCAGCAGGTTGAAGCTGTGCGCGCACTTGAGCACCTGCTCGTAGGCCGGCAGCGCGAGCTGCTGCTCCATCAGGTGCCTGGCCTGCTTCTCGTGCGCGCCGAAGGCGGTGAACAGGAAATCGGCATCCGAATGCTCGAAGTTGTAGGCCGACTGCTCCTTTTCATTCTGGAGATAGACATCGCCATAGCTGAGCTCGTCGGTCCACTTCAGGTCGTAGACGTTGTCCACGCCCTGCAGGTACATGGCCAGGCGTTCCAGGCCGTAGGTGATCTCGCCGGTGATGGGCCTGCAGTCGATGCCGCCGACCTGCTGGAAGTAGGTGAACTGCGTGACTTCCATGCCGTTGA
>CAZFOT010000218.1:0-5897 GCA_964520365.1 uncultured Hydrogenophaga sp.
CAGCACGATGGTCACGCCGGTCTGGCGCAGCCGGTCGATGATGGCGAAGATCTCGCGCACGATCAGCGGCGCCAGGCCCAGGCTGGGCTCGTCGAGCATGAGCAGGTCGGGCGCCGACATGAGCGCGCGGCCCACGGCCAGCATCTGGCGCTCGCCGCCCGAGAGTGTGCCGGCGAGTTGGGTGCGGCGCTCCTGCAGGCGCGGGAAGATGCCGTACACGTCGTCGAGCCGGCTGCGCCACTGCGCGTTGCCCAGGCGCATCTGGCGGAAGCCGCCGAGCAGCAGGTTGTCTTCCACCGGCATGGAGCCGAACAGCTCGCGCTTCTCGGGCACCAGCGCCATGCCGTTCATCACGCGCTCTTCGAGCGTGAGGGTGGTGATGTCCTGGCCGCGGAACTCGATGCTGCCGGTGCCGGGCAGGATGCCCATGAGCGTGTTGAGCAGGGTGGACTTGCCGGCGCCGTTGGGGCCGATCACGGTGATCACGCCGCCTTGCGCGGCCTCGATGTCGATGCCGTGCAGCACCTCGGCGCGGCCGTAGCCGGCGCGCAGGCCCTTGACTTGAAGGATGGGGTTGCTCATTTCAATGCTCCGTGCCGAGGTAGGCGGCGCGCACCTTCGGGTCCTGTTGCACCTGCGCGGGCGGTCCCTGCGTGAGCAGGGTGCCGAACTCCATCACCACCAGGTGGTCGCAGATCTGCATCACCAGGTCCATGTCGTGCTCGACCAGCAGGATGCTCATGCCCTCGGCCTTGAGCTGGCGCAGCACGCCGGCCAGGGCCTGTTTTTCCTGGTGGCGCAGGCCGGCGGCGGGCTCGTCGAGCAGCAGCAGGGTGGGGTCGGCGCTGAGCGCGCGGGCGATCTCCATCAGGCGCTGCGGGCCCATGGCCAGGTTGCCGGCCTGCTCGTGCAGGTAGGCGCCCATGCCGATGCGCTCGAGCTGGCGCTGCGCTTCCTTGAAGAGCTGGCGTTCCTCGGTGCGGTTGGTGCGAAGCATCGCCGGCAGCACGCCCTTGTGGCCGCGCGTGTGCGCGCCCAGGGCGACGTTCTCCAGCACGGTCATGTCCGGGATCATCTTGACGTGCTGGAAGGTGCGCGCCATGCCCATTTGCGCGATCGCGCGCGCGGGTTGGCCGATGACGTTGCCGCCCTGGAACAGCACCTCGCCGCTGGTGGCCGGCAGCACGCCGGTGACGAGGTTGAAGGTGGTGGACTTGCCCGCGCCGTTGGGGCCGATCAGGCCGACGATCTGCCCGGCGTGGATCTGGAAGCTGATGTCGTTGACCGCGACCAGGCCGCCGAACTGCATGCGCGCCTTGCGCACGTCGAGCACCAGCTCGCCCGCGGCGGGTTTGGCGCGCTCGGGCAGGGCGGCGGCATGCTGCCAGTCCACCGCGCGCGGCTTCTGCGGCATGCGCTTGCCCACCATGGACCACAGGCCGTCGGGCAGGTACTTGAGCACCACCACCAGCGCGATGCCGAAGACGATCACCTCGTAGCTGCCGCTGGTGCCCATCAGGCGCGGCAGCAGCACCTGCAGCTGGTCTTCGAGCACGCGGATCAGGCCGGCGCCGACGATGGCGCCCCACACGTGGCCGACGCCGCCGACCACCGCCATGAACAGGTACTCGATGCCCATCTTCAGCCCGAAGGCCGACGGGTTGACCGTGCGCTGGAAGTGCGCGAGCAGCCAGCCCGCCACCGAGGCGAACAGCGCGGCCAGCACGAAGATGGTGACCTTGTAGCGGAAGGTGCTGATGCCCATGGCCTCGGCCATCTGCGAGCCGCTCTTGAGCGAACGGATGGCGCGCCCGGCGCGCGAGTCCAGCAGGTGCAGCAAGGCGGTGGCGAAGGCCAGCAGGATGAACCAGGTCAGCACGAAGAAGGCGCGGCCCTGGCCGATGTCGAAGCCGCCGATGGACAGGCTCTTGATGCCCAGCAGGCCGTCGTACTTGCCCAGCGCGTCCAGGTTGCCCATGAGGTAGTAGAGCGACAGGCCCCAGGCGATGGTGGCCAGCGGCAGGTAGTGGCCCGACATGCGCAGCGTGATCAGCCCCACCAGCAGCGCGCTGCCGGCGGTGAGGCCCATGCCGACGAACAGCGTGAGCCAGGGCGACATGCCGGTGTTGAGCGTGAGCCAGGCCGTGGTGTAGGCGCCGATGCCCACGAAGGCCGCCTGACCGAACGAGGTGAGGCCGCCCACGCCGGTGAGCAGCACCAGGCCGAGCACCGTCATGCTGTACATGCCGATGTAGTTGAGCTGCGCGATCCAGAAGTCGGGCAGGGGGAGCACGGCGATCAGGGGGATCGCCAGGGCCAGGACCAGCAGGCCGATGTTTTGAAGTCGTGGCATGTCAGTGGTCCTCGTCGGAGTGCTTGCTGCGCAGCGAGCGGAAGAGGAGGACAGGCAGGATCAGCGTGAACACGATCACTTCCTTGAAGGCGCTGGCCCAGAACGAACCGAAGGCCTCGATCACGCCGACGAACAGCGCGGCGATGAGCGCGCCGGGGTAGCTGGCCAGTCCGGCCGCGACGGCGGCGACGAAGCCCTTGAGGCCGATCAGGAAGCCCGAGTCGTAGAACACCGTGGTGGTGGGGCCGATCAGCAGGCCCGAGAGCGCGCCGATGAAGGCCGCCAGGGTGAAGGTGAGCTGGCCAGAGGCCTGCGACGAGATGCCCATGAGGCGCGCGCCGGTGCGGTTGACGGCGATGGCGCGCAGCGCCTTGCCGCGCAGCGAGCGTTCGAAATACAGCCACAGCAGCACGATCAGCGCGACGGCGGCCAGCGCGGTGATGATGGCCTGGCCCGAGAGCATGACCGGGCCGATGTTCATGCGCAGGTCCCAGAAGGCGGGGTTGCGGAAACCCTCGGCGCCGAAGAACAGCAGGCCCAGGCCGGTCATGGCGAAGTGCACGCCGACCGAGACGATCAGAAGCACCAGCGGCGTGGCGCTTTCCAGCGACTGGTAGGCCACGCGGTAGACCAGCGGGCCGTAGACGGTGACCACGACCACGCTGAGCGCGGCCTGCACGGCGAGCGGGAACTGCTGCGGCGCGGCCCAGATGGCCACGGCCGAGACCACCAGCGGCACGGCGAGCGTGCGGCCCGCGGCCTTGAATGCCACCAGCGCGTTGCGGTGGTGCTGCCAACGGCCCGAGAGCTCCATGAGCGCGGCCACGCCGGCGAGCAGCAGCAGCAGCCACACGGTGCCCGGCACCTGGCCGGTCTGGAAGATGGCCAGGGTGAGCGCGCCGTACGCGACGAACTCGCCCTGGGGAATGAAGATGATCCGGGTGACGGTGAACACCAGGACGATGGCCAGCCCCAGCAGGGCGTACACCGCGCCGTTGGTCAGGCCGTCCAGCAACAAAATGCTGGCAATCGAAAAGTCCATGAAAAGCCTTAACGAAAAAAAGAAACGCTAGCCATTCCAGAGGCACCGCGGGTCCGGCTCCGCCGGCCCCAGGTGTCGCCCCCCCCTCCCGCCGAAGGCGAGAGAGGGGGGGGCGCCGTCAGGCGCGCGGGGGGGTGCTCCGAATCATTCCACCTTGAATTTGCCGTCCACGACCTTGAGCATCACGCCGGTTTCGTTGGTGAAGCCCCAGTGGTCGTCCTTGGTCCAGTTCATCACGCCGTGGGCGAAGATGGTGCGGCCCATGGTTTCCATGGCATCGCGGATGGCGGCGCGGAACTCGGGCGTGCCCGGTTTGGCCTTCTGCAGCGCCACCGGGATCACCTTCTCCAGCGTGAGCTGCGCGTCGTAGGCATGGCCGGCGAACTGGTTGCGCAGGCCCGCGCCCACGGCCTTCTCGTACTTGGTCACGAAGTCGATCGCCACCGCCTTGGACGGGTGGCTGTCGGGCAACTGCTCGGCGATCACGGCCGGGCCGGAGACCACGTAGGCGCCTTCGACCGCCTTGCCGCCCACGCGCATCAGGTCCTGCGTGGCCGCGGCGTGCGTCTGGTAGATCTTGCCTTTGTAGCCGCGGTCGATCATGGCCATGTGCGGCATGGCCGCGCCGCTGCCCGAAGCCACGATCAGCACCGCGTCGGGGTTGGCGGCGTTGATCTTGAGCGCCTGCGGCGTCACGCTGGTGTCGGTGCGCGCGAAGCGCTCGGTGGCGACCACCTTGATGCCGGCCTTCTCCAGCAGCGGCGCGCTTTCCTTGAGCCATTGCTCGCCGTAGGCGTCGGTGTAGCCCAGGAAGCCGAGGGTCTTGACGCCCTGCTTCTTCATGTGCTCGACCACCGCGTGCCCCATCACGGTGTTGGACTGCGGCAGGCGGAACGTCCACTTGTCCTTGCCGGGCGGCAGGCCCACGGGCGAGCCGGCCATCTGCACCGTGCCGGCCTCGGCGGCGATGTCGCTCATGGCGGCGGCCACGGCGGTGATGCACGAGCCGATGATGACGTCCACCTTGTCCTCGGTCACGAAGCGGCGCGCGTTGGCCGCGCCCTTGCCCGGGTCGGTCGCGTCGTCCAGGATGATCAGGTTGACCTTTTCACCCGCGATGGTCTTGGGAAACAGCTTGAACTGGTTCTGCATCGGGATGCCCAGGCCGGAACCGGGGCCGGTGAGTGCCAGGCTCACGCCGATGTTGATGTCGGCCAGGGCGGCGGTGCTGCCCAGCGCCGTGATGGCGATGGCAACGAGGGTCTTGGCGGCTTTCATGGGTTGTCTCCTTTGGGGGTGGTGGTTGGGGAACGGGGTCAGGAACAGAGGGCCTTGATGTCCTCGGGCACGGGAATGGCCTTGATGCGCTCGGGCGCCTCGGGCGGGTGGATCACGAAGGCGCGCGTCTCGCTGCCTTCGCAGAGCACGTCGTCGCCGCGTTTCACCACGTGTTTGTGCATGAACACCTTCTCGCGCCATTCGGTCACGCTGGTGTGGATCTGCAGGCGTTCGCCATAGGTGGCGGGGCGCATGAACTTGGTGTGGATCTCCAGCAGCGGCGTGCCCACGATGCCGCGCGTCTTCACCAGCTCGCGCCAGGGCGGCACGCCGCATTGCACGAAGAAGTTCAGCGAGGACGCGTCCATCCACTTGGAGAAGTTGGGGAAGAACACGATGCCGGCGGGGTCGCAGTCGCCGAACATCACTTCCACTTCGTAGACGACGGTCTTGCTCATCTCGGGGCCATGCGAAGCGCGCCGTCAAGGCGGATCACTTCGCCGTTCAGGTGCGTGTTGGTGACGATGTGCGCGGCGAGCTGGGCGAATTCCTCGGGCTTGCCCAGGCGCGGCGGGAACGGGATGCTGGCCGCCAGCGAGGCCTGCACCGGCTCGGGCAGGCTCTTCATGAGCGGCGTGGCGAACAGGCCGGGCGCGATGGTGCAGACGCGGATGCCGTGCTGCGCGAGGTCGCGCGCCATCGGCAAGGTCATGCCCACCAGGCCGCCCTTGGACGCGCTGTAGGCCTGCTGGCCGACCTGGCCGTCGAACGCGGCCACGCTGGCGGTGAACACCATCACGCCGCGCTCGCCGTCTTCCAGCGGATCGAGCTTCGCGCAGGCGGCGGCGAACAGGCGGCTGGCGTTGTAGCTGCCGACCAGGTTGACGTTGATGACTTTCGCGAAATCTTCCAGCGGCGCGGGGCTGCCGTCCTTGCCGACCACGCGCTTGGCGGTACCGATGCCGGCGATGTTCATGAGGATGCGCGCCGGGCCGTGCGCGGCGGCGGCACCGTCGATCGCGGCCTGCAGGCTCTCGGTGTTCGTGATGTCGCAGGCGAAGGCCGCGCCGCCGATGTCGGCCGCCACGCGCTTCGCGTTGTCCAGGTTCACGTCGAGCACGGCGACCTTGGCGCCCAGGCGGGCGAGCTCGCGCGCGGTGGCCTCGCCGAGGCCGGAGCCGCCGCCGGTGACGAGGGCGGCTTGTCCTTGGATGTTCATGCTGG
>CAZFOT010000219.1:0-5860 GCA_964520365.1 uncultured Hydrogenophaga sp.
TTGCCGAAGGCCAGGCAGGGCGCGACCTTCCAGGTGGCGGTCATGAAGGGCACGTTCCACGGGCTGATGAGCGCGCACACGCCCACCGGGTGGAACAGTGTGTAGTTCAGGTGCGTGGGCGTGGGGTAGGTGTGGCCGTCCACGCGCGTGCACATCTCGGCGAAGTAGTGGAAGTTGTCGGCCGCGCGCGGGATGAGCTGCTTGCCCGTCTGCGCGATCACCTGGCCGCTGTCGTTGGTCTCGGTGCGTGCGATCTGCGGCACGTGGGTCGCGATCAGCTCGCCCAGGCGGCGCATCAGCCGCGCGCGCTCGGTGGCGGGCAGGCCGGCCCATTTCGGGAAAGCGTCCTTGGCGGCCTGCACCGCCGCGTTGACTTCCGCCAGGCCACCGGCGGCGACTTCGGCAAGCACCTCCTGCGTGGCGGGGTTGATGGTTTCGAAGGTGGCGCCGGTGGTGACGGCCTGGCCGTTGATGAGGTGGTCGATTCGGTGGGTCATCTCATTTCCTGAATGGTGTTTTCCAGCTCGCCGATGCCTTCGATGGACGTGATCACCACGTCGCCGGGCCGGCAGTCGACCACGCCGTCGGGCGTGCCGGTGAGGATCAGGTCGCCGGGGTGCAGCGTCATGAAGCGGCTGAAGTACTCGATCAGCGTGGGCACGTCGAAGATCATGTCGCGCGTGTGGCCCTGCTGCGTGAGCTGGCCGTTCACCGTGGTCTGCAGCGCGAGGTTCATCGGGTCGGGCACGTCGGCCGCGTCCACCAGCCAGGGGCCGATGGGGGTGCAGGTGTCGCGGTTCTTCACGCGCAGGTTGGGGCGGTACCAGTTCTCCAGGTGGTCGCGGATGGCGTAGTCGTTGGCCACGGTGTAGCCGGCCACGAAGTCCAGCGCATCGGCCTTGGCCACGCGCTTCGCGGTGCGGCCGATCACCACCGCCAGCTCGCACTCGTAGTGCATGAACTTCACCTCCGGCGGGCGCACGGTGAAGGCACGGTGGCCGATCAGCGATGCCTCGCCCTTCACGAAGGCCAGCGGCTCCTCGGGCGCCTTGAAGGCGAGTTCCTTCGCATGGTCGGCGTAGTTCAGGCCCAGCGCGAGCACGGTGCGCGGCCGGTGCACGGGCATGGGCGGCAGCGGCGGCAGCCAGACCACGCCTTCGGGCGGCAAGCGCTGCCCGCGCAGGGCGGGCGTGAGCAGTTCGAGCTGGCCGTCGGCCTCGATGGCGTCGTGAACGGCGCCGGCCCAGGCGATGCGGGCGCGCTTCATGGGGTTTCCTCGGAGGTGAAGTGATGGACGGCCGGGGCGAAGCCTTCGGCGCTGATCTCCACCGTGTCGCCGGCATGCACCAGCGGCCGGGAACCGTCGGCCAGGCAGTCGGTGCCCAGCATCAGCACGTCGCCGGCGCGCAGGCTCATGAAGGCGCCCACCTCGGCCAGCAGCGAGGCGGCGTCGCGCACCAGGTCCGACAGGGCAGTGGTCTGCCGGTGCACGCCGTTGATGTGCAATTCGATCCGCAAGGCCGACAAGGCGACCAGGCCGCCCAGGCGCGCCAGCGGCACGCACTCGGGGCCCAGGCCCAGGAAACCGTCCACGCAGCGCGTCTTCACCGGTGGGCGGTAGTAGCTGTCGTGCGCGATCGCCACGTCGTCGAGCAGCACCACGCCCGCCACGCCGGGCGCGCCCGCGGGCGCGAGCAGATCGTCGGGCCCGCCGACCACCAGGCCAATGGAAGCGGCCACCTCCACCGGCACGCCGGCGGGCAGCGCGATGGCGTGGTCCGCGGGCGTGAAGGTGTTGGCCGTCTTGACGTAGAGCACCGGCGCCTTCGGCGGCGCCTGGTAGGGCGGCTCCACCATGCGCGGCGCCCACAGCGCGTGTTCGCGGCGGAAGTTGAGGAGCGTGCCGTACACCGTGCCCGAAGGCAGGTAGGGCGATGAAAGATGGAGGTGGGTCATGCAGGGGCCTTCATGCGGCGGACCGCGGCGCGGCCGCGCCGGCATCCGCGGGCAGTTCCATGGCGATCACGTCGTCGAGCAGGGCGTAGAGCTGGGCCAGGCGCGCCTTGCCCAGGCGGGCTTCCATCCACGCGTAGTGCGCCTCGATGGTTTCCGACAGCGCGCGCACCAGCCGCAGCCCTTCGGCGGTGGCGCGCACCACGGTGCGGCGCGCGTCGTCGGGACAGCGGCTGCGCTCGATCAGGCCGTCGCGCTCCATGCGCGCGAGCACGCCGGTGAGGCTGGGGCCGAGCAGGAAGGCTTCGCGGGCCACGCGGCCGGTCTCCACGCCCGCCGGGTCGCCGGCGTGTTCGCCCAGCACCCGCAGCACGCGCCACTGCTGGTCCGACAGGCCGTGCTCTCGCAGGCTGGGCCGGGTGTGCAACATCACCGCCTCGCGGGCTTCGAGCAGCAGGCGCGGCAGGTTGCGGTGGATGAAAGGGGTGGTTCGGCTCATTTATTTAATATGTTAAATGTTTTGGGCGATCGTGTCACACGGGTTTTCCCGGATCGGACCGGAGACAGGGGAAAATGCCCGCATGAACCCCTTGCTGTCCCTCCTCGGCACCCGCCTTCCCCTGGTTCAGGCCCCTATGGCGGGCTCGCAGGGCGCCGCGCTGGCGGTGGCCGTGTGCAACGCCGGCGCGCTGGGCTCGCTGCCCTGCGCCATGCTCACGCCCGCCACCCTGGCCGCCGAACTCGGCGCGCTCACGGCCGGCACGTCCGCGCCGTACAACGTCAATTTCTTCTGCCACACACCGCCCGTGCCGGACCCCGCGCGCGAGGCCGCCTGGCGCGCCGCGCTGGCACCCTGGTACGCCGAGGCCGGCCTGTCGCTCGACGGCGTGCCCGCCGGTGCCGGCCGCGTGCCGTTCGGCCACGACATGGCCGACGCGCTCGAACCGTTCCGCCCCCCGGTGGTGAGCTTTCACTTCGGCCTGCCCGCGCCGGACCTGCTGGCCCGCGTGAAAGGCTGGGGCAGCGTCGTGCTGTCCTCGGCCACCACGGTGGAAGAGGCGCGCTGGCTGGAGGCCTTCGGCGTGGACGCCATCATTGCCCAGGGCATCGAGGCCGGCGGCCACCGTGGCATGTTTCTGAACCCCCACGCTCCGCCGCTGCGCGGGTCGCTGCCCCCCGAGGGGGCTGATCCGGCTTGGGGCGGCCCGGCGCCGGATCTATCCGAGGACATCACGACCCAGGTGGGCACGCTGGCCCTGGTGCCGCAGGTCGTGGCCGCGGTGAGCGTGCCGGTGATCGCCGCCGGCGGCATCGCCGACGCAGCCGGCGTGGCGGCGGCCATGGCGCTGGGCGCGGCCGGCGTGCAGGTGGGCACCGCCTACCTGTGCAGCCTGGAGGCCACCACCAGCGCGGTGCACCGCGCCGCCCTGCAAAGCGAGGCCAGCGCCCACACCGCGCTGACCCGCCTGTTCACTGGCCGCCCCGCGCGCGGCATCGTCAACCGCCTGATGCGCGAACTCGGGCCCATGAACCCGGCAGCGCCGGCCTTTCCCCTGGCCACGGCCGCGCTGGCGCCGCTGCGCGCCCACTTCGAGGCGCAGGGCAGCGGCGAGTGCTCGCCGCTGTGGGCCGGGCAGAACACGCGCGGCTGCCGGGCGCTGCCCGCCGCCGAGATCACCCTGGCCCTGTCGAAAGGCTTTGCGTGTTCGTCGTGATCTTCCGCGCCCGCGCCCGGGTGCTCGACGCCGAGTACAGCGCCATGGCGGCACAGATGCGCGAGCTGGCGCTGGGCTCGTTCGGTTGCCTCGACTTCATCGCCGTGACCGAAGGCGACCAGGAAATCGCGCTGTCGTACTGGCCCGACGAAGCCAGCATCCGCGCCTGGAAGCAGCACGCCGACCACCTGATGGCGCAGAAGCTGGGCCGCGAGCGCTGGTACGCGTCGTATGCGGTCGAAGTGGCCGAGGTGCGGCGCAGCTACCGGCACCCGCCGGCCCCGCGCGGCTGACACAGGCACGGCACCTCAGTCGAAGCGCACCGGGTCCTGCCCGGGCGGCCGCCATTCGTTGAGCCAGCGCTTCAGGCCCGCGGGCGCCTGCATCCGCTCCCCATCCTGTGCCAGCCGGGCCACGGCGGCTTCCAGTGCGCGCACCTCGGACAACAGCCGCTGCTTGAGCGTGTTCGCGTTCAACACCTGGCCGGCTGGCAGCTCGAACTCGTCGGCCAGTTGCTGCTGCCGCGCGGCGCGTTCGCGTTCCAGCTCGGCCACCTGCTGCTTGAGCAGCAGGGTCAGGGACGCCAGCCGGTCGTCGGTCAGGCGCGACACCGCGGCCGGATCGGCCAGTTCGGCCTGCACCTGCAGGCGCATCAGGGTCACCAGATCCTTGCGTTCGTAGGCGGCGTTGGCCGCGCTCATGAGAGCGGTCTTGCGCATGCGGCGCTCGGGATCGGGCTCGCGATCCGGGTGCAGCGCGCTGGCGAGCTGGCGGAACAGGCGCCGCAACGTGGTGTCGGCGTCCGCCAGTTGCACCTGCCGCGCCGCCGGCACCTTCCTGGCCTTGCGCGCCTCGGCCCTGGCGCGGCGGCGTGCCTGCGACTCGTCATCGGCCTGCTGCAGCCGCGCCATGCCCGCGCGCAGCAAGGCCTCCGGCGACGCGTCCGCCGCCAGATCGTCCAACGGCTTGCCCAGAGCCGCCTCCAGCCGGGCGCGCAGCGTGTCGGCCGCGGCCTGCCGGATCTGGGCCAGCGTGCGCGGGCTGTGGCGATCGTGCAGCGCCGCCATGGCGCGGTCGCCCTCGGCGGCCAGGGCTTGCGCCAGTTCGCACAGGGCATCGCGCGCGCGTTCGCGCTGCAGGCGGCTGAGCGCCTTGTTGTCCAGCTGGGTGGCCAGGAACCGCGCCATGTCGCCCATGCGCTGGCGCTGCCGCACCCGCAACGGATGCACCCAGCGCTGCAGCTCCGCGCGGTGCGCCTGGCCCAGCGCGTCCAGTTCGTCCCGTTGCGATTGCAGCTTCTCGATGCGCGCCAGTTGCAGGTTGTAGGCCCGCGCGGCCGGCGACAGCGTCTGCGCCGCGGGCGCCGTCGCGCGCAGCGCGGGCGCGCCGGGTGGGGCACGCTCGTCCGCGGGGTGGGAACGCCGGTGGGAATCAGGGAAGGGCATCGGCAGAAGGCTTCACGACCGGGAAGCCCGGAGGGTCTCGACTATATTGCCCCCTGCGCATGGCCAAAGACAAAACCCTCTACACCTGCAACGAATGCGGCGGCACCAGCCCCAAGTGGCTGGGCAAATGCCCGCATTGCAACGCCTGGAACACGCTGATCGAATCGGTGGCCGAATCCGCCGCGCCGGCCAGGAACCGCTTCGCCTCGCTGGCGAAGACGGCCGAAGTGACCACCCTGGCCGACATCGAGGCCACCGACGTGCAGCGCACGCCCACCGGCCACGACGAGCTCGACCGCGTGCTCGGCGGCGGCATCGTCGAAGGCGGCGTGGTGCTGATCGGCGGCGACCCGGGCATCGGCAAGTCCACCCTGCTGCTGCAGGCGCTCGATTCGCTGCAGCGCGCGGGACTCAAGACACTCTACGTCACAGGCGAGGAATCCGGCGCCCAGGTCGCGCTGCGCTCGCGCCGCCTGGGCCTGGACGGCTCGCAAGTGAAGGTGCTGGCGGAGATCCAGCTGGAGAAGATCCTGGCCACGCTGGACGCGCAGCAACCCACGATCGCGGTGGTCGACTCGATCCAGACCGTCTATTCAGACCAGCTCACCAGCGCGCCCGGTTCGGTGGCGCAGGTGCGCGAATGCGCTGCCCACCTCACGCGCGCGGCCAAGGCCAGCGGCACAGCCATCGTGCTGGTCGGCCACGTGACCAAGGAAGGCGCGCTGGCCGGCCCGCGCGTGCTGGAGC
>CAZFOT010000220.1:0-5815 GCA_964520365.1 uncultured Hydrogenophaga sp.
CCTGGCCAACGACCTGCAGCAAGCCGGTTTTGCTGCTGTCGCGCTGCACGGCGCACTCAGCCAGGGCATCCGCAACCGCCGCCTGATGGCCTTGCGCAACGGGCAGGTGCAGATCCTGGTGGCCACCGACGTGGCCGCGCGCGGCATCGACGTGCCCACCATCACGCACGTCTTCAACTTCGGCCTGCCGATGAAGGCCGAGGACTACACCCACCGCATCGGCCGCACCGGCCGTGCCGGGCGCGACGGCCTGGCCGTGACCTTCGCCGAGTTCCGGGATCGCCGCAAGATCGCCGACATCGAGGGCTACACCCGCCAGCGCATCAACGTGGAGACCGTGCCCGGCCTGGAGCCGCGCCAGCGCGCGCCGCAGGCCGACACGTTTGGCCGTGGCCGCCCGCCTTCACGCGGTGGAGACCGCTTCGCCGATCGCCGTGGCCCCGCGCCGCGCGGTGATTTCCGTGGCGACGGCCGTCCCGCCGGCCGTGGCTTCGGCGACCGCCCGCCGGCCCGCGGCGGCAAGCCCGGTGGTTTTTCCAGCTTTGGCCGCAGCGACAAGCCCGGTGGCGACCGTGGCGGCTTCAGCGACCGTGGCAACGCCGAGCGTGGCGCCATGCGCGGCGACTTCCAGCCGCGCCGCAGCGAAGGCGGCCCGGCCCGCCCGATGGCGCGCCGCAGCCCGCGCTGATCCGGCCCGGCTCCAGACAGAAAAAGAAAAGCCAGACCTTCGGGTCTGGCTTTTTCATGGCCGTGTGCCGTTCAGCGCGACTGGAAGACCAGCGGCGCGAGTTGCTCCACATACCAGCGCACCGCATTGGGCGCCAGGTGGCCGTAGTCGTACGACAGCGGCTCGGAGGCGTCCTGGCTCATCCGGGTCAGACAGCCTTCGGCGTTGCAGAAGTAGTCCAGGCCTGAAATGAACTCGATGCCCATCTTCTCGGCGCGGGCGCGCATTTCCTGGGTGACCTGGGTCAGTTTCGGGTCCAGTTGGGCCTTCAGGCGCAGCGGCGGCGGCTGGCTCACCGGGCCTTTCTTCCACTCTTCGAGCAGGATGCGGGGCAGCGGTCCCTGCCAGTACGGCACGGCGCCGAGCATGATGATGCGGGGCACGCCGGCGCGCCGGAGCTCGGCCACCGTGGCTTCCAGGTTCTTCAGGTCGTAGCGCGGGTGGTGCCACCAGGCGTAGAGCACGACCACGTCGGGTTTGGCCTGGCGGATGGCCTCGATGGCGTTGTCGTTGAGGCTCTTGCACAGCGGCCGCGGCTCGATCCCCAGGATGGGCGGGCAGACGGCGCCGGTCCGCTCACCGATGCCGAAGTCGTAGCGCCCGCCTTTCTGCAGGGCCGCGAAACCGGGGTAGAGAGAGGAGGCGTGCGAATCGCCCCACAGGAAGATCAGCGGCCGCTTCTTCTCGATGCAGAAGTCCTGGTAGTTCGTGGCGGGGACACGGAAGTCGAGCGCACAGGTCTTGTCGCGCCAACCCTGGATCACTGCCTGCTTGCCGCTTCGCGTCATGAGTTCGCGCACGGCTGCCGGGAAGCGTTCGTCGAAGCCTTCGCGCTGCTGGATGGTGGTGCCTGCTGCGGCGACCCCCACCATGGCGGTGCAGAGCGCGGCGGTCATGGTGCGGCGGCCCAGCCGGCCGAAGCGCACCGGCTTTTCGACCAGCAGGTAGGTCAGCGCCGCCAGCAGCACGCTCAGGCCCACCCAGCCCAACTGCTCGGGCCATGGCGGCGTACCGCTCTCGCGCAGGTGCGCGAAGGTCAGCAAAGGCCAGTGCCAGAGGTAGAGCGGGTAGCTGATGAGACCGATCCAGACCATGGGCTTCAAGGCCAGGAAGCGGTTCGGCCAGGTGCCCGGCCCGGCAGCGATGAGCAAGGTGGTGCCCACCGTGGGCAGCAGGGCCCAGCCTCCCGGGAAGGCGCGCTGCGGGTTGAGCAGGACCAGGGCCAGCGCCAGCAGCAGCGCACCGGCCCAGGCCATCCAGGGTGCGCCTTGCGCGGGTGTGCCGCTCGGGGCCGCCGACTCCGCGCGCAGGAACAGCCCGCGCCAGCCGGCAGGATGCAGGTGAATGGCGGCCAGCAGGGCGCCCAGCATCAGCTCCCAGGCCCGGGCTGCCGGGTTGTAGAACGCGGCGACGGGGTGGTCGGCGACGAGGGCGAGGTTGACCAGGAACGACAGCAGCAGGATCACGGCAATGCCGCGCATGGCCGAGAGGCGCCAGCGGTGCAGCAGGTACAGGCCCAGCGGCCAGAGCAGGTAGAACTGTTCCTCGATGGCCAGCGACCACAGGTGCAGCAAAGGCTTGCTCAGGGATTCGGCGTCGAAGTACCCGGCCTCCTGCCACAACAGGAAGTTGGAGATGAAGGCCGCGCCGCCGAGCAGGTGCTTGCCCAGTTCGGCGTAGTCGGACGGGATCAGCCGCTGCCAGCCCAGGACCGCCGTGGTGGCCAGCACCAGCAGCAGAGCCGGAAAGATGCGCTTGATGCGGCGGACGTAGAAGTCGGCGAACGTGAAGCGCCCGCGTGCCAGCCCGCTCAGGATGATGGTGCTGATCAGGTAGCCGGAGATGACGAAGAAGATGTCCACGCCCACGAAGCCGCCGGGCAGCAGTTCGGGGAAGGCGTGGTGAATGACCACCGACACCACCGCGATGGTCCGCAGCCCGTCGATGTCGGGGCGGTAGTCGGCGTGCTGCGCCGGGGAAGGGGAAGTCGTCAAGATGGAAGCCAATGGATCGATGTCGGGCAAACCCGTGATGGTACATGGGCGTGTGAGCCCTCTCGCCACCCCGGGTTCCGCCGGACCGATGGTCTTCTCAGTTCATGCCGTTGCGGCTGGCCAGTTCCACGAACAGGGCCGAGTGATCGAGATCGGCCAGTCCGTGGTCCGCCGCCTGCGCGAACAACTGCTCGAGCAGGCCGGTAATGGGTGCGTCGAAGCCGATCTCGCGCCCGGTGGCCAGGACGTTGCGCATGTCCTTGAGCTGCTGCGCCACCGGGCCGTGCCTGGTGAAGTCGCGGTCGATCATGCGCTGCCCGTGCAGTTGCAGGATGCGGCTGTCGGCGAAACCGCCGGTGATGGCTTGCTTGACCTTGGCCATGTCGGCGCCGCCGCGCTCGCACAGCAGCAAGGCCTCGGCCACCGCGCCGATGGTGATGCCCACGATCATCTGGTTCGCCAGCTTGGCCAGTTGCCCCGCGCCGTGGCTGCCCACGTGCGTGGCGCGCCCGAGCAGGTCGAGCAGCGGGCGCACTTGCGCGAAGTGGGCCGGCTTGCCGCCGACCATGATGGCCAGTGTGCCTTGCTCGGCGCCCATGGCGCCGCCCGACATGGGCGCGTCGAGATGGTGCACCCCCAGGGCGGCGAGCCTGGCGGCGTGGTCCCTGGCCTGGCGCGGTTGGATGGAGGACATGTCCACCACCACGCAGCCGGGTTGCAGGCCCCTGGCGGCACCCTGGTGGAACAGCACGTCCTCGACCGCCGCGCCGTCCTCCAGCAGCGTGAAGACCACGTCGGCCCGCTCGACCGCGTCGGCCGGCGAGCGGGCCACCCGAGCCCCCATGGGGGCCAGTGGCGCTGCCTTGGCGGGTGAGCGGTTCCAGGCGCTGACCGGCAGGCCCGCGGCGCGCAGGCGGCGAGCGATGGGCAGGCCCATCGTGCCGATGCCGAGCACGGCCACGTTGGGAAGGGCCTCGGGGGCGTCCGGGGCTTCGGGGTGGGGAGACAAGGCGGTGGACAAGGTGTTCACGCGGGCGTCGATGGGGTGGTGCGAAAGTGCCGGGGCCGTGGCGGGCGGGGCGTTCGGGATCGGTGTGGCGGGAAAAAATACGGTTTCCGGGCAAGCCCGGAAACCGCATGGAAGTGGCTCATCTACCGAAGGAGCTGAGGACCACGGAGTTGTGGGGTTGGGTCGCCTGGCTGGCTGGACTGCGTATCCATCTTCTGGCCCAGGTTGGCGCTGGCGCTGCCGCAATGGCTCTGCATGAGGCGATCGGCCAGAGCCACATCGCCCTGGGCCACGGCGCGTGCAATGGCCTCGTGTTCGTCCCATATGGGTCGCAGCATGTCCGACTGCAGGGCTTCGCCCATGGCGCGGCGGATGTGGTGCCAGTGCAGCAGGGCGCTCTGCTCGATCAGCGGGTTTTCCGCCGCGCGGTACAGGGCAGTGTGGAACGCCAGGTCGGCGTCGATCATGGCCTTGATGTCGCCGCGCTTGACGGCCGCGCGGCCCTGGGTGATCAGCGCGGGGTCGATGGCGGTGCGCCGCTGAGCGGCCAGGCGCACGGCCAGCACGTCGAGGGCGCTGCGGACCTCGTACACCTGCGCGATCCAGCGCGCGTCGATGGGTGTGACCTGCAGGCCTCGGCAGCGCCCGGCGGGGCCGCCCGTGACCGGCGCATCCTGCACGAAACCGTCCCTCTTGAGCAGCTTCAGGGCCTGGGTGACCGGCTGCCGCGATACGGCGAACCGCTCGGCAAGCTCCTCCTGGGTGATGCGCTGCCCGGGCTTGAGGGAGCCGGCGCTGATGGCGTCGAGCAGCACCCGGTAGACCTGGTCGGCCAGATCGGGGGAGGTTTCGAGCTTGAACAGTCGGGCGGTCATGAGAGGGTGTGAGCGGGAATTCTGTATTCAGAATACAGCATTCCGGGGCAACTGTCACGGCCGGCAGGCGGGTGGCGCCCTGCCTGCGTGCACAATGCCTCCGATGAATGCTCCGCTTCCAAACCATCCGGCCTGGCTCGACAGCCAGTACAACAACCGCGCCCTGGTGCCCGAGCATGGCCGGCACTTTGCCGAATGGGCCGCGGCGTCCGAGCAGGTCCGCCGGTCGCAGCCGGCGATGCTCGACGTGCGGTACGGCCATGGGGACGGCGAGACGCTGGACATCTTTGCCGCTGCCCGAAAGCCGGACCGGCCGCCGGCACCGGTGATGGTGTTCATCCATGGCGGCTACTGGCGCAGCCTGGACAAGTCCGACCATTCGTTCCTGGCGCAGGCGTTCGTGCGGCAGGGCGCCTGCGTGGTGATCCCCAACTACGCCCTGTGTCCGGCGGTCACCATCCCGGACATCGCCCTGCAGATGGCGCGCGCGCTGGCCTGGGTGTACCGCCACGTCGGCGTGCATGGCGGCGATCCGGAGCGCATCACGGTCGTCGGCCATTCGGCGGGCGGGCATCTGGCCGCGATGCTGCTGGCCTGCCGGTGGCACCTGGTGGGCGCAGGCCTGCCCGAGGCGCTGCTGAAGAACGCGCTGTCGATCTCGGGCCTGTACGACCTGGAGCCGCTGCGGCGCACGCCGTTCCTTCGCGCCTCGCTGCGCCTCACGCCCGCGCAGGTGCGCAAGGCCAGCCCGGCCCTGCTGCCGGCGCCGGCGGTGCGGGATGGGCGAGGGCGCCTGCACGCAGTGGTGGGCGGCGCGGAAAGCAGCGAGTTCCTGCGCCACAACCGGCTGATCCAGGAGGCCTGGGGCGCCGGCGTGGTGCCGGTGAGCGAGGCGCTGCCCGGGCTGAACCATTTCAGCGTGCTCGAAAAACTCATCGAACCGGGACACCGGCTGAACAGCCTGGCGCGCGAACTGCTGGGCGTTTGAAGGCGGAGTTACATCAGCAGATGCTCGCCCGCGTTGTCGCCGCCCAGGATCACGTAGTTCACCTTGCGGATGTCCATCAGCTTCGTGCCGCCGGCGTAGCTGATCGAACTCTGCACGTCCTGCTCCATCTCGACCAGCGTCTCGGCCAGCTTGCCCTTGATGGGCTCCAGGATGCGCTTGCCCTCGACGTGCTTGTACTCGCCCTTGTTGAAGTCGCTGGCC
>CAZFOT010000221.1:0-5813 GCA_964520365.1 uncultured Hydrogenophaga sp.
GGTCGCCGCGCGTCGTCATGCCGAGCAGCGCGACGGTGTGGCCGCCCTGTTCGAGCAAAGCCTTCACATGCCCGGCCTGCCACAGGGCGAGCCGGCTTTCGCGGGTGGCGATGGTGAAGTGCGGCACGTAACCAGAACGTCATCGGATGGCGGAAGTCGATGCTAGCATGCACTCTGCCAACAGATGAGCACGGCTCCGTGGCCTTGCGCCGTGTCGAAACCCCCGAAAGAAACAGCATGCCGCCCAGTGCAACCACGACGCCACCCGTTCGCCGCGCCAAGGACAACGAACGCCCGCTCGTGGAAGACATCCGCCTGCTCGGGCGCATCCTGGGCGACGTGCTGCGCGAGCAGGAAGGCGTGGATGCCTACGAGCTGGTGGAGCGCATCCGCAAGCTCTCCGTCGCGTTCCGGCGCGACGCCGACCATGAAGCCGACAAGGCGCTCAAGTCCCTGCTGAAGTCGCTTTCCAGCGACCAGGCCGTGAGCGTGATCCGCGCGTTCACCTACTTCAGCCACCTGGCCAACCTGGCCGAGGACCGGCACCACATCCGCCGCCGCGCCGTGCACGAACGGGCCGGCAACCTGCAGGAAGGCAGCCTGGCGCTGACCCTGCAGCGGCTGCGCAAGGCCGGCATTTCGCCTGCCGAAGTGCTGGGCACGCTCGCGCACAGCCACATCTCGCCGGTGCTCACCGCCCACCCCACCGAGGTGCAGCGCAAGAGCATCCTGGACGCCGAACGCGCCATCGCCCGGCTGCTGGCCGAACGCGAGGGCGGCGAGGCGCGCCTGCCGCGCGAACTGGCGGACAACGAAGCCCAGATACGGGCGCGCGTCACGCAGCTCTGGCAGACGCGGCTGCTGCGCAACACCCGGTTGACCGTCGCCGACGAAATCGAGAACGCGCTCAGCTACTACGAAGCGACCTTCCTGACCCAGATCCCCCGGCTGTACGGCGACCTGGAGCAAGGCCTGCAGGACAAGGCCACGACCGGCCAGGCCCTGGCCCCCTTTCTGCGCATGGGCCAGTGGATCGGCGGCGACCGCGACGGCAATCCGAACGTGACCGCCGAGACGCTGGAGCTGGCGCTGCGCAGCCAGGCCGACATGGTGCTGCGCCACCACCTCACGCAAGTGCACCTGCTGGGCGCCGAACTGTCGGTGTCGGCGATGCTGAACAACGTCAGCCCCGCCATGCAGGCCCTGGCCGAGCGCTCGCCCGACCGCAACGCCCACCGGCAGGACGAACCGTACCGGCGCGCGCTCACCGGCATCTACGCCCGCCTGGCGGCCACCCTCACCCACCTCACCGGCGGCGAGGCCGCGCGCCACGCCGTGGCCCCGCAGGACCCCTACCCCCAGGCCGAGGATTTCCTGGCCGACCTGCGCACCATCGAGACATCGCTGGTGGCCCACCATGGCGCGGCGCTGGCGAGCGCACGCCTGCATCCGCTGATCCGGGCGGTGGAGGTGTTCGGCTTCCATCTGGCCACGGTGGACCTGCGGCAGAGCTCCGACAAGCACGAGGAAGTGATCGCCGAGCTGCTGGCGGCAGCGCGCATCGAGCCGGCCTACAGCCAGCTCGACGAGGCCGGCAAGCAGGCCGTGCTGCTGCGCCAGCTCAACGACGCCCGCCCGCTGCGCGTGCCGGGCATCGCGTACTCGGCGCACTGCCGAAGCGAGCTGGCCATTTTCGAGGCCGCCCGCGAAGGCCGCCAGCGCCTGGGCGCCCAGGCCATCCGGCACGCCATCATCAGCCACACCGAAACCGTCAGCGACCTGCTCGAAGTGCTGCTGCTGCAGAAGGAGACCAGCCTGCTGCACGGCCTGCTCGCGGAACCCGAGACCCCTGCGGTCTGCGACCTGATCGTGGTGCCCCTGTTCGAGACCATCGAGGACCTGCGCAACGCAGCGCCCATCATGCGTGACTACTACGCGCTGCCCGGCGTGCGCGCCATGGTGCAGCGCGGCCAGCCGGACGGGTACAGCGAGCAGGACATCATGCTGGGCTATTCCGACAGCAACAAGGACGGCGGCATCTTCACCAGCAAGTGGGAGCTGTACCGGGCCGAGATCGCGCTGGTCAAACTCTTCGACGAACTGAACGCCGCGCCGATGGAACGTGAAGGCCAGGGATTCAGCGCCGGGCCGCCCCAAGCTGAATCCGCACCCCCTCGGGGGGCAGCGACCCGCGCAGCGGCGGAGCGTGGGGGCCGGGGATTCGCCGCCGGGCCGCCCCAAGGCGAATCAGCCCCCCCGGGGGGCAGCGGACCTCGCGCAGCGGGGGAGTGTGGGGGCATACGCCTTCGTATGTTCCACGGCCGCGGCGGCACGGTCGGGCGCGGCGGCGGCCCGAGCTACCAGGCCATCCTGGCCCAGCCGCCCGGCACCGTGCGCGGCCAGATCCGCCTGACCGAACAGGGCGAGGTGATCGGCTCGAAATACGCCAACCCCGAGATCGGCCGGCGCAACCTGGAAACCCTGGTGGCCGCCACGCTGGAGGCGACCCTGCTGCAGCCCACGCGCGACGCGCCGGCCGCCTTCATGGCCGCTGCCGATGCGCTGTCGCTCCACGGCATGGCCGCCTACCGCGCGCTGGTGTACGAAACCCCCCGCTTCGCCGAGTATTTCTTCGACGCCACCCCGATCCGCGAAATCGCCGAGCTCAACATCGGCTCGCGCCCGGCCTCGCGCAAGGCCACGCAGAAGATCGAGGACCTGCGGGCGATTCCCTGGGGCTTCAGCTGGGGCCAGTGCCGCCTCACCCTGCCGGGCTGGTACGGCTTCGGCTCGGCGGTGCACGCCTTCGTGCACCAGAACGGGCCGGCCGGCGTGGCGAAGCAGAAGGCCTTGCTGCAGAAGATGGTCAGGCAATGGCCGTTCTTCAGGACCCTGCTGTCGAACATGGACATGGTGCTCGCCAAGAGCGATCTCGCGCTCGCCGCCCGGTATGCCGAACTGGTCGAAGACCGGCGCCTTCGCAACAAGGTGCTCTCGGCCGTGCAGGCCGAGTGGCACCGCACCGCCGACGCCCTGAACATGATCACGGGCGCCAGGCAGCGGCTGGTGAGCAACGCCGCCCTGCAGCGCTCGATCCGGCACCGCTTCCCGTACATCGATCCGCTGCACCACCTGCAGGTGGAGCTGGTGCGCCGGTACCGCGCAGGAGAAAACGAAGCCGACCGGGACGGCCGGGTGCGCCGCGGCATCCACATCTCGATCAACGGCATTGCCGCCGGCCTACGAAATACAGGGTGAAGCGGGCACGGCTTCAGCACGGCCATCCGGTAAAACCTAAAATGCACGGGTGAACACCTCGATCAACGCCGACCTGCACTGCCACTCCGTGGTCTCCGACGGCACGCTCACGCCCGAGGCGCTGGCGCAGCGTGCCAAGGCCAATGGCGTGGAATTGTGGGCGTTGACCGACCACGACGAGCTCGGCGGTCAGGACCGCGCCATCGCCGCGGCGCGCGAAGCCGGCCTGCCCTACCTCACCGGCACCGAAATCTCGGTCACCTTCGCGGGCGTCACGGTGCACATCGTCGGCCTGGGAATGGACCACACGCACCCGGCGCTGCTCAGCGGCCTGCGCGCCACGCGCGGCGGGCGCGAGCAGCGCGCGCGTGAAATGAGCGACGACCTCGCGCGCGTGGGCATCCCGGGCGTGTACGAAGGCGCGCTGAAGTACGTGGGCAACCCCGAGCTGATCTCGCGCTCGCACTTTGCGCGCTACCTGGTGGAAGCCGGCGTCTGCAAGGACACCGGCGAGGTGTTCCGCAAGTACATCACCGAAGGCAAGCCCGGCTTCGTGCCGCACCGCTGGGCCAGCCTGAGCGATGCCGTGGGCTGGATCACCCAGTCCGGCGGGATCGCCGTCATTGCGCACCCGGGCCGCTACAAATTCACCGCGAACGAGGAGTTCGCCCTGTTCTCCGAGTTCAAGGCGCTGGGCGGGCAAGGGGTGGAGGTCGTGACCGGCGCGCATGGACCGGCCGACTATGCGAAGTACGCCGATTTCTGCAAGGAATTCGGCCTCGCTGCCTCGCGCGGCAGCGACTTCCACAGCCCCGAGGAAAGCCACACGGACCTGGGCAAGCTGCCCCACCTGCCAGGCGGCCTGACGCCGGTCTGGGATCTGCTGGCCGATCGCATCCACTGATGGACCACCCACCGTCCAAGGCCCCGCAGGCGGTGCTTGGCGTGGCCTTCCTCGTGCTCGCCACCGCCTGCTTCGCGGTGCTGGACACCGCCGTCAAGGTCGTGGGCGCCTCGATCTCGATCCTGATGGCGGTCTGGTTCCGCTACGTGTTCCAGGCGCTCGCCGTGGCGGCGTTCATGCTGCCCAGCCATGGGCGCGGGCTGCTGCGCACCGAACACCCGCGCTACCAGTTGGTGCGGGGTCTGTTGCTGCTCATGGTCAGCGCGCTGTCGTTCATCAGTGTGCAGTACATGCCGCTGGGCGAATTCACCGCCATCATCATGACCACGCCCCTGGTCGTGACCCTGCTGGCGGCCCTGTTCCTGAAGGAAAAAGTCTCCGCGCTGCGCTGGGTGCTGGTGGTCGGCGGCTTCACCGGCGCCTTGCTGGTGGTGCGGCCCGGCGGCGACCTGATCGGCTGGGCCAGCCTGCTGCCGCTGGCGATGGTGTTCTCCTATGCATGCTTCCAGATTCTCACGAGCAAGATGGCGCGCACCGAAAACCCCATGACGATGCACCTCTACACCGGGTGGGTGGGCGCCATCGTCGCGACCGCCGCCCTGCCCCTGATCTGGCAGGACCTGCCCGACCTGAGAACGTTCCTGCTCCTGTGCCTGATCGGCATGGCGGGCACCGTGGGGCACTTTCTTCTGATCCTGGCCTTCGCCCGCACCCAGGCCTCCACGCTCACGCCGTTCCTCTATGCGCAGATCGGCTTTGCCATGCTGTGCGGCTGGGTGGTGTTCGACCATGTTCCGGGCACGGTGGAACTGGGGGGCATCGCGCTGATCGTGCTTTGCGGCGGCACGGCGAGCTGGCTGACCGCGCGCGGAAAACGCCTGCCGGTCGAGCCGCCGGAGGCGTAACCCGCTCGCGGCCGCGAATGGGCGGGCCATCCGTGCGCGCACAATAGGCGCATGTCGCAGTATTTCGAAGTCCACCCCGACAACCCGCAGCCCCGCTTGCTCAGGCAGGCGGCCCAGTTGCTGGAACGCGGCGGCGTGCTGGCGGTGCCGACCGACTCCAGCTACGCCCTGGTCTGCCACCTCGACGACAAGGCCGCGGCCGACCGCCTGCGCCGGATCCGGCAGGTCGACGACAAGCACCACCTGACCCTGCTGTGCCGGGACCTGAGCGAACTGGCCAGCTACGCCCGCGTGGACAACCGCCAGTACCGCCTGCTCAAGCTGGCCACGCCGGGTCCGTACACCTTCATTCTGGAAGCGAGCAAGGAAGTGCCGAGGCGGGTCAGCCACCCGTCGCGCAAGACCATCGGCCTGCGGGTGCCGCACCACAACACCCTGCTCGCGCTGTTGGACCTGCACGGCGGGCCCTTGCTGGCGACGACGCTGATCGCCCCGGGCGAGACCGCTCCCATGAACGATGCCCAGGAAATCCGCGAGCGCCTCCAGCACGACCTGGCGGGCGTGATCGACGCCGGCGCCTGCGCGCTCGACCCCACCACCGTGATCGACCTCACCGCCATGGGCAGCGGCGGCGAGCCCGAAGTGGTCCGCCAGGGGCAGGGTCCGCTGGGCCCGCTGGGGCTTTAATGAAACACCCCCCTGCGCCGCTGACGCGGCTTCCCCCCTCCCTGGCGCGCCCTTCGGGC
>CAZFOT010000222.1:0-5771 GCA_964520365.1 uncultured Hydrogenophaga sp.
ACGCGCTGGCCGGCTTGCTCTGGAAGAAACCGAAGCCCTTGGCCAGCTCCGCCGGGATCAGGTTGCGCAGCGACACGTCGTTGACCAGCATGAGCAGGCGGATGCCTTCGATGGCCTGCTCGGGCGTGCTGCACATCGGCACGTCGCCGGTAATGACCGCAATCTCGGCCTCGAAGTCGATGCCGAAGTCCTCGCTGGGCACCACCACCGGATCGCAAGGGCCGATGAAGTCGTCGCTGCCGCCCTGGTACATCAGCGGATCGGTGTAGAAACTCTCGGGAACCTCGCTGCTGCGGGCCGCGCGAACCAGCTCCACGTGGTTGATGTAGGCCGAGCCGTCGGCCCACTGGTAAGCGCGCGGCAGCGGCGCCATGCACATCGCGGGGTCGAACGGAAAGGCGTGCCGCGCCTTGCCGCTGTTGAGCGTGGCGTAGAGGTCCTGCAGCTGGGGAGCCAGGAAGTTCCAGTCGTCCAGCACCTGCTGCAGGCGGTCGGCGATGCCGGTCGCATAATGAGCGGTCGACAGGTCGCGCGAGACCACCACCAGTTGTCCGTCGCGCGAGCCGTCTTTGTATGTGGCGAGTTTCATTCAGGTCTCCTGCTGCAGATGGATGGGAACATGCTCTTTTATCAGCGCCTTCAAGGCCGATCAAGAATTACGGATAGTGAAATAGATTAATCTATACGTAAAAATGGAATTCTAGTCGAATCCCGGCATGCCCGCAGCATGCCTGCCGGAACCCCCTTGCGACCGCTGCATCCAAGACCCGTCCTACGCCATCCCTTCATGCCTGCTCCTTCTCGAACCGCCACCCCGGCGCCCGCCGCCGCCCCACCGGAAGACACCGAACAACTGCGCGCGGGCATCCAGTCGGTCGAAGTGGGTTTTGCCCTGCTCGATGCGCTGTCGCAGGCGTCGGGTGCGCTCATGCTGCGCGATCTGGCCGCCGCCGCCGGCATGAGCGCGGCCAAGGCGCACCGCTACCTCGTGAGCTTCCAGCGCATGGGCCTGGTGATGCAGGATCCGGTGAGCACCCGCTACGACCTCGGGCCGGCGGCGCTGCGCCTGGGCCTGGCCAGCCTGAGCCGGATCGACGCGGTGCGGCTGGCGCGCGACCGCGTCCCGGGCCTGCTGGCGGAAACCGGCCACACGCTGGCCATCGCCGTGTGGGGCAACCAGGGGCCGACCATGGTGCACTGGGCCGAGGCGCCCCAGACCGTGCCGGTCACGCTGCGGCTGGGCGACGTCATGCCCCTGCTCACCTCGGCCACGGGCCGGTGCTTCGCGGCCTTCATGGGCAGCGAAGGCCGCGACGCGCAGCGCATCGAGCCGATGATCCGCGACGAACTGGCCCGGCTCAAAAAGCTGCCGCGCAACGGCCTGCCGCTGGTGGACGTGCCGCAGTCGCCCCAGGAAGTGCAGGCCATGCTGGCCGAAACCCGGCAACGCGGCCTGAGCCGGGTGGTGCACAGCCTGCTGCCGGGAGTGGGTGGCTTCTGCGCGCCGGTGTTCGACGGCCAGGGCCGGCTCGCGCTGGGCCTGGTGGTGCTGGGCTCGGTGGCCACGCTGGACACCCACTGGGACGGGGTTGCGGCCCAGGCCGTGCTGCGCAGCGCGCGCCAGCTCAGCCTGGACCTTGGGCACCGTCCAGGGAACTGAGCCCGGTGAGGCCCGCCCCGGCACGCCTCCGCTCCGCGCCGCGTGGGCGCACGCTGGCCGCGCTGACCCTGGCCGTGCTGGCCGCGCACCTGTGCCTGCTGGCGGGCGGATGGCCCGACGGCCTGGAAACGGGGCCGGGACCGGCGGCGCCGGCCTCGGCCGGGCCAACAGGCGAGACGCCGGGCGGCAACGGCAGCGCCCTGGCGGCCAACGCCGCGCCGGAGGCGGCGCCCGCCATCACCTCCAGCCGGGTGCGCTGGATCGTCGTCAGGCCACCGGCGCCCGAACCCGAGCCCCCTGCGGCGGCCAGGACCCCGCCGCCCAGGCACCGCCCGGCACCGCCGGCCGAGCCGGTGCCCGAAACGCCCGACGCCCTCCCGCCGCCCATGGACGAACCGCCGGCGTTCGCCGAGGCGCAGCCCGACGCCGCCTTTCTGCCCGAAGTGGCGGCGACCGAAGCCGGCGACGGCGCGAGCGTGGCGCCCGCCGACCCATCCGCCTCGACCACGGCAGCCGCGATGGACGCCGCCAGCGCGCCATCGGCACCGGCCAGCGCCGGCGTGCCGACCCCACTGCCCCTTCCCAAGGCGCCGGCCGAGCCCCTGGTTGCCGATCCCACCCTGCCGCCGGCCGAGCCTCCGCCCAGCATGCGCCTGATGTACGAAGTCGCCGGGCGGGTCAAGGGCATCAACTACAACGCCGCCGGCTCGCTCGACTGGCAGAACGATGGGGCGCGGTACCAGGCCCACATGGTGGTGCGCGCCTTCCTCGCGGGAGGCCGCGAACAGACCAGCGTGGGCGAGCTCGGTCCGACCGGACTGGTACCGGAACGCTTCGGCGACAAGAGCCGCACCGAGCGGGCCGCCCATTTCGACGGACGGCAGCAGCGCATCCGGTTCAGCAACAACGCGCCCGACGCACCCTGGATCGCCGGTGGGCAGGACCGCCTGAGCGTTTTCATGCAGCTGGCGGCGCTGCTGCAGGCCCGGCCGGACGCCTATCCCCCCGGCACGGTCGTGAGCCTGCAGGTCGCCGGCCCTGGCGACGCCGAGGTCTGGCGCTTCGAGATGGGGACAGAGGAAACCCTGAGCCTGCCGGCCGGCGAGTTGCGTGCCCGGCGCGTGACGCGCACCCCCCGCAAGCCCTTCGATACCCAGACCGAACTCTGGCTGGCGCCCGCGCTCAACCACCTGCCCGCCCGCCTGCGCATCACGCAGCACAACGGCGACCACATCGAACAATCCCTGCGCTATCTGCCTTGACGTGAGACACCCCCCTGCGCCGCTTCGCGGCTTCCCCCCTCCGTAGCGCGCCTGAAGGCGCTTCGAGAGGGGACGGCATCTCGGGCCGGCAAAGCCGGACCCTTGATGCCCTTGGATTTGGTGCTGCTTCGCTCGCTACGAATCGCACTCCGGCGCGGTGGCAACCAAAATGTGCCCAAAAACACACGCATCTTGAAATTGGCGTGAACGTTGCTACGTAAAGCTCACTCCAACCTGCAGTTCCGGCACCGATTGCCGATATAAGTCCAGCAGGCACACTGGTTTTTCCATTTCAAGGATTCTTCGGTCATGAACATGCTCTACGACTCGGATGCCTTCGCCGTCGTCCACATCCTTGCCAACGCTCCCCAGGAGGGCGATCTCGCCATCGCTGACGGCCCTCAGATGCCGCGCCACGGTTTCGAGATCGTGGACAAACGCTCGGGCAAGGAGGTCTATCTGGACGGGTCCTGGGCCGAAATGTTCCAGAGCCAGATCAACGTCTGGCAACAAAGCATGCCCTCGCAGGAAGAAGTCGAGGACACGCTGGAAGGCTACGCCTCGCTCGCCCAGATGCCGGTGGTCATGCACTGAACGGGTTTTCCCCGCTCACCCGACCCGGCGTCTGCCGGGTTTTTTTATGGGTGTTTCAAGCGCCCTTGTTGGCGATCCAGCGCCGGTACACCGGCTCGGCCAGGACCAGCACCGCCACCAGCCGGCACACCTGGAACGCGGTGACCATGGGCACGCCGAGTTGCAGCACCTTGGCGGTGATGGCCATTTCCGCGATGCCGCCCGGCGAGGTACCCAGGACCAGTGTGGCCGGGTGCAACCCCGTGGCGAACGACAGCAGCCAGGCAAAACCGGCGCACAACAGCATCATCGCCATGCTGGCCAAGGCCACCGAGGCCAGCCAGCGCGGCGCCGTGTGCACGAACGCCGGTGTGAACCGCACGCCCAGGCTCACACCGATCACCAGTTGGGCCGCATTGGACAGGCCGCTCGGGATGGCCGAGAGCGTCACGCCCGACAAGGTGATCGCCATCGTAACCACCAGCGCGCCCATGAACCAGGGGTTGGCCCGCCCCAGCCGCGCCATCACCCAGGCCCCGGCGAACGTGGCCACGGCCAGCACGCCCAGGCCCTGCCAGTGCCATTCGCGCGCCGCCGCGGGCAGGGCGTCGATCGCGCCGACGCCCCAGAACTGCATCGCGAACGGGATGCTCAACGTCACCAGCAGGACACGCAGGCTGTGCGCGGCAGCCACGAGGTCGGTGCGCGCGCCGAAGCGCTCGGCGATCAGCGTCATCTCCGATGCGCCGCCGATCGCGCTGGCGAAATAGGTCGTGCAGCGCAGTTGTTCCGCGTCCAGGCCGGGCAGGTGCCGGGCGTGCACACGCCGCAGCCAGACGCCAAAAACCCATCCCAGCGCCAGCGCCCAGGCAATGCCCAGCGCAATGGCCCACCACAGGCCCGCCACCAGCCGGCCCACCTCGGGCGTGAAGTACAGGCCCAGGGCGGCGCCGATCACCCACTGGCCCGTGTTGCGAAACGGGGTCCAGCTTTCGGTGGGCGCACCCAGCATGGACACCAGCGACGTCGCGAGCAGCGGCCCGATCATCCAGGGAATGGGCGTGCCCAGCCAGACGCAGGCCTGCGCCGCGGCCAAGGCGAGCAGCAGGGTCGAGGCGATGCGCCGAGACGACGCGGACGGGGAAAAATAGGGTAAGGTCACGCCGTTCCGAAGCATGCCCGCCGAACCGTTCGGGCGGGCGACGTAGTATCCACGTATGAACTGTCGAAGCGCTGTCCATCCTGGTCTGCTGGCGGCCGCCCTCGTTTCGGGCGCGGCCCTGCTGGCGGGATGCACGCTGGCCGAGCCCTTGCAGACGCCCGCGGCACCGAATCCGGCGCGCACCGCCAGCGACATGCTCGAACGCACCATGCCCACCCCGCTTCTGCTGCTGGGCGAACAGCACGACGCACCGGACCACCAACACCTTCAGCGCGAACTGGTGCGGCAGTTGGCGTCGCGCGGCGAGCTGAGCGCTCTCGTGCTGGAGATGGCCCCGCGCGGCCGCGCCACCACCGGGCTCGGCCCCCACGCATCGGAAGCCCAGGTGCAAGGGGCGCTCGACTGGGCGCAGGCCAACGGGGGATGGCCTTGGGAGGTCTATGGCCAGGTGGTCATGGCGGCGGTCAGGGCGGGCGTGCCCGTGCTGGGCGGCAATCTGCCCCGTTCGGACATGCAGGCGGCCATGGGTGACGCATCGCTGGACGCCCTGCTGGAGCAGGATGCGCTGTTCGAGCAGCGGGAGAACATCCGCAAGGGCCACTGCGACCTGCTGCCCGAGGCCCGGATCGCGCCCATGGCGCGCGTCCAGATCGCCCGCGACAGGTCCATGGCCCAGACGGCGGTGCAGGCACTCAAGCGCGGTCAGACGGTGCTGCTGGTGGCGGGCAACGAACACGTCCGGCGCGACCTGGGCGTGCCGCGCTTCCTGCCGGCGCGGCAGGCCTTCAAGGTGGTGCAGTCGCGCGCGCAGCCCAACACCCTGGAAGACCCGGTGGCCACCTCGGCCCACGCCGACCTGCTGTGGACATCCCCCCCGCAGCCGCCGCGCGACCACTGCGCGGAGATGAAGCAGCAGATGGGCCGCTGAGCCACCCCCAGTACTTCACCTCAGCGGGAGAGGGAGCAAAACCGCAACGCGTGTGTGGAACTCGAAAGCCAGGGGCAGCAAGGGTCCGGCTCCGCCGGCCCGAGATGCCGTCCCCCCTCCAAGCGCCCTTCGGGCGCGCCAGGGAGGGGGCTGAGGGCCGCGGCTCCAAGCCTGCCTGCGCAGGCT
>CAZFOT010000223.1:0-5764 GCA_964520365.1 uncultured Hydrogenophaga sp.
AAGAACGTGGCGGTGTCCCTGGGCAGCCACCACATCCCTCATTGGGGCGTGTGAACACCACATCCCGGTTCTGAACAGGAGACATGACATGGGCAAAGTCGCACTGGTTGGCAAGATCACACACGTTCCCTCGATGTACCTCAGCGAGATCGACGGGCCGCGCAAGGGCTCGCGCCAGGACGCGATCGATGGCCACAAAGCCATCGCAAACCGCTGCAAGGAACTGGGCGTCGACACCATCGTCGTCTTCGACACCCACTGGCTCGTCAACGCCAACTACCACATCAACTGCGCGGCGCACTGGGAAGGCACTTACACCAGCAACGAGCTGCCGCACTTCATCAGCAACATGGGCTTCGAGATCCCGGGCAACGTGGCGCTGGGCCAGTTGCTCGCCAAGACCTGCAACGAATTCGGCGTAGAAACGCTGGCCCACCACGCCACCACGCTCGGCCCGGAATACGGCACCCTAGTGCCCATGCGCTACATGAACGCCGACCGGCATTTCAAGGCGATTTCGGTCTCGGCCATGTGCACCTCGCACTACCTCAATGACAGCGCCCGCCTGGGCTGGGCCATGCGCCGTGCCGTCGAGGAGCACTACGACGGCACGGTCGCCTTCCTGGCCAGCGGCTCGCTGAGCCACCGCTTCGCCCAGAACGGCCTGGCGCCCGAATTCGCGTTCAGGATCTGGAGCCCGTTCCTGGAGCACCTGGACCAGGAAGTCGTGCGCATGTGGCAGGCCGGCGAATGGAAGGCGTTCTGCGAGATGCTGCCCGAGTACGCGGCCAAGGGCCATGGCGAAGGCTTCATGCACGACACGGCGATGATGCTGGGCGTGCTGGGCTGGAGCGAATACGACGGCCAGGCCGAGATCGTCACGCCCTATTTCGGCGCTTCCGGGACCGGCCAGATGAACGTGCTGTTCCCGGTCAAGCCGGTGAGTGGACAAGCGATCCCGAAGGCCGTGGCCTCAAGCGCAGAGGGTTACACCACCGTGGCCACCCGGCTCTGAACATGCCCCACCTCGTCATCCTCTACACCGGCAACCTCGACCGGCCCGCCGCCGAAGGCGGCGCCGACATGGGCGCGCTGTGCCGCGCGCTGGCCGACACCATGCTGGCCCAGCGCGACGAAGCCGGCCAGCCCGTGTTCCCGCCCGGCGGCACGCGGGTGCTGGCCTATCCGGCGGCGCACTGGGCCGTGGCCGATGGCGGCGCCGCAGGTCGGGCGGCGGGCGCGGGCGGCGACTACGCCTTTGTCTACCTGAACCTGCGCATGGGCCGCGGTCGCGGCGCGGCGGTGCACCAGGGCGTGGGCCAGGCGCTGGAGGCCTGCGCCAAAGCCCACTTCGCCGCGCAGTTCGCGCGCCGCCCCATCGGCGTCACGCTCCAGATCGACGAAGGCCCCGAGGTGTTTGACGCCAAGAACAGCTCCCTGCATTCCCTGTTTTCTTCGAAAGCCTGACCCATGTTCAGCCCCGAACTGATCGCCGAACTCGCCGCCGAACTGCACCGCGCCGAACGCACGCGCACCCCGGTCGAGCATTTCTCCAAGCGCCATCCGGGCATGACCATCGAGGACGGCTACCGCATCGGCCGCGCCTGGGTGGATCTGCAGAAGGCCGAGGGCTGCGAGGTGATCGGCCACAAGATCGGGCTGACCAGCCGCGCCATGCAGATCAGCAGCCAGATCGACGAACCCGACTACGGCACCCTGCTGGACCACATGCTGCTGAAGGCGCGCGCGGGCGAGGTGCTGGCGATCCCCGCCAGCCGCTTCATCGCGCCGCGCGTCGAGGTGGAGCTGGCCTTCGTGCTCAAGGCGCCGCTGCAGGGGCCGGACGTGACGGTGGCGCAGGTGCTCGACGCCACCGGATACGTGACCCCAGCCATCGAGATCATCGAAGCGCGCATCGAGCAGTTCGACCGCCACACCAGGGCCATGCGCAAGGTGTTCGACACCATCAGCGACAACGCGGCCAACGCCGCCATCGTGGTGGGCGAGGGCGATGCGCGCTACCGCGCCGACCCTCGCATCACCGACCTGCCCTGGTGCGGCGCCATCCTGCGCCAGAACGGCGCGGTTGAAGAAACCGGGCTGGCCGCGGGCGTGCAGGGCGACCCGGCCATCGGCATCGCCTGGCTGGCCAACAAACTCGCCCCTTGGGGCGAGCGGCTGGAAGCGGGCGAGACCGTGCTGGCCGGTTCGTTCACGCGCCCGGTGGCCGCCAAGGCCGGCGACCTGTTCGAGGCCGACTACGGGCCGCTCGGCTGCCTGCGTTTCCAGTTCGTTTGATCGCCATCACCATGCAAACTCCCATCAACCCTTTCAAGCAGGCGCTGGCCGAGCGCCACCCGCAGATCGGCTTCTGGCTCGGGCTGGCCAATGCCTACAGCGCCGAGATCTGCGCCGGCGCCGGCTTCGACTGGCTGCTGATCGACGGCGAGCATTCGCCCAACGGCCTGCAGGACCTGCTGGCCCAGGCCCAGGCCATCGCCGCCTACCCGGACACCCACGCCATTGCGCGCGTGCCGGCGGGCGACGCGGTGCTGATCAAGCAGTACCTGGACCTGGGCCTGCAGACCCTGCTGGTGCCGATGGTGGACACGCCGGAGCAGGCGGCCCACTTGGTGCGCGCCTGCCGCTACCCGCAGGCGGGCGACCCGATTGGCCAGGGCGGCATCCGCGGCATGGCTGGTGGCCGCGCCTCGCGCTGGGGCCGCTACCCGAACTATGCGAAAGAGGCCAACGAGCAGGTCTGCCTGCTGGTGCAGGCCGAGACGCGCGAGGCCTTGAAACAGCTCGACGCCATCGCCGCCACGCCGGGTGTGGATGGCGTGTTCATCGGCCCGGCCGACCTCTCCGCCTCGCTCGGCCACGTCGGCAACCCGGGCCACCCCGAGGTGCAGGCCGCCATCGAAGATGCGATCGCGCGCATCCTGCGCGCCGGCAAGGCGCCCGGCATCCTGACCACGGACGAGGCCCAGGCACGCCACTACCTCGCGCTGGGCGCTGTGTTCGTGGCCGTGGGGTTGGACACGCAGATCCTCGTGCGCCAGACCAGCGCGATGGCGGCGAGGTTCAAGGCCGACCGCCCTGCTGTGGCCGCTGCACCCCAGGGCGGTGTGTATTGACCTGACAAGACCACCAGGAGACAAGACGATGAACGCTGCACTGCAACCCGCTGCCACCGCGCCGGCCGGCATGCACCCCGACGAGTGGGCCGCGCGGCTGGAACTCGCCGCCTGCTACCGCGTGTTCGCCATGCTGGGCTGGACCGAGATGATCTACAACCACATCACGCTGCGCCTGCCGGCGAGCGTGAGTGGTGATGACAAACAATTCCTCATCAACCCGTTCGGCTTGCACTACAGCGAAGTCACGGCCAGCAACCTGGTGAAGATCAACCTGCAGGGCGCGGTGCTCGATGGGTCAACGTACCCGGTCAACCCGGCCGGCTTCACGGTGCACGCGGCCATCCACGACGGCATCGAAGGCGCGCACTGCGTCATGCACACCCACACCACGGCCGGCGTGGCCGTGGCCTGTCTGAAGGACGGGCTGCAGCAGACCAACTTCTATACCGCGCAACTGCACGGCATGGTGGCCTACCACGACTTCGAGGGCATCACCATCCACGCCGACGAGGCGCCGCGCCTGCTGAAAAGCATCGGTGACAAGCCCGCGGTGATCCTGCGTAACCACGGCCTGCTGGCCTGGGGCGCGACGCTGCCGCAGACCTTTGCCATCCTGTGGACGCTCAACCGCGCCTGTGAAATCCAGATGGCCACCTTCTCGATGGGCGGGGCCGGGGCGGCCATTCCCGTGCCCGAAGCGATCGCCGCGAAATGCACGCGCGACGCGCTGCAGTTCAACCCGAACCACGGCGCCGGGCGCGACGTGTTCGGTGCCCTGGTGCGCCAGGTGGACCGGCTGGACGACAGCTACCGGCGCTAGCGCCCCAGGTCCTTGGCGCTCACCCCGGCGATGCCCCAGTTCTGCTTGGGCATGTCGTGGATCCAGACGCGAATGGTTTCCTTCGGCGCGCCCACGGCTTCGTGCAAGGCCTGGGTGACTTTTTCGATCACGGCGCGCTTCTGGTCTTCGGTGCGGCCTTCGAGCATGTAGATCTGTGCGAACGGCATGGTGGCTCCTCTCAGGCGGCGGCCGGCATCAGGCCGCGCTCGCGCGCCAGTGTCATGGCGGTGTCCTCGATCATGTCTTCCTGCCCGCCGACCATGCCGCGCCGGCCCATCTCGACCAGGATGTCGCGCGCCGGCACGCCGTACTTCTGCTCGGCGCGCTTGGCGAACAGCAGGAAGCTGCCGTAGACGCCCGCGTAACCCAGGGTCAGCGCATCGCGGTCGATGCGGATCGGGAAGTCCATGATCGGCACCACGAGGTCTTCGGCCACGTCCTGGATCCCGAACACGTCCACGCCGGTCTCGATGCCCATCAGGTCGCACACCGCGACCAGCACCTCCATCGGCGTGTTGCCCGCGCCGGCGCCGAGGCCGGCGGCGGCGGCGTCGATGCGGTTCGCGCCCACTTCGATGGCCGCGATCGAATTCGCCACGCCCATGGCCAGGTTGTGGTGGCCGTGGAAACCCAGTTCGGTCTCGGGCCTGAGCGCCTCGCGCACCGCGCCCAGGCGCGCCTTCACCGTCTCCGGCAGCAGGTGGCCGGCCGAGTCGGTCACGTAGATGCAGTTGGCACCGTAGCCCTCCATCAGCCTGGCCTGCTCGACCAGTTTCTCAGGGCTGGCCATGTGCGCCATCATGAGAAAGCCGACGGTGTCCATGTCGAGCTTGCGCGCGAAGGCGATGTGCTGCTCGGACACGTCGGCCTCGGTGCAGTGCGTGGCCACGCGGATGGTGTGCACGCCCAGGCCGTGCGCCATCTTCAGGTGGTCCACGGTGCCGATGCCCGGCAGCAGCAGGGCCGACACCTTGGCCTGCTTCATCAACGGGATGACCGTGTCCAGGTATTCCTCGTCGGTATGCGCGGGAAAGCCGTAGTTGACCGAGCTGCCGCCCAGGCCATCGCCGTGGGTGACCTCGATCAGCGGCACGCCGGCGGCGTCCAGGCCGCAGGCGATGCTTTTCATCTGGTCGAGCGTCATCAGGTGGCGCTTGGGGTGCATGCCGTCGCGCAGGGTCATGTCGTGCAGGGTGATCTTCTTCATCGTCTTCTCCTTCAGGCGGCAACCGCTTCGAGCGTGAGCTTGCCCGCCAGGATCTCTTCGGCAAACATCTCGGCGGTGCGTGCGGCGGCGGCGGTCATGATGTCGAGGTTGCCCGCGTATTTGGGCAGGTAGTCGCCCAGGCCTTCGACCTCCATGAAGACCGAGACGCGCTGGCCGTCGAACACCGGGCCGTTGACCAGCTTGTAGCCCGGCACGTACTTCTGCACTTCGGCGAGCATGTCGCGCACCGACTGTTCGATTTCCTTCTGCTTCGGTTCGTCGACGGTCAGGCAGTGGATCGTGTCGCGCATGATCATCGGCGGCTCGGCCGGATTGATCACGATGATCGCCTTGCCTTCATCGGCGCCGCCGATCTTCGCGACTGCGCCAGCGGTGGTGCGGGTGAATTCGTCGATGTTCTTGCGCGTGCCGGGGCCGACCGACTTGCTCGCGACGGTGGCAACGATCTCGGCGTACTTCACCTTCTGTACGCGCGACACTGCATAGACCATCGGAATCGTCGCCTGGCCGCCACAGGTGACCATGTTGACGTTCATCTCGCGCTTGCCGGCGTGT
>CAZFOT010000224.1:0-5750 GCA_964520365.1 uncultured Hydrogenophaga sp.
CGCCCCAAGCAAGCTCGCTCCCGCTTGGCGGGACAGGCCGCAGGCCGAAGGGTGCGCCAGTGAGCGCCCCGGTGCGCGATGCCGCCTGGCACAGCGCCTGCAGCGCACTGCCCGCGGGGGAGTGCGCGCACTGGATGGAGGCCGATGACGCCGAGGTGCAGGCCACGCCGCCCGAGGTGGCGGAAGCACCGGCCTGGGGCCCGGGCCTGCTGGGCCACCGGCTCGGCGTGCGAGTGGGGTCGAGCACCTTGCTGCAAGGGGTGGATCTGCACCTGAGGGCGGGTGAGGTCGGCGCCATTCTTGGCCCCAATGGCGCCGGCAAGTCCACGTTGCTGTCGGTGCTGGCCGGCTTGCGCGCGCCCGGCACCGGCACCGTCCACCTCGATGGCCGGGCGCTGGCGGGCGATGGCCTGCAGCGCGTGGCGCGCCACCGTGCCGTGCTGCCGCAGGACACGACCGTGGCCTTCGACTTCACCGTGCAGGAAGTGGTCGAACTGGGGCGCTACCCGCACCGGCTGGCCCCTTCGCGTGACGAGGCCGGCATCGTGCGCGCCGCCATGGCCGCCACCGGTGTGGCGGGGCTGGCGCAGCGGGCGGTGGGCAGCCTCAGCGGCGGCGAGCGCGCGCGCACGCAACTGGCGCGCGTCATGGCGCAGATATGGGAACCCAGCGCCGACGGCAGCGCGCGCTGGCTGATGCTGGACGAGCCCACCGCGGCGCTGGACCTGCGCCACCAGCACACCACGCTGGACACCGTGCGCCGCTGGGCGCGCGAACAGGGCGTGGGCGTGCTGGCGGTGCTGCACGACCTCAACCTCGCGCTGCGCTACGCCGACCGGGTCTGGGTGCTCGACCACGGCCGCCTGCAGGCCAGCGGCGTCCCTGCCGAGGTGCTGGTGCCGGTGCTGGTGCAGCGTGTCTGGCAGGTGCAGGCCACCGCCGTGCGCGGCGCCGACGGCGTGGACCAGTTGCTCATCGCGGCCGGCGGACCACCGGGTCCAGCGAAGGACGCGCCAGGACCGCCACCCGCTTGCTGACGCGGTCCCGAAAGCGGGAAGCCGCGCGGCGGCACAGGCGTTGCACCGCTTCAGAAGCGGTGCTTCATCGACACCGTGAACTTGCGCGGCTCGCCATGGGTGTAGCCGCTCCAGCTGCTGTTGTAGTACGCCTTGTCCAGCGCGTTGTCGATGTTGATCTGCAGCGAGGTCTTCGGGTTGAAGGCGTAGCTGGCCATCAGGTCGAGCAGCGCATAGGCGGGCTGGCCGACGGCCTCGGATGCGCCCGTCACTGGGTTGGTGGCCGTGATGGGGGCGGTGCTTTCCCACTGGAGGCCGGCGCCCACGCTCCACCCCTTCGCCGCGCCGGAGAGCTTGTGCTTGGTGAAGAGCTTGAGCTGTTTGCGCGGGTGGTTCGTCACGACGTTCTCGCCTTGCGCGTCGCGGGCCGAGTATTGCGTCCAGCCTGCGCCCAGTTGCCAGCCCGGGGCGACCTGTCCCGAGATCTCCAGCTCGTAGCCTTGCGCCTTGACGCCCTTGGCGGGCCGCGAGGCGACCGTGGCCGTGCCGGGCACGAGGTAGCCGGGGTCGGGCTCGGCGAAGTTGTCCTGGTCGATGCGGAACAGCGCCAGCGAGGCGTTGAGCTGGCCGCCGAGGAATTCGCCCTTGAGGCCGATTTCCTGGTTGCGGCCTTCGAGCGGATCGAGGTAGTTGCCGTGGCGGTCGCGGTCGGATTGCGGCTTGAAGATATCGGTGTAGCTGGCGTAGGCCGACACGTTCTCGCTCAGGTCGTGCACCAGGCCGAGGAATGGCGTGAACACCCGCTCGTGCCGGATGGTGTACTCGGCCGACGTCCACGCGCCCACGAAGCCGTCCTGGCGCCAGTCGCTCACGCGCCCGCCGGCGATGAACTTGAGGGCGTCGGTCAGTTGCAGTCGTGAAGCCGCATAGACGCCGGTCTGCCGGGTCTTGTCCAGGCTGCCGCGGTAGAAGGGCGTGAGCGCGGGTTCGGGGAAGCTGCCGTCCCAGTGGTTGAAGTCGCCCATCGGCGCGAGCTCGGACGCGGCGTTGCGGTTGTCCCAGCCGGCCGTCATGCGGCCGTGCATCACGCCCACGATGAGTTCGTGTTCGCGACCCCACAGCGTGAAAGGCCCGTTGGCCGAGAAGCCCACATGGTTCTGCGTCGGTTCGGCGTGGTAGTGGTACGGATAGGCGCTCAACCCCTGTCCCGTCGCGCGGTCGGGCGTGCCATAGACCCACAGCAGCTTCGAGTCTTCCACCTGCTTGTGGTGGCTGAGATCGCCGCGCAGCTTCCAGCCGTTGGACAGGCGGTGCTCCAGGTTGGCGAAGGCGGTGCGTTCCGTCGTGTCCCACTGGTTCCAGCGCGTGGCGGTGGTCTTGGATCGGTCCCATTGCGTGCGCGTGCCGTCGGCGTGCCAGTAGGTCAGGCCGCCCCAGTAGACGCCGTTGCGCTTGTCTTCCTGCTGGCTGGCGCCCACGCTCAGGCGGGTGCCCTGGCCCAGGTCGGCGTCGATCACGCCATAGAAGACGTTGCCCTCGGTGTTCTCCAGGTCGATGAACGCGTCCTGCCGGTAGGCGTTGAGCACCAGGCGCGCGCGCACCGATGCGTCCGCGTTCAGCGGCGCGCTCAGGTCCAGCGTGCCGGCGCGGCGGCGCCAGGAGCCCAGTTCGCCCTGGAAGCTGCCGGTGAAGGTCTTGCTGTCGGCGTGCTTGCGCACCAGGTTCACCGTGGCCGACGGATCGCCCGCGCCGCTGAGCAGGCCGGTGGCGCCGCGCACGACCTCGATGCGGTCGTAGATGGCGGTGTTGTTGGTCTCCACGCCCACGTTGCCGGTGGTGGTGGGCACGCCGTCGAACTGGAAGTTGCTGACGTCGAAGCCACGCACGGCCAGGCCGTTGCGGCCCCGGTCCATCGACTTGAGCGACACGCCGGTGGTGTTGCGCAGCGCGTCCTCCACCGTGTTCATGGCCTGGTCGTCGATGCGTTCGCGCGTGATCACGCTGACCGATTGCGGCGTGTCGCGCAGCGACAGGTTCAGGCCGGTGGCGGTGGACGAGGCTTCGGTGGTGTAGGAGCCCGTGCCTTCGGTGGCGGCCGCGGCCGTGGAGGCCTTGACGGTCACCGGCTGCAGGCTGGGCGCCGGCTCGGCGGCGGCGGATGCCTGCGCCAGCGCGTTCATGGCCGAGCCGGCCATGAATGTGCCGCACAGGCCGAATCGGATGGCGCGGGCCAGGGGGGTGAGCGCGCGCGGGCGGGTGGTGTTGGTCGTGAGTGGCATGGGATGGGACGGAAAAAAAGGACCGGGACTGGAAACGGCCTGAAGACGCGGCAGCGGTGGTCCCACGGCAGATCGGGCGGGTTGCCGAGGTTGCGCGCACGAACGCGGGTCGGAATGCGGGAGGCAGGGGACAGGAAACCGAAGCGTGTCTTCCGGACGGGGGCAGACGTGGCTGGCTTTCGGCTGCGCACGCGTGGCGCGTGGCTGGCAGGCAATGGCGGGCTGTATGCTAATGATAACCATTAGCAGTTGCTATCGCGTTGTGACGACGCTACAGATGGCCGCGCCAGCGGGTGTCGCCCGCCGGCGCGGCCTCAGCGGGGAAGGCGGTTCACTGCCACGGTGGATTGCAGGCGGCGCACGTCGCCGGGGTCGCACAGGCCGGTGCCCACCGAGAGCAGCGCCGCCGAGCCGGCCGCGATGCCCCAGGCGAAGGCCTCGGCCAGCGGCCGGTGCTGCTGCAGGGCCCATACCATGCCGCCGACGAAGCTGTCGCCCGCGCCCACCGTGCTGGCCACTTCGATCGGCAGCGCTTCGGCGCTCCACAGGCCGTCGCGCGTGGCCAGCACGGCGCCCAGGTGGCCCAGCGTGAGCGCCACCACCTCGGCCTGGCCGGCGCGCACCAGCGCGGCTGCCGCCGCTTGCCACGCCGCCGCGTCTTGCAGCGGCTGGCCGGTGAGTTCGCGCAGTTCACGCAGGTTGGGCTTGGCCATGAACACGCCCTCGGCGAGCGCCGCGGCCAGCGGCGGGCCGGCGGTGTCGAGCACCAGCCGCGCACCGCGCGAGCGGCACAGGCGCGCCAGTTGCGCGTAGAAATCCACCGGCACGCCGGGCGGCAGGCTGCCGCTGGCGATGAGCACGCCGGGGAAGGGGTCGAGCCGCTGCATCCAGGCCAGGCAGGCCTGCCATTCTTCGGCACTCAGCGTGGGGCCGGGCATCACGAAGCGGAATTCGGCGCCGGTGGCGCTTTCGTGCACGGTGAAGCTGATGCGCGTGTCGCTGGCGATCGGCAGCAGCTCGGCCGGCAGGCCTTCCTGCGCCAGCCGCCGGCGCAACCATTCGCCGGTGGGGCCGCCGGCCGGGCTGAGCAGCGCGGGCACCGCGCCCATGCGGGCCAGCACGCGCGCGACGTTGATGCCACCGCCGCCGGCGTCGTGCAGGGTGTCGCCGCAGCGCAGCTTGTGGGTGGGGACGACGCGCTCGGTGTCCGTGGCCAGATCGACCGCCGGATTCATCGTCAGGCACAGCACGTTCAGGGGAGGAAGGGTGGCAGCAGGCATGCCGTGTTTCTACCGCAAACTCCGGCCCGGGACCCAGTGATTGTCGATGCGCAGGGGTTCGGCCTGCGCGTCGGCGCGGGCCGTGCGGCCTTCGGGCGCGCACCGCACGGCGTCCGCGCCGCTGGCCCACCAGCGGCCGTCGCCGGCGGCGGCGAGGGCATAGGCTTCGCGGTGCGCCACGCTGCGCGACCAGCGCGCGTCCGCGCCGAACAGGGCGAGGGTGTCGGCGCGCGGGCAGCTCACCGCGAAGCCGCCATCGGGCAGGGCGCAGATGTCGCCGCCGTAGCCCTGCAGCGCGGGCTGGCCGGTCGAGGGCCGCAGGCGCTGGCCGTCCCACGCGGCGAACACGGGCGCGAGCCGCCGGGCGTCGGCGTCGGGGTGCTCGGCCTGCAGCGCTATGCCCACGGTGCGCGACACCGGGTCCCAGGCGAGGTGGCGGATGCTGAGGTACCGGTCGTCCAGCCGCCACCGGCCGAGCAATTCACCGCCACGCGGGTCGAGCGCCACCAGCGAGGCGTCCATGCGGTCGAGCCCGCGCTTGCCGCGGCCGGTCTCGGGCAGCGTGGGGATGCCGCCGTTGGCCACGAGCAGGCTGCCGGCCGGCATGCCGCCCAGGCGCTGCGGCAGCACCATCAGCGCGTGCGGGTCCATGCCGTGCGTGGGCCATTCGGCGCTCTTCTCCAACGCCTTTGGATCGCGCACCGCCAGGCGACCCTGCGCGGTGTCCAGGTCGGTCTCGGTGGTCCAGAGCGCGCGGCCGTCGGGGCTGGCGGCGGCGTGGCCGTTGAAGCGGCGGTCGTCCTCGATCCAGTGCCATTGGCTGTGGCCGTCTGCCGGGCGCCAGCGCAGCAGCCAGTCGCCCGGGCGCCGTGCCACCGCCAGCACGCTGCCGCCTGCCTCGGCCAGCAGGCCGTGCGCGCGCGTGGGCACGGTAAACGCGCGCTGCACCGACCACCGGGCGCCGTCCACGGCGATCACGCCGATGTGCTGCTCGTTCGATGCCTGCCAGGCGGCGAACAGCCGCGTGCCGCCGCCGCTGCGTGCCGCCCAGGCCGGGGCGGCGCCCAGGGCGGCGAGGGCCAGGAAGTGGCGGCGGGAGAAGGGAGGCATCCTCATGCCGGCGGCCCTCACCCCAGCCCTCTCCCGCCAGCGGGAGAGGGAGCAAGACCGCAAAG
>CAZFOT010000225.1:0-5732 GCA_964520365.1 uncultured Hydrogenophaga sp.
GCCCGTCTGCGTTTCGCGCCTTGCGCATGGCCTTTTTGATCCGCAACGCATCTTGAAAAAATGGTGTTGACAGGCCCTGATCATGCTCACGGTGGGTTCAGTCTTGGTCTGGGACGGCGGGAGGGCGCAGCAAGGCGATCAGGTGCAGCAGGTGGCGCGCGATGACCGCCGCGGCGAACACCAGGTAGATGGCGTACAGCCAGTCGAAGCGGATCTTGAGGTAGGAGGTTTTTTCGACCTTCATGAAACTCACGTAGTCCCAGGTGGCCGGCAGTGCCATGGCGAACAGCACGATGATGGCCACGGAACCCACGGCGCTGGCGATGCGCCGGGGCCGTGGACCCAGGATGGCGGGCAGGATGTCGAAGCGGATTTCTTCATGCTCCCTGAGCACGAAGGCCGCGCCCCAGAGGATCAGCCAGAGCCAGGCCGCCACCGAGACCTCGGCGGTCCAGCCCACGGGCAGGTCGAACGCGTAGCGCAACCCGACCTGGAGGATGAACGCGATGAAGATGGCCGCGAGCAGGGCCGCGGCCACCGCGTCCGCGAAACGGGACAGGGCGCGCATCCTCAGGGCATCGCGTTGATCTTGTCCAGCATGCCCGCCGGCCAGCTTTTGGCCTCGTCGGAGGCGAGGTAGATCTTTTGCGCGTGTTCCCGGAAGGCGCCGAGGTTGGGGGCGTAGACGTCCAGGCCCTGGCGGCGGAAGCCCTCGGCGAGTTCGGCTTCGCGCTTGAGGTGTTCGGCCGTGCTCCAGGCGATGGCCTTGTCGGCCGCGGCCTGGAAGGCGCGCTGCCGGTCGGGCGACAGGGACTGCCAGGTCTTGAGGTTGAGCGTGAGCAGGTCGAAACCGACCAGGTGCGAGGTCAGCACCACCTGCCCCATCACCTCGTAGAACTTCATGTTCTGCACGTTGGGCAGCGGGTTGTCCTGCCCGTCCACGGTGCCCGTCTGCAGTCCGGTGTAGGTCTCGGCGTAGGCCAGCGGGGTGGGGTTGGCGCCCAGCGAGCGCCCGAGCAGTTGCCAGGCATCGCCGGGCGGCATGCGCAGCTTGACGCCGGCCAGGTCCGCAGGCGTGTTGATTTTCTTCTTGCCGCGCAGGCCCACGTGCCGGGTGCCGAAGAAGGTCGGCCCCAGGATCTTCACCTTGAGCTGGTCCTCCACCACCTTCTTCATCTGCGCGCCCATCTCGCTGGCGAAGAAGGCCGTGAGGTGGTTGGCATCCCGGAACAGGTAGGCGGATGTCAACAGCGACCACGCGGGCACCTGCTTGGAGATGTCCTGCGGCGAAATGTTGCCGATCTCCAGGTTGTCGCGCTGCAGCGCCACCAGCTCGGTGCCTTGGCGGAACAGCGTGGAGTTGAGGAAAAGGTCGACCTTGAAATCCGGCGCGATGTCCTTGGCGAACATCCTCATCATCTCCGCGCGGATGTCCTGGTCGGAGAAGACGGCGGCAAAGCGCAGCGTGGCCTGCGCATGCGCCGTGAGGGGCACGAGCGCGGCCGCCGCGAGGGCGGCGCCGGCGCAAAGGACGGAGCGGCGGGACTGGGTGGTTTTCATGGCGGATGTCTCCTTTGTGTTGTCGGAAAAGGGGTTGAGGTTCAGGCAGCTTGGGCCTTGGGGTTGTCCGCGAGGCAGTGGGCCACCGCCCGGATGGCCATCTCGTAACCGAAGGGGCCGAGCCCGCAGATGACCCCGGTGGCGGCCAACGAGGTCAGCGACTGCTGGTAGATCGGGTCGCGCCTGTGGATGTTGGTGATGTGGACCTCGACGACGGGCGCTTCCAGGGTCTTGAGCGCATCCAGCAAGGGGATGGAGCGGAAAGACAGGCCGGCCGGGTTGATGACGACGGCCGCACCCTTGCTGCGCGCTTCATGCACCCAGTCCACCAGGGCGCCCTCGTGGTTGGACTGGTGGAACGCGCAGTCCAGGCCGACCTGCCGGGCCACGCGCCGGCACAGGTTTTCCACCTGCTCCAGCGTGGTGCTGCCATACAGATGTGGCTCGCGCACGCCCAGCAGGTTGAGGTTGGGGCCATTCAGGATATAGACGGTCGGAGTCATACGGCGTGCAAAGGTCTGAGGAAGTTGCGCCTATTCTTGAAGCTGGATCTCCACCTTGTTTTCAAGTTGGAAATATATTCCGTATTGTGGAAAAATGCCGGACATGAGCCTGGCCCTGGATCGTGGACTTTCGTTGCTGGAGCATCTGGCGCAGCACCCGGACGGCATGCCGCTGTCCTTGCTGGCGACCGAACTCGACATGCCGTTGAGCGCTTGCCACCGCTTGCTGGTCGAGCTGCAGCGGCGCGGCTACGTGCGCCAGCCCCGGGCGCAGGGCGACTACGCGCTGACCACCAAGGTGGTGTCGCTGGGCCTGGGGTTCCTGAGCAACGCCGGCATCGTGGACATTGCCGAGCCCCTGCTGGAGCGCCTGGCCGCCGCGTCGGGCGAACTGGTCCGGCTGTCCATCGCGGATGGCGAGCGCCTGACGTGGGTGTCCAAGGCGCAGGGCCTGCGCAAGGGGCTGCGCTACGACCCCGACATGGGGATGGATGCCAGGCTGTCCTGCACGGCTTCCGGCCATGCCTGGCTGCTGACCATGACCGACGAACAGGCCATCGCCCTGGTGTCGAGCCAAGGCTTCGGGTCGCCCAGGGACTATGGTCCGCGAGCGCCGACAACGGTGAAGGCGCTGCTGGGCTTTCTGCATGCCGCGCGCGTGCGGGGCTACGCCATGATCGACGAGGTGTTCGCGCCCGGCATGAGCGCGATCGCCGTGCCCGTCATGCGGCGCAAGGAGGCCATCGGCGTGATCAGCGTGGCCGGTCCCCGCACGCGGATGAGCAGCGAGCGCATGCAGTCGCTGGCCCCCGTCCTGCTGGCTGCAGCCGCCGAACTGGGTCCGATGTGCAATGCATCCAGCCTGTTCGGACGGCCACCGCTGGGCAAGGGGTGAGTCCGGCGCCGTGTCCAGCGGCCAGCACGGCGTGCCGAAGTGGCGGTGGGTCAGGGATTCGAACCCTGGAAGAGGTCACCCCCTTGCTAGTTTTCAAGACTAGTGCCTTCAACCGCTCGGCCAACCCACCTCGGTCGTCGCTGGACATTTGCGATCAAGACCCGACAACCGGGCGATTCTAGCCTGCGTGCCGTTCAGGCCGGCAGTGCTTCGGAGGGTTCGCTGTGCAGCATGCCGCGGGTTTCGATGAAGCGCACCACTTCGGCCACGCCGTCGAGCGTCCTGAGGTTGGTCAGGACCCAGGGCCTGCGGGCGCTGTCGGGGCGCATGCGGGCGGTGTCGGCCTTCATCACTTCCAGGTCGGCACCGACGTGGGGCGCGAGGTCGGTCTTGTTGATGACGAACAGGTCGCTCTTGGTGATGCCGGGGCCGCCCTTGCGCGGGATTTTTTCACCGGCGGCCACGTCGATCACGTAGATGGTGAGGTCGCTCAGTTCGGGGCTGAAGGTGGCGGCCAGGTTGTCGCCGCCGGATTCGATGAACACCACGTCGGCGTCGGGGAACTGGCCCAGCATGCGGTCGATGGCTTCGAGGTTGATGGAGGCGTCTTCCCGGATGGCGGTGTGGGGGCAGCCGCCGGTTTCCACGCCCATGATGCGTTCGGCCGGCAGCGCGCCGCTGACGGTGAGCAGGCGCTGGTCTTCCTTGGTATAGATGTCGTTGGTGATGGCGACCAGGTCGTAGCGCTCGCGCATGGCCTTGCACAGCATCTCCAGCAGCGTGGTCTTGCCCGAGCCCACCGGGCCACCGATGCCCACGCGCAGGGGTGGCAGGGTCTTGGTGCGGCGGGGAATGTGGTGCAGGGCGGTCATGGTTCGTCTCCTTGTCGTTGTCACGATCGGAACAGGCGGGAGTACTGCGTCTCGTGGCGGGCGCAGAGGATGGCGAGCAGGGGCGTGAACGCCTGGCGCGTGTCGTCGGTGAGGGCCATGGCCTGGTCGGCCGCCGCAGGGATGTCCTGCACCAGCCGGGCCAGCATGCGCTGGCCCGCGCTCTGGCCCAGGGGGACCGACTTGATGGCGGCCTGCACCATGTTTTCGGCCCAGCCGAAGGCATAACCGATGAGGCCGTCGCGCACGGCGGTGTCGGCGCGCGCGGCGGCGCAGGCCATGGCCACGGGGTAGGTGGGCGGGTCGAGCTGCGCGGACCGGAGCTGATCGAAGACGCCGCCGACCGAGGCGTCCAGCGCGCTCAGGCCCCGGGCCCATTCCAGCAGCGAGCGGCCCATCTGTTCGGTCTGCAGGCGCAGCTCCTGCGTTTCCCGCGTGGCCAGCACCCAGGTGTTGAGCTGCCGGATGCGCGGCAGGTCGAGCGCCTGCCAGGCGGGGATGGCCTGGGCGACCACGGCGAGGTCGCTGCGCGCCAGGCCCAGGTGCAGCTGGTCGGACAGCCAGGCGGCGGCGCTGGCCTCGTCGCTCACCGCGCCGCTGTCCACCGCCGCCTCCAGCCCTTCCGAATAGGAGAAGCCGCCCACGGGCAGGGCAGGCGAGGCCAGCCAGAGGATCTGGAGCAGGCCGGCGGCCGGGCGCCCGGCCGGTTCAGTGCGCGCCATGCCCGTGGCCATGATCGTGGCCGTGGTGCGCATGGCCGTGGCCCGCGCCATGGGCACCGTAGGCGCCGCCCTCGGGTTCGAAGGGCTCGCGCGCCTCGACCACGGTCAGGTGCATGGCGCGCAGCATGTCGGCCAGCACGTGATCGGGTTCGATCTTGAGGTGGTCGGGCCTGAGTTCGATGGGCACGTGGCGGTTGCCCAGGTGGTAGGCGGCGCGCATGAGGTCGAAGGCGCCGTCGTGCGCATGGCCGTGGTCGTGGTCGTGATCGTTGCAGGCGGTGATGCGCATCACCGCCTGGGGCGCGGCGACCACGCGCAGGAAAGAGCCGTCCTGCGTGAGCAGCACGTCGCCGCCGCGCACCACGGTGCCGCGGGGCAGGAACACTCCGACGTGGCGGCCGTCGGACGCGATGGCGTCGAAGCGGCTTTTCTGGCGCACGTCCCAGTCCAGTTCCAGTTGCGCCGAGCGGCGCACCAGCACCGGGGCGAGGCCTCGGCCTTGGGGGATGAGCTTGGAGACCTGGAGCATGGCGTCGGGGGCGGCGCGTCGGGGCCGAGGAGGGTGTTCAGAACAGGAAGTAGCGCTGGGCCATGGGCAGCCGGGTGGCGGGCTCGCAGGTGAGCAGTTCGCCGTCGGCGCGCACGGTGTAGCGCTGGGGATCGATGTCCATGCTGGGCAGATAGCTGTTATGCACCATGCTGGCCTTGGTCACGCTGCGGCACCCCTGCACGGCAACGGTGGCTTTGTTCAGGCCGTAGCGCTCGGCCACGCCAGCGGCCTGGGCCGCCTGCGAGACGAAGGTGAGGCTGCCGCGCGCCAGTGCGCGGCCCAGCGCGCCGAACATGGGCCGGTAGTGCACCGGCTGCGGCGTGGGAATGGAGGCGTTGGGGTCGCCCATGGCGGCCAGCGAGATGCTGCCGCCCTGCAGCACCAGCGAGGGCTTGACGCCGAAGAAGGCCGGCTTCCACACCACCAGGTCGGCCCACTTGCCGGGTTCGATGGAGCCCACCACGTGCGAGATGCCGTGCGCGATGGCCGGGTTGATGGCGTACTTGGCGATGTAGCGCTTGACGCGGAAGTTGTCGTGGCGGCTGCTGTCTTGCGGCAGGCTGCCGCGCTGCGCCTTCATCTTGCTCGCGGTCTGCCAGGTGCGGATGATGA
>CAZFOT010000226.1:0-652 GCA_964520365.1 uncultured Hydrogenophaga sp.
GGTCGAAGTCGCTGATATTGGCGAGCAGGAAGCGCAGCGTGTTGCGGATGCGGCGGTAGGCGTCGACCACGCGGGCGAGGATCTTGTCGTCGATGTTGAGGTCGCCCGAGTAGTCGGTCGACGCCACCCACAGGCGCACGATCTCGGCGCCGAGCTTGCTGGTCACCGTCTGCGGGTCCACCGTGTTGCCCAGGCTCTTGCTCATCTTGCGGCCCTGGCCGTCGGTGGCGAAGCCGTGCGTCAGCAGGCCCCGGTAGGGCGCGCGGTCGTAGAGCGCGCAGCCCAGCAGCAGCGAGCTGTGGAACCAGCCGCGGTGCTGGTCGTGGCCTTCGAGGTAGAGATCGGCCTCGGGGCCCTGCTCGTGGTAGGGCGGTCGGTCGTAGGCCTTGGCATGGCTGCCACGCAGCACGTGCTGGAAGGTCGAGCCCGAGTCGAACCAGACTTCCAGGATGTCGGTGCTCTTGGTGTAGTGCTTCGCGTCCTCCGCGCCCAGGATGTCCTCGGCCGTGACGCGGCTCCAGGCCTCGATGCCGCCCTTCTCCACGATGTCGGCGGCCCGGTCGAGAATCTCCATGGTGCGCGGATGCAGTTCGCCGCTGTCCTTGTGCAGGAAGAAGGGGATGGGCACGCCCCAGGAGCGCTGGTGGCTGAT
>CAZFOT010000226.1:662-5719 GCA_964520365.1 uncultured Hydrogenophaga sp.
GCGCGGCCGTTTTCGGGGTAGAAGCGCGTGGCATCGATCGCGTCCAGCGCCAGTTGGCGCAGGGTCTTGGGCGCCTTGTCCTTGGTGAACACGCCCTCGCCCTCGTCCATGCGCACGAACCACTGCGCGGCGGCGCGGTAGATCACCGGGGTCTTGTGGCGCCAGCAGTGCGGGTAGCTGTGGCTGATGGCCTGGGTGGCCAGCAGGCGGCCAGCGTTTTTCAGCGCTTCCAGGATCACGGGCACGGCCTTCCAGATGTGCAGGCCGCCGAACAGCGGGAACTCGGGCGCGTAGGCGCCGTTGCCCTGAACCGGGTTGAGGATGTCGTCCACCGCCAGGCCGTGCGCGACGCAGGAGTGGAAGTCGTCCAGGCCGTAGGCGGGCGAGGAGTGCACCAGGCCGGTGCCGTCGGCGTCGCTCACGTACTCGGCCAGGTAGACCGGCGAGAGGCGGCGGTAGCCGGCGTCCACGTCGAACAGCGGGTGGCGGAAGTTCAGGCCGCCCAGCGCCTTGCCCGAGGCCGTGGCGAGCACGGTGCCCGTGAGGCCGAAGCGCTCCAGGCATTTCTCGACCAGGGTCTCGGCCAGCACCAGGCAGCCCTTGGGCGTGTCGACCAGGGCGTAGGTGAAGTCCGGATGGGCGTTGAGCGCCTGGTTGGCGGGAATGGTCCAGGCGGTGGTGGTCCAGATCACGGCGAAGGCGGTCTTGCCCGCCGGCAGCGCGGCCAGGCCGAAGGCCGCGGCGAGCCTGGCCGCATCGTCGGTCTCGAAGGCCACGTCCAGCGTGTCGCTCTGCTTGTCGGCGTACTCGATCTCGAACTCGGCCAGCGACGAGCCGCAGTCGAAGCACCAGTACACGGGCTTGAGGCCGCGGTAGACGAAGCCGCGCTCGATCACGCGCTTGAAGGCGCGGATTTCGCCGGCCTCGTTGGCCGGGTCCATGGTGCGATAGGGGCGCTCCCAGTCGCCGAGCACGCCCAGGCGCTTGAAGTCCGCGCGCTGCTGATCGATCTGTTCGGTGGCGAAGGCGCGGCTCCTGGCCTGCATGTCGTCGCGGCCCAGGTTGCGGCCGTGCAGCTTCTCGATCGCGTTCTCGATCGGCAGGCCGTGGCAGTCCCAGCCGGGGATGTACTGCGCGTCGAAGCCAGCCAGTTGGCGGCTCTTGACGATCATGTCCTTGAGGATCTTGTTGAGCGCGTGGCCGATGTGCAGCTTGCCGTTGGCATAGGGCGGGCCGTCGTGCAGCACGAACAGCGGCGCGCCGGCGCGCGCCACGCGCAGGCGCCGGTACAGGCCTTCGTCGTTCCATGCCTTGGCCCAGCCCGGTTCGCGCCTGGGCAGGTCGCCGCGCATGGGGAACGGTGTCTCCAGCAGGTTGACGGGGTAGGCGTTGGTGGTGTTGGACATGACTGCAATTCCGCGGTGGCTTCGACAAGCTCAGCCCGAACGGGGAGTGAGGGGACTGGAGACAGAAACCGTTCGCCCTGAGCCTGTCGAAGGGCAGCGACCGGACAGACGGGTCGTCTAAATTCGGTCGCGGGTGGTCTGCCGGTGGGTCTGGGTGTGCAGCGATGCAAAGAACGCGCGCGCGTCGTCGCAGTCCCGTGCGATGCCCTGGGTCAGGGCGTCCAGGCTGTCGTATTTCAGCTCGTCGTGCAGTTTGTGCAGCAGTTCCACACGGATGATTTTACCGTAGGCCTCGCCGCCGCCCAATGTGCTGGCCATGGCCGGTGGCCATTCCAGGCAATGCGTTTCCAGCAGCACGCGCCCGCCGTTGACGTCGTCCGGATCGAGCGAGGGCCGCACGCCGAGGTTGGCCACGCCGGGCAGGGGCGGCGAATCCGCCTCGGGTCCCAGCCCGTGCACGTGCACCGCGAAGATGCCGCTGGCTGCGGGCTTCCAGTGGGCAAAGCGCAGGTTGAGGGTGCGAAAGCCGTCCCCCTTGCCGGCCGCGCTGGCGCCCAGTTCGCGGCCCAGCTTGCGGCCGTGCACCACGTGGCCGCTGATGCTGTACGGGCGGCCGAGCAGGGCGGCCACGTCGTCCATGCGCCCTGCCGCCAGGGCCTCGCGCACCGCCGAGCTGGACACGCGCAGCCCGTGGACTTCGTAGCTCTGCATGCGTGCCACGTCGAAGCCGAGCCGGCCGCCGGCCGCGTCCAGCATCGCGTAGTCGCCGGCGCGCCGCGCGCCGAACCGGAAGTCGTCCCCCACCAGCACGTAGCGCGCGCCCAGCGCGCGAACCAGCGTGTCTTCGATGAACGACTGCGGCGCCTGCGCGGCCAGCGCGGCGTTGAACGGGAGTACCACGCACTCGTCCACGCCGCAGCGCGCCAGTTCCTGCAGCTTGTCGCGCAGGGGAGCGATGCGTGCCGGCGCCAGTTCGGGCTGGTGATGCAGCGCGGCGAAATAGTCCCGGGGATGCGGCTCGAAGGTCATGACGCAACTCGGCACGCCACGGTGCCGGGCCTCGTTGTTGAGCAGCGCGAGCATGGCCTGGTGGCCGCGGTGCACGCCATCGAAGTTGCCGATGGTGAGTGCCCGGCCCGCCGCGGCCAAGGCGGGTTGCGCCTGCTGCAGGTTCCAGAGACCTCGGATGATCTTCATGGGCGGTGGGGCATTCGGCACGGGCTTTGCGTGGTGGCGGACGGTTTTGTCATGGAAGCGCGTTATATTGACACACGGCGCGCGCGACCTGGTGGGTGGCGTTGCGCGTCAAAGACAGATTGTCCGGTTGTGTTCCAACATGGAGGTGGGTCTTGAAGGTTTTGAAGCTGTCTGCGCAGGGGCTCCCGCAGTCCTGGATCAGCCTGGAAGAAGCCGTGCTGCATTACGCCGCGGATGAGGTGCGCTGGGAAATGGGCGCCGAAATCGCCGTGTTCCACGGCGGCCACAACGCGGTCACCGGCCGGCAGTCGATCATCACCATCAATTCCATCATTGGCACCCAGGGCGTGCCGCGCATCAACCCGTTCGACCTGCGCCCCACGCTGACCAACGGCAAGCTGTTTGCGCGCGACCGCAACGTCTGCGCCTATTGCGGCAACCACTTCCACGAGGAAAGCCTGACCCGGGAACACATCCAGCCGCTGGGGCAAAGCGGCCGCGACCTGTGGATGAACGTGGTCACGGCGTGCCGGTCGTGCAACCACCGCAAGGGCAATCGCACGCCCGAACAGGCCCACATGCCGCTGCTGTACGCGCCCTACGTGCCCAGCCTGTGGGAAGACTTCATCCTGCGCAACCGCCGCATCCTGGCCGACCAGATGGAGTTCCTGATGTCGCACTTGCCGAAGTCGTCGCGCCTGCATGCGTGAGGTGAGGCCCACCCCCGCGCCGGGCTGCGCCCGTCACCCCCTCAAGGGGGCAACGCCTGCGGCCCGGCGGAGCCGGTTCTGCGGCGTTCCCGTTTGAAGCACCTTCAAGCGAAGACGCCGGCGGTGTCCTGCATCCGGGCGGACACCTCGCCCAGATGGTGCAGAGTGTCGCCGAACGTCATTTCGAGCTGGGTGAGCTTCTTGAAGTAGTGGCTCACGATGTATTCGTCGGTCACGCCGATGCCGCCGTGCAGTTGCACGGCCTGCTGGCCCACGAAGCGCATCGATTGGCCCAGTTGCACCTTGGCCCGCGCCATGGCCGCGCGGCGCTCGCCGGCGGGCGCGTTGAGCTTGAGGCTGGCGTAGTAGCTCATCGAGCGCGCCAGCTCCAGCTGCATCTTCATGTCGGCCACGCGGTGGCGCAGCGCCTGGAACGTGGCGATGGCCACGCCGAACTGCTTGCGGGTGTTCATGTAGTCCACCGTCACGGCCAGGGTCTTGTCCATGACGCCCACGGCCTCGGCGCAGGTGGCCGCGATGCCGATGTCCACCGCGTGTTCCAGCGCGGCCTGGCCGTCCAGCGTGACCAAGTGCGCGGAGGCGCTGTTCAGCGTGAGGTCGCCTGCGCGGCCGCCGTCCTGCGTGCGGTAGCCGCGCGTGCCCACGCCGGCGGCCGTGGCTTCCACCAGGAACAGGGCGATCAGGCCGTCCGCCAGCGCGGGCACGATGAAGGCGTCGGCCCGGTCGGCCACCGGAACCAGTTGCTTGGCGCCGGTGATCGTCCATCCGCTGGTGGTGGAGACGGCCGTCGCCTCGCACGCATCCAGCCGGTAGCGGGCCTTGCGTTCCTGCTGAGCCAGCACCACCAGCGCCTCGCCCGAGGCAATGCGGGGCTGCCACGCGGCCTTGAGCTCGGCCGGTGCGTAGCCTCCGAGCACGCCGCCTGCGATGAGGGTCTGTGCCAGCGGTTCCAGCACGATGCCGCTGCCCAGGGCCTCCATCACCACCATGCCCTCGATCGGACCCATGCCCATGCCGCCATCGTCCTCGCCGACGTAGAGACCGGTCAGACCGAGGCCGGCCAGCTCCGCGTAGGCCGAACGGTCGAAGCCACCCGCGGCCACGATGGCGCGCCGGCGCTCGAAGTCGTAGCCCTTGTCCACCCACTTGCGCACGGCGTCGCGCAGTTGTTCCTGATCGTCACTGAAGTCGAAGTCCATTTTTTGTCTCCTTAGCCGAGCACCGTCTGCGCGACGATGTTGCGCTGCACTTCGTTGCTGCCGCCGTAGATGGTGGTCTTGCGCATGTTGAAGTAGGTCGATGCGAGCGGGGCATTGGCGGCCATGCCGCCAGGGAAGTCGCCCTGCCAGCCGGCTTCCATGGCCTCCTCGATGAAGGGCAGGCTGTAGGGGCCGGCCGCGAGCATCATGAGCTCGCTGTAGCGCTGCTGGATCTCGCTGCCCTTGATCTTGAGCAGGCCGGCGATGTCCAGCGAGTTCTTGCCCGACTTCTCGGCCGAGAGCACGCGCAGCACCAGCATCTCCAGTGCCACCACGTCCACTTCGAGCAGGGCGATCTGGTCGCGAAAGCGCAGGTCGTCCCACACGCCTTCGGTCTTGGCGATGCGTTTGAGCCGCTCCAGCTCGCGCTTGGCGCGGTTCACGTCGGCGATGTTGGTGCGCTCATGTGCCAGCAGGTGCTTGGCGTAGGTCCAGCCCTTGTCTTCTTCGCCGATCAGGTTTTC
>CAZFOT010000227.1:0-5675 GCA_964520365.1 uncultured Hydrogenophaga sp.
ATGGCCTTTTTGATCCGCAACGCATCTTGGAAAAATAGGGTGAACAGGCCCTAGCGCCGCTGTATGCCCACGGGCAGGGTCGTTGCCGCTTCCCAGGCGCCGCTGCCGAACCAGGGGTCGCCGTCCAGGAAGTCGCGCAGCATCGGCAGGCCGTCGAAGCCCCAGAACACACGGTCGGCCACCACCATCGCCGGCACGCCGAACAGGCCGAGCGCCAGGGCCTCGTCGGTGTTGGCGCGCAGGCGCTGCTTCACCAGGTCGCCGTCGGGCGGATTCCATGGCTTCTGGCGCTGCCGCATGTGGTCTTGCAGCAGCTCCTCCAGCGCATGAAGCCGGGCGGGCGCGGTGGCGTCTCCGCCGCCGCGCCAGACGTGGTGGAACACCTGTTCGGTCACGTAGCGGCTGCTCTCGCCCGGCGCGCCGTCGGTGGCGCAGGCCAGGGCCAGGCGCAGCAGGGGCAAGGGGTTGAAAGGGTGCGCCGCCGGCAGGTCCAGCGGCACGCCATGGCGCTGCGCCAGCCAGCCCACCTGGCGGTAGGTCCAGTCGCGCTTAGGCACGATCTCGGCCGGGCCGCGCTGGCCGTGCGCCTTGAGCAGGCCGGCGAACAGCACCGGCTTGTAGCGCACCTGCACGCTCAGCCCCATCAGCGCTTCGGGCAGGCGCTCGAACGCCAGGTAGGCATAGGGTGAGATCGGGTCGTAATAGAACGCGATGTCGTGCAGTTGCGGCGGCGCCGTGGGGCCGGATTCGGGAGGGGTTTGCGTGTTGTTCATGCGGGAGGTGCGGTGGGGGCCAGGGATTGCGCATCGCGCTGGCGCGCTTCGATGCGGCCCCAGACGATCAGCTTGTCGGCGTCGGCCATGCGGCTCCAGCCCGCGATCTCGTCGATGCTGCGCCAGCAGCCTTCGCAGAAGGTGCGCGCCGCGTCCATGCGGCAGACCGAGAGGCACGGCGAGGGCACGCCGATGCCGGCGTGCTTCGCGCGGGCGGCGCGCAGGTTGACCGCCGGTTCAGCCATGCGCGGCTCCCTGCTCGGCGGCCACGGTCACGTCACGCACCGGCGCCCCGGTCAGGATCACGAGTTCATCGGGGCCGAGGCGGAACACCGCGTGCGGATGGCCGGCCGCGGCCCAGATGGTGTCGAAGCGGAACAACTGCTCGTCGATCAGCGTGACCGGCGCATGGGCATGCGCCACCGGCGACACGCCGCCGATGGAGAACCCGGTGCGCGCCTTGACGAAATCGGCGTCGGCCCGGCCGAGCTTGCCGCCATCGGCGCAGACCAGGGCCTGCACCTTTTTTTCGTCCACGCGCAGGTCGCCGGAAGTCACCACCAGCACGGCCGCGTCGTCGGCCTTGCGGCGGAAGATGATGCTCTTGGCGATCTGGCCCAGGGCCACACCGAGCGCATCGGCGGCCTGCTGCGCGGTGCGCGCGGCGTCGTCGAGCATGACGGGAGTGTGGGGATGGCCCTGGCGGGCCAGGGTGTCGATCACGCGCCGCACGGGCGCGGGCATGTCCTGCAAGTCGTCGGTTCCGATGTTCATGGGCCGATGGTAGCCGCGCACGCGATGTTCACGCGGCGCGCCGGGTTTCTTGCGCGACCAGCGGCGGGAAGCGCATACGATTCGGGTTGGTGCCGGTCCGTAGCGCATCGCGCTGGCGGCCGGCTTTTTTCTCTTTCCCTTTTCCCTTTCGTTTCCCAGGAGGCACGCCCATGGCGTTCGGGACTTTCCGGGTCGTTGGCCAGCGCCCGTCGGCGCAGGCGAGCGACATGGTCGCGGGCCTGTTCGACTACCGCGAACTGGAGGCCAGTCAGAACCGCCAGCGCGCGCCCGCGCCGATGGCGGTGTCATTGATCTTCAGCCTGGGCACGCCGCTGGCCATCCAGCCGGCGGGCGACCCATCGCAGGCGCCGGTCACCGCGCCCCCCTGCTTCGTCAGCGGACTGCGGCCCGAGGCCACGGATATCGCGTCCAACGGCGGGGCATCGGTGGTGCAGGTGGACCTGACACCGCTCGGCGGCTACTGTCTCCTGGGCCCCGCGTTAGCGGAACTCGCGGCGCCTGTCCGCGCGCTCGCGCCCCTGCTGGGTCCGTCCGCCCATGCCCTGTGGGAGCAGCTCCAGGAGACGCAGGATGCCCACACCCGCCTCGCCCTGGCCGAGCGCTTCGTCCTGCGGCACCGCCGGTGGACGCCATCGGACGAAATCGTCCACGCCTACCAGCGGCTCGCGCGCGCGGCCGGCGGACTGGCGGTGGCGGACCTTGCGCGCGAAATCGGCTGGAGCCACAAGCATTTCGTCCACCGCTTCAAGGCCGAGATGGGAACCACGCCCAAGACCTTCGCGCGCATGCTGCGGTTCCACCAGGCCTGCGCGCTGGCGCGGCAGACCGCCCGGCCCCACTGGACGAAGATTGCCGCGGAGGCCGGCTATTGCGACCAGTCGCACATGAACCACGACTTCCTGGCGCTGGCGGGCGAGCCGCCCCGCCAGTGGCTGCTGCGCATGGCGGAGCACCCGCAGGCGGTCGCCTGGTAAAGAATCCACAAGGCGATCCGGACGGGGTGCGCTAGGCTTGCGCCACGGCACAACGAACAGATTGGAGAACCCCATGGTGATGGACCTGGAAGCGCAATACATCTTCCTGCAGCACGACGGCCAGTCCGGTGTGATGGAAGGCGGCGAGACGTTCTGGTCGCAGCCGCCCGAAGCGCTGGATCGCTACGGGCACGGCTGGCTGGTCACGCAATACCGGTTCCTGGAGGACTGGACGAGCTGGGAGATGCATCCGGAAGGCGACGAGGTCATCCACCTGTCCGAAGGCGAAGTGCGGCTTCTTCTGGAGCGCGAGGGCGTCGCCAGCGTGGTGGAGATGAAAGGCCGCTGCACGGCGGTGATTCCCCGCGGCGCATGGCACACGGTCCAGGTGATCCAGCCGGCCCGCGCGCTGCTCATCACCATGGGCGCGGGCACGCAACTGCGTCCCGTCGAACCCGCGGCCGGCGGTTGAGCACGGCATGCACCCTGTGAGTCAACCCAGGCGCAGGCTCACCCCGCCGCGCGCTTGACCATGAACAGGCCGGCGCCCATGGCCATGAGCACGCCGCCGAACACCCGGTTCTGGGCGCGGCGCGCCCGGGCCGTGGCCAGCCAGCGCTGCGCGCGCGAAGCCAGGAAGGCGTAGCCGTGCATGACCACCGCATCGACCGCCACCGAGGTCAGCAGCAGGATCAGCAATTGCAGCCACAGCGGGCGCTGCGGGTCGATGAACTGCGGCAGCACCGCCACCATGAACACGATGCCCTTGGGGTTGGTGACGTTGGTGAAGAAGCCCGTGGTCACGCGCTGGCGCACGGAAGGCAGGCCGGGTTCATTCACGGCAACCGCTTTCGCACTGCCGGTGGGCGCCGCCGACACCGGCGCGCGCCACTGCTGCACGCCGAGCCAGATCAGGTAGGCCGCCCCCAGCACCTTGACCACGGTGAACGCCGTGGCCGATGCGAGCAGCAACGCGCCCACACCCACGCCGGCGACCAGCAGGATCACCGACAGGCCGAGCTGCAAGCCGACCACGGTGGCGCTCGCGGCCCGCACGCCATAGGCGAGCCCATGGCTCATGGACAGCACCGCACCCGAACCGGGGGAGATGGCGATCACCCAGGATGCGGCGAAAAAGGCCAGCCAGACTTCAATATTCATGGTGGTCTCAGCCAGCCCGCTTGGCCAGCAGCGCCCGCGCCACGCGCGAGCCCGTGGGCCGGCCCAGTTGCTCGCTGATGTAGACCCCCGCGTCCACCAGCGCGTCCAGGTCGATGCCGGTGTCGATGCCCATGCCGTGCAGCAGGTAGACCACGTCCTCGGTCGCCACGTTGCCGGTCGCGCCCTTGGCGTAGGGGCAGCCGCCCAGGCCAGCGACCGAGGCCTGGAAATTCCACACGCCCATTTCCAGGGTGGCCAGGGTATTGGACAAGGCCTGGCCGTAGGTGTCGTGGAAGTGGCCCGACACGTCGTCGAGGGCGTAGTGCTTCAGTGTGGCTTCGATGGCGGCCTGCACCTTGCGCGGCGTGCCCACGCCGATGGTGTCGGCCACGTCCACGCGCTGCACGCCGATGCCTTTCATCAACCCGGCCAGGTAGCCCACCCGCTCGGGCGCAATCTCGCCTTCGTAGGGACAGCCGACGGTGCAGCTCATGGCCCCGCGCACGGCGATGCCGGCCGCGCGCGCAGCCTCGACCACCGGCGCGAAGCGCTCGATGCTCTCGGCGATGCTGCAGTTGATGTTCCTCTGGCTGAAGGCCTCGCTGGCGGCGCCGAACACCACGATCTCGTCGGGCCTGTCGAGCGCCGCCGCCTCGAAGCCCTTGAGGTTGGGCGTGAGCACCGAATGGCGCACGCCGCTCCGGCGCGCGATGCCGGCCATCACCTCGTGGTTGTCCGCCATCTGCGGCACCCATTTCGGACTCACGTAGCTGGTGACTTCGATCTCCTTCAGGCCGGCGGCCTGCAGGCGGTGCACCAGTTCGATCTTGACCGCGGCCGGCACCGGCTGCTTTTCGTTCTGCAGGCCGTCGCGCGGGCCGACGTCGATCAGTTTGACGCGGGTGGGGAGTTTCATGGGGATCTCTCTCGGACAGGTTTCAGTAGCCGCGCACGGGATCGACCAGGCCGGCGATGGCCTCGCCGCGCTCGAACGCGAGAATCTTGCCGGCGATCTGCGCGATGCTCTCGTCGCGCAGGGTGCGCGCCGAGGTGTGCGGCGTGACCACGACCTTCGGGTGGGTCCAGAACGGGTGCTCGGCCGGCAGCGGCTCGGTGCGGAACACGTCGAGCGTGGCGCCCGCCATGTGGCCGTTCTCCAGCAGGGCGAGCAGGTCTTCCTCCACCAGGTGCGCGCCGCGCGCCACGTTGACCAGGTAGCCGCCGGGCTGCAGCAGCGACAGGGTTTCGCGGTTCAGGATGCCGGTGGTCTCGGACGTGAGCGGCAGCAGGTTGACCAGCACGCGGCACGACGACAGGAAGGTATTGAAGCCGTCGCCGCCACTGTGGCACTGCACGCCGTCGATCCGCTTGGGTGAGCGGCTCCAGCCGTGCACCGGAAACTCGAACACGCCCAGGGCGTGCGCCACGCGCTCGCCGAGCACGCCCAGCCCCATCACACCTACGGGGTATTCGCTGCGCGTGCGCGGCTTGCGGTACGACCACCGCCCTTCGCGCACGTCGGCCTCGTAGCCGTCGAACTCGCGGAAGTGGCGAATCACCGCGTGGCACACGTACTCGGCCATCTGCACCGACATGCCGGCGTCGTCGAGCCGCACGACCTTGCAGCCGCTCGGCAGGCGCAGCTTCATCAGCGCATCGACGCCCGCGCCGATGTTGAACATGGCCTTGAGCTTTTTCTGCTCGTCGATGCATTGCTGGGGGCATTGGCCGAAGGCGATATCGGCAGCCATTTCCCGCCCGCCGACCCGCAATGGAAGGGCGCCGACTCCGCCCGCTTCGTGGCCGAGGCGGTGCGCCGCGAGGGCGCGCGCGGCGGCCGTATCCAGCATGTGGACATCACCGTCATCGGCGAGGAGCCGAAAATCGGGCCGCATCGCGCTGCCATGCAGGCGCGCATCGCGGGCCTGCTCGGCGTGGCCGAAAACCAGGTGGTGGTGGCTTTCACCCCCAC
>CAZFOT010000228.1:0-5673 GCA_964520365.1 uncultured Hydrogenophaga sp.
GGTAGTGCGGGTCGGGCGCGATCGAAAAAGGCTCTTGTTTTAGACCAAAGTATTCGGCGTACATGCCCGGAGCATACCGGGGCCGAAGGGGGGCGGCAACGGCATCCGGCTGGTCCCGGCCGGATGCCATGGAGACGCTGTCAGGCCGCCAGCGCCATGGACGGCTTGCCCGCCGCCGACTTGGCCGACACCGAGCATTCGATGTCGCCGGAGAGCTGGCCGCCTTCTTCGATCACGACCTTGCCGTAGCGGATCTTGCCGGTGACCTTGCCGGTGGCGTGGATCACGAGCTTCTGGCGGACGGTGAGGTTGCCGTCGAACACGCCACGGATTTCGGCGATGTCGATCTCGGCCGAGCCCTTGAACTCGCCCTGCTGGGCGATCTGGATCACGCGCGAATCCATGGTGGCTTCGACCAGGCCTTCGACCACCAGGGTGTCGCAGTCGGTGATTTCCACGCCCTTGAGCTTGATGTTGGGGCCGACGGTCAGCTTGCTGCCGCCTTCGGGAACGGCGGTGGAAGCGGTGGCGGTGGCAGCAGGGGGGGTGACCGGCGCGGCCGGTTCGGGGGTGGCCGGGGGCTGCGACACGCTGGGCGAGGCGGCCCCGTAGCGCTGCGTGGCCATCCCGCTGCTCAGGGGTTTGGGTTGTTCGGTTTCGCGTTTGCCAAAATGCAGTGCCATGTAGCCTCCTTCAAAAAGTGAAGCGCCCATGCTAATGAGCGGGGGTCTTACATTCTCGGTGGTACCGTAAGACCGGTAACGAGATGCACCGTGGAACGTTGCCATGCAAAGTCACTGGGTACTGGAGCCAAGACCACCGGCCGGGCTGGCGGTGTCGCTCGCGCACGCCTCCTTGCTGATCCAGAAGCTGGGACTGGCGCACCAGCACGCGGTGGCGGAAGGGCTGCTGGCCTTGCTGGGGGAACACGTTCCGCTGGCGCAGTGCACCATCTTCGCGTTCGAAGGCATGCGCGCGCCCCGCATCGTCGCCGTGGGCGACCGTTCGCGCACCCAGGCCCTGCCCGACATTTCCGAGGCCTATGTGTCGCGCTTCTACCGGCTCGACGGATGCCTGGGTGCCATGCGGGCAGAGTTCGCGGCCGCGCGCAAGGCCGGCATGCGGGAGCCGCGCATCGTGCTCCACCGCCAGCGTGGTTCGGATATCGCCCATGAAGAATACCGGCGCGTTTGTTACGAGCTGCCGCAGGTGGCCGAGCGGCTCGCCATCCTGGCCTTGTACGAGGGGCGGCGGTGGTTGTCGGTGAACCTGTACCGCGGCGTCGAGCACGGGCCTTTCGACGATGCGGCCATCGGCGTGGTGACCGCCTTCGCGCCGTTGATCGTGCACGCGGTGCGGCTGCACCACAGCGGGCAGAGCGTGAACCAGGAGCTGGGCGACCTGCTGCTGGCCCGCCTGAAGGCGCGCTGCCCCCAGCTCACGCCGCGCGACTGCGATGTGGTCCGCTGTCTGCTGGACGGCCTGAGCACGGCTTCGATGGCCGAACGGCTGGGCCTGACGCTGGCCAGCGCTCGGACCTACCTCAAGCGTGTGTACCGCAAGCTCGGGGTCGCGGGCCAGCGCGACCTGATGGGTTTCCTGATGGAGCCCGGCCCGAACGGCTGAGCGCGCCGGGAATGTCCCCATATGGTGACAATCCACGCTCGGGCCGCGCCTAGACTGGCGGTGTTCGCCCCATCCGGAGACCTGTCCATGCATCAGCCTCATGCCGAACCGCGGCCATCGATCTACTACCGCTACGAGGTGTTCGACCCCTGGCTGCCGTCGCAGCACCCCGAGCGGCAGGACCATCGCGTGGCGGTGGTGGGTGCCGGGCCGATCGGGCTGGTGACGGCGCTGGCGCTGGCGCGCCATGGCGTGCCGTGCGTGCTGCTGGCGTCCGAGCGCCAGGTGTGCGAAGGCAGCCGGGCGATCGTGTTCACGCGCCGGTCGATGGAAATCCTGCAGCAGGTGGGCGTGGCGGACCCGGTGTCGGCCAACGGCCTGCCCTGGCGGTTCGGCAACTCGTTCTACAGGGGACAGCGCGTGTTCCGCATGGAGGCGCCGCACGATCCCGATGACCGCTTCTTTCCCATGATCAACCTGCAGCAGCAGTACCTGGAGGAATACCTGGTGGAGGCGGTGCGGGCCAACCCGCTGATCGATCTGCGCTGGGGCAACCGGGTGACGGCGGTGGCGCGGGACGAGGCCGGTGCCACCCTGGAAGTCGACACGTCCGAAGGCCCCTATGCGCTGCGCGCCGACTGGCTGGTGGCGGCCGACGGCGCACGGTCGGCGGTTCGCGGTTTCCTGGACCTGAAGCTCGAAGGGGCCTCCTACGAAGGCCGTTTCGTGATCGCCGACATCCGCATCGACCTGCCGTTGCCGACCGAGCGCCTGGCGTTCTTCGATCCCGAATGGAACCCGGGCAACACCATCCTCATGCACCGCGAGCCGCACGGCATCTGGCGGGTGGACTACCAGCTGCCGCCCGGCGAAACGCCGGAGCAGGCGCTGGCGCCGGCGTCGCTCAAGGCGCGCATCGACGCCCAACTGGCCATGATCGGCCACGGCGGCGCGCCCTGGGAGATGGACTGGTGCTCGGTGTATTCGGCGCGCGCGCTGACGCTGCCCGACTACGTGCACGGCCGCGTGCTGTTCACGGGCGACGCGGCGCACCTGCTGCCCATCTTCGGCGTGCGCGGCGCCAACACCGGTTTCCAGGATGCGCAGGGCCTGGCCTGGCGCCTGGCGCTGGTGGTCAAGGGGCTGTCGCCGACGACGCTGCTCGGCGCCTACAGCAGCGAGCGCGTCGCGGCGGCGCGGGAAATCATCGACGAGGCGGGCAAGAGCACCCGTTTCATGACGCCGCCCACGCGGGGCTTTCGCCTGCTGCGCGACGCGGTGCTCTCGCTGTCGCTGAGCCAGTCCTTCGTGGGCCCGCTCTACCACTGGCGCACCTCGCGGCCGCACGAATACCTCGACTCGCCCGCCAACAGCCGGGGCGACGACAACCTGCTGTTCAAGACCGGTCCCGGCCACGGCGCGCCACCGCAGAACGTGCGCCTGGGTGCCGACGACTACCTGCTGGATCACATTGACCACGGTTTTTCGTTGCTGTATTTCACCGATGCGCCCGCCTTGCCCGACAGCCTGCGGGACATGGTGAGCGGGGTGCGCGCCCAAGGCCTGCCGCTGCGCGTGATCGCGGTGGGCAGCGCCCAGCCGGTGGCGGGCGCCGATGAAACCCTGGCCGATGCCAACGGCCGCCTGCGCCAGCGCTACGGCGTGTTGGCCGGTGGTGCGGCCTACCTGCTGCGGCCCGACCAGCACGTGTGCGCCCGCTGGATGAGCCTGGACGCGACGCGCCTGCGCGCCGCTCTCTTCAATGCCTGCGACTTCCAGTGAGCCTGAACATGAGCCAAACCGATGCACTCACGATCCCTGGCCTGGAGCAGGTCTACGACGCGCTGGCCACTGCCATTGACCAGGCCGGCGAGGACAAGACCGCGCTGTTCCTCGTGAAGCTCACGCTGATGAACGCGAACGCGCTGGGCGATCCGGTGCTGTTCCAGCAGCACATCGACGCCGCTCTGAAAGACCTTTGAGGCGGATGCCGGGCGCCGGCTGCTGCCTTCCGTCTGGCGGGAGGCCCTGAAAGAGGCAGGGGCAGGGGGTAAACCTTACACTCGAAGGTTACCCCCGATTGCCCTCATGAACGCCCCCGTCGACGTCTCTTTTTTCGCGCGCAGCGCCAAGCCGATCACCAGCTACCGCCCCTACTGGGCCAAGCGGTTCGGGGTGGCGCCGTTCCTGCCGATGAGCCGCGCCGAGATGGAGCAGCTCGGCTGGGACTCCTGCGACATCGTCCTGGTGACGGGCGACGCCTACGTGGACCACCCCAGCTTCGGCATGGCGGTGATCGGCCGGGTGCTGGAGGCGCAGGGTTTCCGCGTGGGCATCATCGCGCAGCCCGACTGGCAGAGCGCCGAGGCCTTCAAGGCGCTGGGCAGGCCCAACCTGTTCTGGGGCGTGACCGCGGGCAACATGGATTCCATGATCAACCGCTACACGGCGGACCGCAAGATCCGCAGCGACGACGCCTACACACCGGGCGACGTGGGCGGCAAGCGGCCCGACCGCGCGGCCATCGTCTACAGCCAGCGCTGCCGCGAGGCCTTCAAGGACGTGCCCATCGTGCTCGGCGGCATCGAAGGCAGCCTGCGCCGCATCGCCCACTACGACTACTGGAGCGACAAGGTGCGCCGCAGCATCGTGGTGGACGCCAAGTGCGACCTGCTGCTGTACGGCAATGCCGAGCGCGCACTGGTCGAGGTGGCGCACCGCATCGCTGCGCGCGAACCCATCGATCAGATCACCGACGTGCGCGGCACCGCCTTCGTGCGCCGCCCTGGCGACCCGACGGCCACGGGCTGGATCGAGATCGATTCGAGCGAGGTCGATGCGCCGGGCCGCGTGGAAAGCCACGTCAACCCGTATCTGACGACGAGCGAGCAGGCGCAGGCGCGCGGGGCAACCTGTTCGAAAGAGGAAGTCTCCACTCGCCCTGAGCCTGTCGAAGGGCTTGCCAACACCCCGGCCGGGGCTTCGACGGGCTCAGCCCGAACGGAGGTGATTGCTTTCGTGCCCAACCCCGCGCTGCAGGGCAAGGGCCGGCTCAAGGTGCCGCCGCGCGACCGCTCGGTGATCCGCCTGCCCAGCTACGAACAGGTGAGGAGCGATGCGGTGCTCTACGCGCACGCCAACCGCGTGCTGCACCTGGAGACCAACCCCGGCAACGCCCGTGCCCTGGTGCAGGCGCACGGCGAGGGCGCGACCGCGCGCGACGTGTGGATCAATCCGCCACCGATCCCGCTGACCACGGCCGAGATGGACCACGCGTTCGATCTGCCGTATGCGCGCAGCCCGCACCCGGCGTATGCCGACGAACACGGTCGGCACGACGGCACCACGAAGATCCCGGCCTGGGAAATGATCCGCTTCAGCGTGAACATCATGCGCGGCTGCTTTGGCGGCTGCACCTTCTGCTCGATCACCGAGCACGAAGGCCGCATCATCCAAAGCCGATCGGAGGATTCGGTGATCCGCGAGATCGAAGAGATCCGCGACAAGGTCAAAGGATTCACCGGCGTCATCTCCGACCTGGGCGGCCCGACGGCCAATATGTACCGCATCGGCTGCCGATCCAAAGAGATCGAAGCCGCCTGCCGCAAGCCATCGTGCGTGTACCCAGGCATCTGCCCCAACCTGAACACGCACCACGGCCCGCTGATCAAGATGTACCGGCGGGCGCGCGAGTTGCGTGGCGTCAAGAAGATCCTGATCGGATCCGGCCTGCGCTATGACCTGGCGATCAAATCACCCGAATACATCAAGGAGCTGGTGACCCACCACGTGGGCGGTTACCTGAAGATCGCGCCCGAGCACACCGAAGGCGGACCGCTGTCGAAGATGATGAAGCCAGGCATCGGCACGTATGACCGCTTCAAGCAGCTGTTCGAGCAGTTCAGCGCCGAGGCGGGCAAGAAGCAATACCTGATCCCTTACTTCATCGCGGCCCACCCGGGCACCAGCGATGAAGACATGATGAACCTGGCCGTGTGGCTCAAGCGCAATGGCTTCAAGGCCGACCAGGTGCAGACCTTCTACCCC
>CAZFOT010000229.1:0-5663 GCA_964520365.1 uncultured Hydrogenophaga sp.
CCTGTCCCACCTATGTGGAAAGCGGCGTGGCGCCGCGCCACATCGACCTGCGTCCCTTCGTGCTGTCGGGCAAGGACGTGCAGATGGTCCCCGGCGGGCTCACGCGCGTGGCGCTCAAGGAGGGCTCGCTGGTCGTCAACTCGTCGCAGGGCGGCGGGACGAAAGACACATGGGTATTGGAAGATTGATCAGGGGACACATCATGCTTTCGCGAACCGCCGACCATCTTTTCTGGATGTCCCGCTACACCGAGCGGGCCGAGAACACCGCGCGCATGCTCGATGTGAACTACCAGACCTCGCTGCTGCCGCAGTCGGCCGCCGTGGCCCAGGTCGGCTGGGAGGGGCTGCTGGCCATCAGCGAACTGCTGCCGAGCTACACCGCCAAGTACGGGCAGGCCGTCACCCCGCGCAACGTGCTCGACTTCATGGTGCGCGACGAAGACAATCCGTCGAGCATCGTCTCCTGCCTGCGCGCCGCGCGCGAGAACGCCCGCGCCGTGCGCGGCGCGCTCACCACCGAATTCTGGGAAACCCAGAACCAGACCTGGCTCGAGCTCACGCGCATGCTCAAGAGCAAGGGCTTCGAGCGCGATCCCGGCCAGTTCTTCGAGTGGGTCAAGTTCCGCTCGCACCTCTCGCGCGGCGTGGCCATCGGCACCATGCTGCAGGACGAGGCCTTCCATTTCTACCGCATGGGCACCTTCCTGGAGCGCGCCGACAACACCGCGCGCCTGCTCGACGTGAAGTTCCACGCCGTGCACAGCGACTTCTTTGGCGCGGCCAGCGAGCTCGATCAGGAGTACGACTTCTACCACTGGAGCGCCATCCTGCGCTCGGTCTCCGGCTTCGAGGTCTACCGCAAGGTCTATCGCGATGTCATCACGCCCGAACGCGTGGCCGAGCTGCTGATCCTGCGCGCCGACATGCCGCGCAGCCTGGCCGCCAGCCTGAACGAAGTGGTGAACAACCTCGGCGTGGTGGCCAACGACCATTCGGGCGAAACCCTGCGCCGCGCCGGCAAGCTCAGGGCCGACCTGCAATACGCCCGCATCGACGAGATTCTGTCCACCGGATTGCACGCCTTCCTCACCCAGTTCCTGGACCGCGTGAACGAACTCGGCGGGCGCATCAGCCAGGATTTCCTGGTACCGACTGGATGAGGAACACCCCCCTGCGCCGCTGACGCGGCTCCGAGCCAATGCCAGAGGCAAAGGCTCTTCGGGCACGTCCAAGCCTGCGCAGGCAGGCTTGGAGCCGCGGCCCTCAGCCCCCTCCCTGGCGCGCCCTTGGGGCGCTTGGAGGGGGGACGGCATCTCGGACCGGCAGAGCCGGACCCTCGGTGCCCCTGGATCAAGGCACTTCGCGCGTTGCGGGCCGGGTGTTGGCGTGACGAGGGGTGAATTTAGCGTTCACCAACCAGCAGCGCCTGTACCGCTTCGCCGAGTTCGATCACCGCCATGGCGTAGTAGCTGCTCCAGTTGTAGCGGGTGACGGCGTAGAAGTTGTCGGTGCCCGCCACGTAGCTGCGCGGAGCATCGCCGTTTTCCAGTTCGACCAGGGCGAGCTTGCCGATGTGCTGCAGCGCCCGGCCTTCGAGGATCACGCCCTTGGCGCTCAGGCTGTCCACGTCGAAGCTGGGCAGGATGTCGGGTGCCAGCAAGGCGTCGAGGTCGAGCCGGGTGGGGTCGAAGGCCACGGTGTAGTGGGTGGGCATGCCGGGGTGCCAGCCGAAGGCCTTGAAGTAGTTCGCCACGGACCCGATCACGTCGGCCTGGCTGTTGAACAGGTCGATGCGCCCGTCGCCGTCGAAGTCGATGGCGTACCTGGACCAGCTGCTGGGCATGAACTGCGGCCAGCCCATTGCTCCGGCGTAGCTGCCACGCAGCGCCTGGGGGTCCATGCCGGTTCGCTGCGCCAGGCTGAGAAACTGCTCCAGTTCGTCCCTGAAGAACTCGGTGCGCACCGCTGCCCTCGGGTGCACGGCGGGGAAGTCGAATGCCAGCGTGGCCAGCGCGTCGATCACGCGGAAGCTGCCGGTGTGGCGACCGTAGAGCGTTTCCACCCCGATCACGCCCACGACCAGGCTCGCGGGCACGCCGAACTCGGCCTCGGCGCGGGCCAGTGTCTCCCGGTTCTGTTGCCAGAAATGCAAGCCGGCCTGCAGCCGGGTGGGTTCGATGAACCGGGCCCGGTAGGCCGCCCAGTTCTTGGGCGTTCCGCTGGGTGCCGGGGACATCAGGCGCACGACCGCGGGCAGGTGCTGCGCCTGCCCGATCTGCTGGCGCACCCAGGCCGGGTCGAGGTTGCGGCGCGCGGCCAGGTCGTTGGCAAAGGCCATCGCGCCGGCGTGCCCCAGGTAGAAGAAGGTGGACGCTGCGGCCGGCCGCGATTTGGACGGGCCGCCACTGGCCAGCGCCCCGGCGCAGAAAATCAGTGCCAGGGCCACCGCCACGGACTGGACACATCGAAACCGGAACATCACCGAAGCTTCTCCCTGGGCCACACAAGTTGCCTGAACTCGGTTCTCAGTGTAGCGAGGCTGGTGGGGCTGGCCTTGCTGTAGCGCTGGGCTTCGAGCCTGAGCAGCCACTGCGTCAAGGCGGTGGTGTCGGCGTCGGCGAAGCGCTGCTGCGCCAGTGCCGCCAGGGCACGGGGGGGAAGGTGTTCGGTGTGGAGCAGGCCCAGCGAACGCAGCCGCTGGCGCGCCTGCTGCAGCAGGCGCAGCCAGGGGTCGTGCTGCTGCCGCTCCCACCGCGTCCATGCGGCTCCGAGCAGGCTTACCAGCACGATCACGCCGAGCAGCACATAGGCCAGGTCGGTCCAGCGCGGCGACTCGAAGCCGAGCTTCTTCAGCAGGTCCAGCTGGCGGCCTTGCGTGTAGTTCAGGATCCACTGGTTCCAGCGGTTGTTCACGGCTTCCCAGACGTTGCGCAACTGCGTGGCCAGCGTGGGGTTGAGGTTGCGCAATGCCGAGGCAAAAGCCCCTTCGGCCGGCCGCAGTCGCTCCAGCGAACCGATGCGCCAGTCGGCCACGGCGGCCGTGGGGTCCACCCGGACCCAGCCCCGGCCCGCGAGCCAGGCTTCGGCCCAGGCATGGGCATCGCGCTGGCGCACGGTCCAGTAGCCGTCCATCGCGTTGAGTTCGCCGCCCTGGTAGCCGGTGACGATGCGCGCGGGAATGTCCATGGCCCGCAGCAGGATCACGAAGGCGGACGCAATGTGTTCGCAGAAGCCTTCCTTGCGATCGAACCAGAACTCGTCGGCGGTGTGCACGCCGTAGAGCCCCGGGTCGACGGTGTAGACATAGCCGCCGGTGCGCAACCGCCCCAGCGCGGCATTGATGAGCGCCTGCGCGTGCTCGGGGCCGGTGCCGTGCTGGCGCCGCAGGTCCTGGGCCAGTGCCAGGGTGCGCGGGTTGAAGCCTCCGGGCAGCTCCAGGTGGTCCTGCAGGGCCACGACCTGCTCCAGCGGCCCGTGGCGGAAGTCGGGGTAGCTCTCGGCCCGGTAGCGCGTGAGGTCGTTCAAGGGTCGCCGGGTCATCCACTGCAGGTCGGCCGTCATGTACGGCGAACCGCCTGGCAGCACCGGAGCCTGGGGCGTGGCTTCCAGCACGAACAGCCAGGGCTGGCGGGTGGGCTCCTGGGTCACTTCGTAGCGCACCGGCGCGCCGCGAACGCCCAGGTTCGGTGTGAGCTGCATGGAGGCGGGAAACCCCGAGCGCAGGCCGCGCCATTCCCGGCCGTCGAAATCGCTGAACACCGGACCCCGGAAATACATGCGGCCCAGTGGAGGGGGCTCGTCATCGAAGCGGACACGCAGCGCGATTTCGTCCACCTCCATCAGCCTGGCCACGTCGCCGATCTTCATCCGGTCCGACAAGCCGGTGCGTCCCGTCATGGCGTCGCTGGGCACGCCCCACAGCGGCGCGAAACGGGGAAACAGCATGAACAGCACCAGCATGATCGGCGCGCCCATGAGCGCCATGCCGCCGGCGATGCGCGCGGCCTGCAGCAAGGGCGGGCGCCCCACCGGCATGTGGGCGTTGACCAGCGCGGTCAGCAACCCCAGCAGCGCCAGCAGGATGCCTGCGGCGGTGAGCAGGGACTGTGAGTAGAAGAAGTGGGTGAGCAGGGTGAAGAACGCCAGGAAGAACACCACGAAGGCGTCGCGCCGGGCGCGCATTTCCAGTGTCTTCAGCGTCAGCAACACCACGATCAGCGTGACCCCGGCGTCCCTGCCCAGCAGCGAGCCGTGGGTGAGCCAGGTGGCACCCAGGGTGAGTGCGAGCAGGCCGGCGCGCCACATCCAGCCCGGCAGGGGCAGGCCGCGCAGCGTCAGCGTGGCGCGCCAGGCCAGCACCCCCGCCGCGAGCAGCGAGCACCACCACGGGATGTGGCCGACCTGCATGAAGGCCACCCAGGCCACCACACCCAGCAGGAACAGCGTGTCGCGCGTGTCCCTGGGCAGGCGGGCGAAGAAGGTGCTGGCGCGCTTCAGCACAGGGCGAGCGCCTCCAGGCAGCGCGAGCGGTGGGCGGTGCCCTGGTCGGGTGCCAGTTCGCGCCCGGGCAGCCGAAGGCCGTAGTCCAGCCCCAGTTGGTCGGCCATGATGACCCAGGCCGTGAGCCGCGACAGGCGGGCTTCGTGCTCGGCCAGGCCGCAGTGGGCATGGTCGAGCCAGAGCTGCTGGCGCTGGGCGGAGAGGGCGTCGCGGCTGACGAGGTCGTTGCGGCCGGCGGCGAATGCCTGGGCGGCCTTTTTCCAGACCACCGCCTTGATGGGGTCGCCGCGCCGGTAGGCGCGCACGCCATCGAATTCGCCCGTGCTTTGAACACGGGCGGCGCCCTGGTGTCCGGCCTGGGGTTCACCGGCCGGCAAGGGCGGCGCATGGGGCTCGACGGCCGGATAGACCAGCACTTGCGCGGCCGGGCGCCACACGGTCCAGACATGGAAGGTGCCCAGCGGGAACAGCGTCACCGCCGTCAGCGGCGGCAGGCGGTGCAGGCCGCGCTGGATGGCGGGCCATGCCACCTGGACCTGGGCGCTGCCCTGGGCAGGCACGTCGGTCCACGACAGCGGGGTGCCGTGCATTTCCTGGTCCACCACACCCAGGCCCACGCCATGGCGCGTGCGCTTGCGCTCGCTGGCCAGGCGGATGTCCAGGGCGACGGCCTGGCCCGCATGCACCGGCATGGGTGCCGAAAGGTGCAGCGTGAGGCCGCGCAGGTTGCCATGGCAGACGTGCATGCCGACCAGCGCGCAGCCCGCCAGGAGGAAGGTCAGCAGGTAGCCCAGGTTGAGCTGGTAGTTGATGCTGGCCACGAGCAGCAGCAGCAGCGTGAACGCCAGCATCCAGCCCGGGCGGGACGGGAGGATGTAGACGTTGCGCTGGGTCAGCGTGAGCGTGTCGGTGCGCGGCAGGCGGTTGTGCCACCAGGTTTGCAGGCGGGCGCGAACCGGGCGCCAGGGGTTCCGCGATCCAGAAGCACCGCGGAACCGGCTTTGCCGGGCCGCTGGTGCTGCCCCCTGGGGGGAGGCGCCGAAGGCGCTTCGGGGGGTGTCCATTGCTAGGGCCTGTTCACACTATTTTTCCAAGTGCGAATGGATTGAAAACAGCGCCAATCTAGGCGCGCGACGACGGCCAGACTGGGCGTCTGGCCTA
>CAZFOT010000230.1:0-5651 GCA_964520365.1 uncultured Hydrogenophaga sp.
TGACGGTGTCGCCCTCCGAGATGTGCTCGTACTCGCCCAGAATCACGGCGCCGACGGAGTCGCGCTCGAGGTTCAGCGCCAGACCGAAGGAAGGCACGCCGTCGTTGTTGGCGGGGAATTCCAGCATTTCACCCTGCATCACGTCGGACAGGCCGTGCACGCGGACGATACCGTCGGTGACCGACACCACGGTACCCTGGTTGCGCACATCCGTGGATGCGCCCAGCCCCTCGATGCGGGACTTGATCAGTTCGGAGATTTCAGCGGGATTGAGTTGCATGACTCTTTCCTTCTTTCGTTAAATGGTAAGCAGGCGCGCCCAGGAAAGCAGCCGTCAGGCCGTCAGGGCAATCTTCATTTGTTCCAGTCGGGCTTTGACCGAGGTGTCGAGCACCTCGTCGCCCACCACCACGCGAACACCGCCGATCAGATCGGGCTGCAGTTGGACCTGCAGGTTGAGCTTGCGGCCAAACCGCTTCTCCAGCACGCCGGCGAGATCCGCCAAAGCGGCCGCATCGATCTCGAAGGCGCTGTGCACGATGGCATCGGAGGCGCCCGCCTGCGCGTTCTTGAGCAAGCGGAACTGTTCGGCGATTTCGGGCAGCACGGCCAGGCGGCCGTTCTCGATGACGGTGCGCAGGAAGTTCTGCCCCATCGATGGCAATGCGCTCTTGAGCACGCCGGTGACGACGCCGTGCACCTGTTCCAGGGTGGCGTTGGGGTTGTCGGCGAACTGGCGCAATTGCTCGTTGGAAGCGATGGCGGCCAGTTCGTCCAGCCACGCGGCAGCGCCAGCGGTGTCTGCGCCGGCCGCCTTGAACAGCGCTTCCGCGTAGGGTCGGGCGATGGTTGCGATTTCAGCCATGGTCTACCTGTGAATGCCTGCGAGGATGAATGCGTGTGCGGCCAAGCGATCAGAGCTCGGTTTTCAGGCGGCCCAGCAACTCGGCGTGAACGCCGGCGTTGACTTCGCGCTGAAGGATCTGCTCCGCGCCCTTGACGGCCAACGCGGCGACTTCCTCGCGCAGGGTCTCACGCGCCTTGATCACCTGGGCCTGAGCCTCCTGGTGCGCGGCCGCGACGATCTTGGCGGCCTCTTGCGTGGCCCGGGCCTTGGCCTCCTCGATCACGACCTGGGCGCGCCGCTCGGCGTCGGCCAGGCGTGTCGCGGACTCGTTGCGCGACTGGTTCAACTCTTCTTCCACCCGCTTGTTGGCCACGGCCAGCTCGGCTTTGGCCTTCTCGGAAGCGGCCAGGCCTTCGGAAATCTTCAACGCACGCTCATCAAGCGCCTTGGCGATCGGGGGCCACACGAATTTCATCGTGAACAGCACCAGGATCGCAAAAACGATGGCCTGCGCGAAGAGGGTTGCATTGATGTTCATCGCAACGCCTTTCAGTGTGTTGACAAATGGGGCAATGAGCCTGCTGCAAGATCAGCAAGGAACCAGGCTGCGGGCCGGTCGGGCCCGCCCCGCGGGGCCTTGCTGCGCGTGGCAGCAAATCCCATCAAGCCAGCGTGAAGGGGTTGGCGAACGCGAACAGCAGCGCGATGGCCACGCCGATCAGGAAGGCGGCGTCGATCAGACCGGCCAGCAGGAACATCTTGGTTTGCAGGTCGTTCATCAGTTCGGGCTGACGGGCACCGGATTCGAGGAACTTGCCGCCCATCATGCCGATGCCGACAGAGGCGCCCAGGGCACCCAGACCGACGATAAGACCGCAAGCCAGTGCGACGAGACCCAGAACGTTTTCCATGATGACTCCTTTGAGATGGACGAAAAGTTGAAAAAAGAAAAAGAAAAAAGAAACTCAGCGCGCGGCGAGGCCGCGCAGCTCAGTGAGCGTCATGCGCCTGCCCGAAGTAAATCAGGGCCAGCATCATGAAGATGAACGCCTGCAGCGTGATGATCAGGATGTGGAAGATGGCCCAGATCGAGCCAGCGATGATGTGACCGACGAAGAACAGGCCGCCGCTGAGCGACAGGGCCGCGAAGCCGCCCAGCAGCGCGATCAGCATGAAGACGAGTTCGCCCGCGAACATGTTGCCGAACAGCCGCATGCCATGCGACACGGTCTTGGCCACGAATTCGATCATCTGCATGGCGAAGTTCACCACGCCGAGCAACAGGGCGAAGATGGGGTTCTTGCTGCTGCCGAAAGGTGCGCTCACCAGTTCGTGCGCCCAGCCGCCCAGACCCTTGATCTTGACGTTGTAGTAGAGGCACAGCAGGAACACGGAGACGGACAGGCCCAGCGTGGTGGACAGGTCGGCGGTGGGCACGACGCGCAGGTAGTCGGGGTAGCCCATGGCGGGACCGGCGACATGCCAGAGCGCGGGCAAGGCATCCACCGGCAGCAGGTCCATGAAGTTCAGCATGAAGATCCAGCAGAACACGGTGAGCGCCAGCGGGGCGATCAGCTTGCGGCTGGTGGCGTTGTGGATCACGGACTTGGCCTGGTTGTCCACCATTTCCACCAGGATCTCCACCGCGGCCTGGAAGCGGCCGGGGGTGCCGGCGGTGGCCTTGCGGGCAGCCAGCCAGAGGACGAAACAGACCAGCGCCCCCAGAACGATGTTCACCACCATCGAGTCGATGTTGATGACGGAGAAATCGACGATCGATTCCTGCTTCTTGTTCGACAGGTGAACCAGGTGGTGGCGAATGTATTCGCCTGGAGTGGGAGCGTGTGCCTCTGCAGCCATGTTGCTAATGCCAATCAACCGTTTCAGTTTGGACGACGGGTCTGGATCCAGAACCCGAACCAGTACACCTTCAGAACCACCACAAGCCCCACCAACAGGCCGGGCCAACTCAGATCGGGAACAAGACGCGGCGCCGACCACAACATGGCCACGGCGAGCAGGATCTTGACCCCCTCCCACAATGCAAAACTCATGAACATCGAGACCACATGCCCCGCCGACCGGCGGGACAGGGCACTCGCTGTCATGCCCCAGGCCATCAGGGCCGTCGGGATCACAACCGATGCAGCGCCATACAGGACGGAGAACGCCACCGCTGCCTGCCGGGTGAACAACCAGCCCAAGGCACCAGCGACCAATCCGACCAGAAACTGCACCCCTACCACCCGCCATGCCGACAAACCCGGCTGGGCGGCGCGCCATCGAACCGCTTCTTCGCGGTCGAGAGGCTTGAATTCAGGCTCCTTTTCCCCATCTTCCCAATTGCTTGGGGAGGGTGCCTTCGACCTCACCGGGGGCATTGTCGACATGGCAAATGACAGATGGGTTACGGACATGCGCGTTTCAGCACAGCCGTTGATTATACGTAGAAACCCCATGCGGTCGTCAAGGCGGCGGGTCGGGCGGGAACGCATCCGACGGGCGACGCCGATAATCGCGCCATGAACCTCGCAAGCCCGGGCGACGTGCCCCTGTTGCCCGATACCCTGTGCTACCTCGACGGTGAATACGCGGCGTTGCGCGATGCCAAGGTCAGCGTGCTCGATCGGGGCTTCATCTTCGGCGACGGCGCGTACGAGGTGCTGCCGGCCTATGGCGGCAAGCTGTTCCGCTTCCAGCACCACATGGAGCGCCTGGAGCGCTCGCTGGCCGAACTGCGCATCCCCCATCCGCTCGCGCGCGAACAATGGCTCGCCATCGCCCGCCGGCTGATCGCCTCGTTGCAGGCCGACAAGGGCTTCGTCCACCAACTGATCTACATCCAGGTCACGCGCGGCGTGGCGGTGCGCGATCACGCCATGCCGCCGGGCCTGAAGCCGACGGTGTTCGTGATGGGCGGCGAGATGAAGCCGGCCTCGGCCCACCAGCGCGAACATGGCGTGGCTTGCGTGACGGCCGACGATTTCCGTTGGCGCAAGGCGCACATCAAGAGCACGAGCCTGCTCGGCTCGGTGCTGGCCCGCCAGATCAGCATCGATGCCGGTGCCGTCGAGACCGTGATGTACCGCGACGGCCATCTGAGCGAGGCCGCCGCCAGCAATGTCTGGGTGGTGAAGAACGGCATGGTCATGGGTCCACCCAGGGACCACCTGGTGCTCGAGGGCATCCGGTTCGCGTTGATCGAGGAAATCTGCCGCGAGGAAGGCATTCCCCACGTCCTGCGGCGCATCACCCGCGAGGAGGTGGCCGACGCCGACGAGCTGATGCTGTCCTCGTCCACCAAGGAAGTGCTGCCGGTCACCACACTGGACGGAATGCCCGTGGGCCATGGCGCCACGCGCGGGCGCCCCGGCCCGGTCTACGAACGCCTGTACGCCGGCTACCAGCGTGCCAAGGCCACCCAGTGCATTTGAGGAACGCCCATGGACCTGCCCCGAGAGATTCCGCCCGAGCAGTCGCTCATCGAGTACCCCGTGCGCTTCCCCATCAAGGTGATGGGCGCGAACACGCCGGCGTTTCTGGCCGCCATGGTGCACATCGCGCGCGCGTTCGAGCCCGGGTTCGACGAGGCCACGGTGGAGCAGCGGCCCAGCAAGGCGGGCAACTACCTGGGCCTGACCTTGTCGGTCCACGTGACCAGCCGCGAGCAGCTCGACGAGCTGTACCGCACGCTCACCACGCACCCCCTGGTCAAGTATGTGCTTTAGCCCCCGCTGTTCTCACCTGCGTGTGACACAGCCATGCTGACCGTTCGCCCATTGGGGCGTGTCGAATACCTGCCCACCTTCGAGGCCATGCAGGCCTTCACCACGCAGCGCACGGCGCAAACGCCGGACGAGCTGTGGGTCTGCGAGCATCCGCCGGTGTTCACCCAGGGGCTGGCCGGCCGGGAAGACCACCTGCTGGCGCCAGGCGAGATCCCGGTGGTGAAGACGAACCGCGGCGGGCAGGTCACCTACCATGGCCCGGGCCAGGTGGTCGCGTACCCCTTGATCGACCTGCAGCGCGCCGGCTACTACGTCAAGGAATACGTCTACCGCGTCGAGGAGGCGGTGATCCGCACGCTCGACCATTTCGGCGTGACCGGCCACCGGGTGGCGGGTGCGCCGGGCATCTACGTGCGCCCGGACGACCCGGCCAGCCACGCCCTGCTGCCCCAGCGGCCGCAGAAGCAACAGCCCGGCGCCGCCCGGGGCGAGCCCGACTTCACCGGCCTGGGCAAGATCGCGGCCCTGGGCATCAAGGTCAGCCGCCACTGCACCTACCACGGCGTGGCGCTGAACGTGGCCATGGACCTGAAGCCCTTCGACCGCATCAACCCCTGCGGCTATGCGGGCCTGCAGACCGTGGACCTTTCTACAATCGGGGTTGCCGCTTCCTGGGATGAAGCGGCGCAGGTGCTGAGCCAGAAGCTCGTTGCCACCCTCGCCCCGTGACCCAACCGCGCCCCGGCGCCCTTGCCATGACCCGCACCGACACCTCTTTGGCCACCGAAAGCACCGCGGTGTCTGCAACCGTTCGCGAAGCCGGGTCGGCCGCCGCCTACGACGCCACCGCCAAGCAGAAGAGCCAGGCCAAGACCGCGCGCATCCCGATCAAGATCGTGCCGGCCGAGACGCTCAAGAAGCCGGAGTGGATCCGCGTCAAGGCCGGCAGTCCCACCACGCGCTTCTACGAGATCAAGGACATCCTGCGCGCCAACAAGCTGGTCACGGTGTGCGAGGAAGCCAGTTGCCCCAACATCGGCGAGTGCTTCGGCAAGGGCACGGCCACCTTCATGATC
>CAZFOT010000231.1:0-5645 GCA_964520365.1 uncultured Hydrogenophaga sp.
CGGTGGAACACTTCGCCCAGGAAGAGCGCTGGATGGTGGCCACCGGCTTCGCGCCTGACAACTGCCACGCCAGCCACCACGCCACCATTCTCGAAACCATGCGCGCCGTGGTGGAACACTTTGAGAAAGGCGATGCCGACATCATCAACCGGCTGGCCGAAGCCCTGGTGGAATGGTTTCCCCAGCACGCGGCTACCATGGACGCCGGCCTGGCGCTGCACCTCCAGAGCGTGGGCTTCGACACCCGCACCGAAACCCTGGCCGACCCGGGCAAGGTGCGCCCGGCCAGCATGAGCGGCTGCGGGAGCGTGAGTTGTAGCTGAACCGTGCGCCACGGGCGCCGAGGCTGTCCGTTCATGTGATCTACCGCCGCCTTTGCCCACACTCACAGCGAAGAACCGAAGACACCGGACGACGCGGCCGCCTCGCACACCCTCAACCAGCACGCAATCCGGCACCGCTTCCGCCCGATCTGCGGCATCCTCCCTTGCGACGAAATCGGCGTCGCAGGGATCGGGCGCACGATCATCAATGGCGGGGCGACGAACTCTTGTCTTTGTAGTACGACAGAATCGCGTGGATCCCTGCTGCCATGATGCCGGAAAATGTCGCGACCATGGTGCCACTTGCTGTGGTTGCAACGGCATAGCCCAGTCCCAAAATTCCGATTGCGCCAAGGAGCAATCCAAAGCTGCGCCCAGAGAGGCCAAGCAGGCCAGCTTGCCGTTTCTCCCCTGCCGCAGGGCCGAGGCGCATCAAGAGCGATATCACGGCATAGTAAGCAAGATATCCGACGATGCCCAGGATGATCGGAAAGTTGAATCTCGGAGGGATAACCAACATCACTGCGCCGAGAGTTGTCAGGAAAATTGCGAACCCAAGCACCACCACTTTTTTCTGATCCACTGATTACACCCTCCGAGGTTTTGCTTCCAGTCCGTAGCAAATGTCGCCATCATCGCATGTGGATGAGCGTGTATATCCGGCATCTGAGTTGGGCTCTGCGCAGCCCGCGCCGACATGGAAGCTGCGAAGCATGCAATACCAATCCGTCGCCTCATTCATCCATTCACTCGCCCACCGCGAGCAATGCGAAGTCCATGCCCATGTTCTGTCGCATGGCACCACGACCGAAATCACCTATGCCGCGCCGCTGACCTGGCCGTGGCCGAGGCGGTTCGACTACACGAGCGAATTCTTCTGCATCGGGTCAGGCGCGAGCAGCCTGCTGGAGGTGAGCCAGGCACCGGCAAGCAAGGGCGAGCATGTCGTCAACTTCTTCGCCCAGGATCTGCAGCACGAAGCACAGCACTTCACCGGCGCCGGCTATATCCAGGCCTGGACCAGCACGCTGCTTGGCCGCTCGCTAAGCACGGAGTGGCACCGCCCGCTCGCAAAGAATGCCCATGTCCATGAAGTTGCCAACGCCGAGGGCATGGAGCGCTATGCGTCACTTCCGGGTATCTCGAACCCAGGCACATCCCGTGATCCATACATTCACAACTTCTTTGCCACGATCGGCACCGAGGTGGTCGCCAAAGGACAGTTGGTCATCCTGCCAGAGCGCATCGCGTACATCTCGGACATGTTCACCACGCCAGTGCATCGCAGATCGGGGCTTTGCAACCTCATCATGCTTGCGCTGGAACGCAAGGCGCGGTCGCTGGGTGCCACGCATGCCTGCCTTGCACCCGGCCACGAGGTTGCATCCTTCGGCCTCTATGCCAAGTACGGCTACGAGCCGGCGGGTTCGCGCTCGGTGCTCATCCGCCGCGAAGAGTGCGGCGCGTCCCGCAACCCATGAAACGGTCCACCGGGGAACCGGTACAGTCCCCGCATGCGCGATGCCCTGCCGCCCCTGATCGCCACCCTGCTGGACCCCGCCCGCTACCCCCACCCGGTCGGTGAGGTCGAGCTGATGGAAACCCACGGCGCCTGGGTGCTGCTGGCGGGCGAGCATGCCTACAAGATCAAGAAACCGGTGCGCCTGCCGTTCATGGACTTCGGCACGCTGGCATTGCGGCGCGCGGCCTGCGAGGCCGAGATCCGCGTGAACCGTCGCTTCGAGCCCGCGAACGCCGCCGCTGCGCGGCTCTACATCGAGGCCCTGCCCATCACCGGCACGGCCGACGATCCCCGCTGGGGCGGCAACGCCGACGCGGCGATCGAGTTCGCGGTGCACATGCGCCGCTTCGACGAAGCCGGCCGGCTGGACCACCTGTGCCAGCGGGGCGCGCTGGCGCCCGAGCATCCGCAGGTGCTGGCACGGCACCTGGCTGCCTTCCAGGCCGGCGCCGCCGTGGCGGACGACGAAAGCCCATGGGGCCGGCCAGCCGACGTGCTGGCGTTCGCGCGCGACAACTTCAGCACCCTGCACACCGCGCTCACCGGCCCCGCCGACCTGGCCGCCGTGGAAGCCCTGAGCGGCTGGACCGAGGCCAGCTTCGCCCGCATCGGGCCGCTGCTGGCGCAACGGCGCGCCGAGGGCCGCGTGCGCGAAGGGCATGGCGACCTGCACCTGGCCAACCTGGTGCTGATCGGCGACGACGTGGTGCCGTTCGACGCCATCGAGTTCAACGACGCGCTGCGCTGGATCGACGTGGCCAGCGACGTCGCCTTCACCTGGATGGACTTGCTGCACCAGGACCAGGGCGGACTGGCGAACGTGCTGCTCAGCGAATGGCTGGACGCCGGTGGCGACGTGTCCGCGCCCGCCGTGCTGCCCTTCCTGGCGGTCTACCGCGCGCTGGTGCGCGCCAAGGTGGCCGCGATCCGGCTCGCTCAGGTGGCGGCGGATGCGACAGCGGCGAACAGCGCTCGGGCCGGATGCCGCGCCTACGTGCAGCTCGCGCACCGCATCGCGCACCCGCCGGCGCCGCAACTGCTCATCACCCACGGCCTCTCGGGCAGCGGCAAGACCTGGGCCTCCACCCGCTGGCTGGCGGCCGCATCGGAAGGCCGCGCGATCCGCCTGCGCTCGGACGTGGAGCGCAAGCGCCTGCATGGCCTGGGCGCGCTGCAGGCCAGCGGGTCCGGCTTGCACACCGGGCTCTACAGTCCGCAGGCGCACGGCGACACCTACGCCAGCCTGCGCGAACGCGCTCAAACGCTGCTGGCCGGCGGCTGGACGGTGCTGGTGGACGCAGCCTTTCTGCGCCGCCACGAGCGCGACGCCTTCACCGCGCTCGCCGCCGAACAGGGCTGCCCGTTCCGCATCCTGGCCTGCGAGGCGCCGGTGGATGTGCTGCGCGAGCGCATCGCCGCGCGGCAGGCCCGGGGGCAGGACGCGTCCGAAGCCACGGTGGCGGTGCTGGAGCAGCAACTCGGGTGGCTGGAGCCGCTGGATGCGGCCGAGCGCGCCCGCTCTCTTTAACGCAGCAGTCCTGCGGACATCCTGGAAGTCATGCCGTTTCCTTGAGTCGATCGCGCAAGGCGGTCTTGAGCACCTTGCCGTAGTTGTTCTTGGGCAGCGCGGCCACGATCTCGTAGCGCTTGGGGCGCTTGAAGCGCGCGATGCGCTCCAGGCAGTGCGCATCCAGCACGGCCGCGTCCAGCGCCGCACCGGGCTGCGCCACCACGAAGGCCACCACCACCTCGCCCCACTCGGGGTCGCTCGCGCCGACCACCGCCGCCTCGGCCACGCCGGGTGCGGTCAGCAGCGCCTCCTCCACCTCGCGCGGATAGATGTTGGAGCCGCCGCTGATGATGAGGTCCTTGCTGCGGTCCTTGAGCGTGAGGAAACCATCGGCGTCCAGCGCGCCCATGTCGCCGGTCCAGAGCCAACCGTCGCGGACGGCAGCGGCCGTGGCCTCGGGATTGTCCCAGTAGCCGGCCATCACGCTGTCGCCGCATATCAGCACCTCGCCCACCTCGCCGGGCGGCAGTGGCCGGCCCTGGGTGTCGGCCACGCGGATGCGCACCGGCGTCTGCGCCAGCCCCACCGAGGCGATGCGCTCGGCGTGGCGCGGGTGCTCCGTGTCGGCCAGGTGGTGACGCCCCAGCGCCGTGCCCACCATGGGGCTTTCGCCCTGGCCGTAGATCTGCACGAAGCGCGGCCCCATCACGCGCAGCGCGCGCCCGATGTCGGCCGCGTACATGGGTGCACCGCCATAGACGATGGTCTTGAACGCGCGCGCCGCGCCGTCGGGCGGCAGGCCGGCCGCCTCGGCCTGGTCCACCAGCCGCCTGACGATGGTGGGCGCGGCGAACATCGACAACGGCCCGAGCGCCGCACCCAGCTCGAACAGCTCGGCGGCGTCGAAGCCGCCCGAGGCGGGCACCACGTGGCGCGCGCCCGCCATCAGATGCGGGATGGCGTAGATGCCCGCGCCGTGCGACATGGGCGCGGCGTAGGCGATGGCGTCGCCGCGGCCGACCGCGTCCACATCGCTGAAATAGGCCAGGCCCATGGTCATGAGGTTGCGGTGGGTGATCATCACGCCCTTGGGCCGCCCGGTGGTGCCGCTGGTGTAGAACAGCCAGGCGGTGTCGCCGCCCTCGCGCTGGTGCACCGCGAACGTCGGCGCATAGGCTGCCATCCAGTCGGCCACCTCCGGCCCATCGACGTCCAGCACCGCGTCCAGGCCGCGCAGTCCAGCCGGCTCGGGCAGCGCGTCGCGGCTCGCGAAAGCCCAGCGCGCGCGGGCGTTGTCCGCGATCCACTGGAGCTCGGTCGGGTGCAGCTTGGCGTTGACCGGCACCGCCACCAGTCCGGCCCACCAGACACCCAGCAGCAGCTCCAGGTAGCGCGGATGGTTGCGCATGAACAGCACCACGCGTTCGCCCGGCGCCAGGCCTGCCGCGCGCAGGCGCGCTGCCACGCGGGCACTGCGCAAAGCCCATTGGCCGTAGGTGGCATGCAGGCGGGTGCCTTCGAAGATGGCCGGGCGTTCCGGCTCGCTGGCCGCGACGCGTTCGAGCAGGTGGGCAAGGTTCATGGCGCGAACGATAGGCTTTCGCGCCGCATCTGGCTATAGGGTATGGGGGCATGGCCGGTCTGGCGCTCAAGAAATTTCATGGCCACGCGGCCGGCTTTCACACCAGGCCCGCGGCGGGCCGCTAACATGCGGCCACCATCAGAACAACGGAGACGGGCCATGACCGTGATCACCAACATCGAAGACCTGCGCGCGCTGGCGCAAAAGCGCGTGCCGCGCATGTTCTACGACTACGCCGATTCCGGCTCGTGGACCGAGAGCACCTACCGCGCCAACAACGACGACTTCCAGAAGATCAAGCTGCGCCAGCGCGTGGCCGTGAACATGGAGAACCGCAGCACCGCGAGCACCATGGTGGGCCAGGCCGTGGCCATGCCGGTGGCGATCGCACCCACGGGCCTGACCGGCATGCAGCACGCCGACGGCGAGATCCTCGCCGCGCGCGCCGCGCGCAAGTTCGGCATTCCCTTCACGCTCTCGACCATGAGCATCTGCTCCATCGAGGACGTGGCCGAACACGCCGGCCAGGGCTTCTGGTTCCAGCTCTACGTGATGAAGGACCGCGCCTTCATCGAGCGCCTGATCGACCGCGCCAAGGCCGCGGGCTGCGGCGCCCTGGTGCTCACGCTGGACCTGCAGATCCTGGGCCAGCGCCACAAGGACCTGAAGAACGGCCTGTCGGCCCCGCCCCGGCTCACCCTGCCCAAC
>CAZFOT010000232.1:0-5609 GCA_964520365.1 uncultured Hydrogenophaga sp.
GCGTCGCGCAGGCGCAGGTTCTCGTGGCTGATGCGCTGGCTGCGCGTGAGCAGCGAGTAGGCGAACTGCTCGATGTCCATGCCGGTGTAGCGGTCCACGTTCTCGAACCACTCGGTGGAGTTGCGCGCGGCGTTCTGGATCTTGAGCACCTCCACGCTGCGGCGCGCCTCGTAGCCCTGCAGCACCTCGGCCATGCTGGCGTGCGACCCGGCGGCGCGGGTGAACTCGTCGGCCAGGTCGATGGCGTCTTCCAGCGCCAGCTTGGTGCCGCTGCCGATGGAGAAGTGGGCGGTGTGGGCCGCGTCGCCCATGAGCACGATGGGTGTGCGACGGCCGGGATCCGGCGCTGGGCCGCCCCAAGCCGGATCAGCCCCCTCGGGGGGCAGCGACCCGCGCAGCGGCGGAGCGTGGGGGTCATGGATCGGCTGCCAGTGCACCCAGGTCTGGCAGATCACGCGCGGGAAGCGGATCCAGTTGGCCGAACCGCGCAGGTGTTTGGCGTTGCTGATGAGGGCGTTGCCGTCCAGGTACTTTGCGAACAGCTTCTCGCAGAAGGCGACGCCGTCGTCCTGGCTCATGTCTTCGATGCCGTGCGCTTTCCACACCGCTTCGGGCGTTTCCACGATGAAGGTGGAGGTCTCGCCGTCGAACTTGTAGGCGTGGGCCTGGAACCAGCCGTGTTCGGTCTGTTCGAAGGCGAAGGTGAAGGCGTCGAAGGTCTTTTTCGTGCCCAGCCACACGAAGCGGCATTGCCGGGTGTCGATGTCGGGCTGGTAGGTGGCCGCGTAGCGGGTGCGGATGCGGCTGTTGAGCCCATCGCTGGCGATCACCAGGTCGGCGTCGTATTGCGCGGCCAGGGCCTGGTCGTCCACCACGTCGGTCTCGAACACCAGGTCCACGCCGAGCGCGAGGCAGCGTTCCTGCAGGATGTTGAGCAGGCGCTTGCGGCCGATGCCGACGAAGCCGTGGCCGCCGCTGCGCACGCTGCGGCTCTTGAAGAACACCTCGATGTCGTCCCAGTGGTTGAAGGCATCGGCCATCTGCTGCGCCGACTCGGGATCGGCCACCTTCAGGTTCTGCAGCGTCTGGTCGGAGAACACCACGCCCCAGCCGAAGGTGTCGAACGGCCGGTTGCGTTCCACTACCGTGACCTGCAGGCCGGGGAAGCGGCGCTTCATCAACAGGCCGAAGTACAGCCCCGCCGGGCCGCCGCCGATGCAGAGAATGCGCCGCAGCGCGGGAATGGGAGTGTTCATGCTCAATTAGTTTAGGCTTAAACGATTTTCCTCCTATCGGGTAAAACCCGCAAGGGTTTCGCCAAGGCCGCAAGCGCGGCGGCGAAGAGGATTGACCTTGGACCCACCCAGGGCCAGAATGGGTCGATCACTCAAGGAGGTCGGATATGTCTATCTACCGCTTCAAGTCACGAGAGACCGGAGACTTGGTGATGCTGGCGCCACACGGCAAGCGCATGCTCGAGATCATTGGCAAGGAACCCGGCAGCCAGGGCATCGTGCTGCCCCAGCAGATGCCCGCCGCCATCCAGGCCCTGCGCGACGCGGTGGTGCTCGAAGAGGCGGAGCAGAAGCGGCAGATCGAGGAAGCACGGGCCAATGGCGACCTGCCTCCCGAATTCGATCACGTCAGCCTGCGCATGCGCAGCGCACCCTTCATCGAGATGCTGCAGCGCTGCGAGAAAGCCGGCGTGGAGGTCGTCTGGGGGGTGTGACAGGAACACCCCCCCTGCGCCGCTGACGCGGCTTCCCCCCTCTCTGGCGCGCCGCTTTGCGGCGCTTGGAGGGGGGACGGCATCTTGGGCCGGCAAAGCCGGACCCTTGATGCCCCTGGACTTTGCGCTGCCTCACTCGTTGCGGGTCTCGCCCCTCTGTATAGACCGGAGACATGGTGGACTAGGCGCTCTGTGCCAGCGCGACGCCGATCAGGGTGCGTCGGGTCGATTCACGTCGCTTGTCTGCCTGGGATTTGTTCGACCTGTGGCCGCAAGGCGTGTCCGGCTCGGATGCCGAGTGCTTGCGCGGCTTCGTTGGCGTGGCTGACCACGCCGCTGTCCCATGCGCTGGCGGCCTGCCCGATGCGCGCGCTCATGTGCGACACCGCACAGGCCGCCAGGCCGTGTGCCTGCAGGAGCGCCAGGCCCGCGACGCCGGCCCCGTCCAGCCCCACGCCCGCGTCGTTGAACACCGACAGCAGCGGCCGCACGGCGAGCGCGTACCGCGCAGAACTCAGACCTCCATGCGAACCGCTCAAAGCAATGCAGCCCGCATCAGCGGGCTGCAGTTCGGTGATGGAGTCGATGACCCGTAACGAAATCACGAAGTTCTCCATCCAGAGACACCGCGGAACCGGCTTTGCCGGGCCGCAGGTGTCGTCCCCTTGAGGGGATGGCGCGAAGCGCCGCAGGGGTGGGCCTCAATCAGTCGGCGTACTGGCCGGCGGCGTCGATCACGGTCTTGAGCTGGGTGATCTGGTCGGCCACGAAGGCCTTGTGGCCCTCGGGATTGACGCGGTTGTCGGTGACGACCACGGCGCCCAGCATTTCCTGGCCCTTGACGAACTTGGGGTCCTTCAGCGCGGTCTTGAGGGCGTCGTTGACCTTCTTGGTCACGTCCGCCGGCGTGCCCTTGGGCGCGTAGATGCCGTGCCAGATGGTCAGGTTGAAGTCCTTCAGGCCCATTTCCTGCAGCGTGGGGTAGTCCTTGAGCAGCTTGTTGTCGGACAGGCGCTTGGCGGTCGTGACGGCGTAGGCCTTGACACGGCCGGCTTCGATCTGGCTGGTGGTGTTGGTGGTCTGGTCGCACAGCAGGTCCACCTGGCCGCCCATGAGGTCGTTGATGGCCGGTGCGGTGCCGCGGTAGGCGATGGCGGTCAGGGACTTGTCCAGTTTCATGGCCGATTGCCACATCAGGCCGCACAGGTGCGAGGCCGAACCCAGGCCGGCGTGGGCCAGGTTGACCTTGCCGCCGTTGGCGCGGATGTAGGCTTCGAAATCGCGGTAGGTGTTGGCCGGGACCTTGGGCGAGCCCAGCAGGGTCATGGGCACGTCGTTGATCATGCCCAGGTACTCGAAGTCTTCCAGCGGTTTGAACGGCAGCTTGCGGTACAGGCCGGCGGTGGACGCCATGCCGATGTGCCAGACCAGCAGGGTGTGGCCGTCGGGCGTGGCGCGGGCCACCTTGTTGGCGCCGATGGTGCCGCCGGCGCCGGCGGCGTTTTCCACCACGATGGTGGCGCCGCCCAGGGGCTCGCGCAGCGCTTCAGCCAGTTGCCGTGCCACGGTGTCGGTCGGGCCACCGGCGGCGAACGGCACGACGATGGTGATGGGCTTGCTGGGGAAGCCTTGTGCGAATGCGCCAGCGGACACGGCGGCGGTCAGCGCCAGGGCGAGGATCTGTTTCATGGTCGGACTCCAGGGTTGAACGGAACAGGCGGATCGTATCCCCTGCGGGATGCCGGGCCATCGCGGAAATTACGTAGCACCAGACAGGGGAAAACCCTTTACCAGCCAGAGGGGGCGCCCGCTGCGCACGCGGCCCTCACCCCGACCCTCTCCCGCAAGCGGGAGAGGGAGCGCAGGCAAGACGTGCCTTCGTCCAGGGGCAGCAAGGGTCCGGCTCCGCCGGCCCGAGATGCCGCCCCCCCTCCAAGCGCCCGACGGGCGCGCCAGAGAGGGGGGAAGCCGCGTCAGCGGCGCAGGGGGGTGTTCACTGATAACTCCGGGCGTCCTCGATCACCTTGCCATCGTTGGGCAGGCTGCCCGGGGCCAGCACTTCGACCGTGCCGCGCAGCTTGGTGATCTCGCGCATGGCCTCGCCCACGCGCTGCTCGAAGCTGTCGGGGTCGCTGCGGTGGCTCTCGATCTTCAGCGTCATCTGGTCGTTGGCCATTTCGCCGCTCACCACCAGCCGCGCGCGCACGATCTCGGGGAAGCGGCGCACGATTTCGGCCACCTGCGAGGGGTGCACGAACATGCCCTTGATCTTGGTGGTCTGGTCGGCGCGGCCCATCCAGCCCTTGATGCGCGGCGCGGTGCGCCCGGTGGGGCAGGTGCCGCTCAGGATGGCCGAGAGGTCGCCGGTGCCGAAGCGGATCAGCGGGTAGGCCGGGTTCAGGCTGGTCACCACCAGTTCGCCCACCTCGCCATCGGGCACCGGGTCGCCGGTGCCGGGGCGCACGATCTCCACGATCACGCCCTCGTCGAGCACCAGCCCTTCACGCGACGCGGTCTCGTACGCCACCAGGCCGAGGTCGGCCGTGGCGTAGGTCTGGTAGACGCCGACGCCGCGCTCGGCGAACCAGGCCGTGAGGCTGGGCGGGCAGGCTTCGCCGCCGACCGAGGCCTTGGTGATGCTGCGGATGCCGGCGCCCGACTCGGCGGCCTTTTCCATCAGGATGCGCAGGAAGCTCGGCGTGCCGGTGTAGCCATCGGGCTTGAGCTCGGCCATCGCTTCGAGCTGCTGTTCGGTCTGGCCGGTGCCGGCGGGGAACACGGTGCAGCCCACGGCGTGCGCGCCCGACTCCAGGATGAAGGCGCCGGGCGTCATGTGGTAGCTGAAGGCGTTGTGCACCAGATCGCCCGAGCGGAAACCGGCGGCGTACAGGGCGCGCCCGGTGCGCCAGTAGTCGCTCGCGGTGCCCTCGGGTTCGTAGATGGGACCGGGCGAGGCATACGCACGCCGCATCTGCGGGCCGCGCACCAGCGCCGAAAAACCACCGAAAGCATCGCCGCCCTGGGCGCGCGACGCCTTCTGCCGTTCCAGCAGCGCGCTCTTGCGCGTCACCGGCAGGCGGGCCAGCGCTTCGCGGCTGTTGACCGACGCCGGGTCCACGCCCTGGAGAATTTCGGCAAACGCAGCGCTGTTCGCCTGGGCGTGCGCCACCTGGGTCGCCAGCGCGGCCATCTGCGCCGCTTCACGCTCGGCAGGTGATCGGGTTTCCAGTGCGTCGAAGAATTCGTTCATGGCGAAAGCTGCAGAAGTGGGTAAGAAGTGTCTTGGGTCCAGAACGCGGCGGAACCGGCTTTGCCGGGCCGCTCGCGTTGCCCCCTTGAGGGGGTGACGCCGAAGGCGGCGCGGGGGTGGGTCAAGCCAGCCAGCGCTTGCGGCGCTTGTAGCTCTTGACGTCCTTGAACGACTTGCGTTCGCCGCCGCCCATGCCGAGGTAGAACTCCTTCACGTCCTCGTTGTTGCGCAGATCGGCGGCGGCGCCGTCCATCACGATGCGGCCCGATTCCATGATGTAGCCGTAGTCGGCGTAGCGCAGCGCCATGTTGGTGTTCTGCTCGGCCAGCAGGAAGGTGACCTTCTCCTTCTGGTTGAGGTCCTTGACGATCTCGAACACCTCTTCCACGATCTGCGGCGCCAGGCCCATGGAGGGCTCGTCGAGCAGCATCACGCTGGGGTTGGTCATGAGGGCGCGGCCGATGGCGCACATCTGCTGCTCGCCGCCCGAGGTGTAGGCCGCCTGCGAGGTGCGGCGCGTCTTCAGGCGCGGAAAGTAGTTGTAGACCTTCTCCAGGTTGCGCGCGATCTCGCCCTTGTCCTTGCGGGTGTAGGCGCCGGTGAGCAGGTTCTCCTCGATGGTCAGGTGGG
>CAZFOT010000233.1:0-5599 GCA_964520365.1 uncultured Hydrogenophaga sp.
GCGCCGAGCACGTGATGCTGATCGACCTGGCGCGCAACGACATCGGCCGCATCGCGAAGACCGGTTCCGTCAAGGTGACCGAAGCCTTTGCCGTGGAGTGCTACAGCCACGTGATGCACATCGTGAGCAACGTCGAGGGCGTGCTGAACGACGGCATGACCAACATGGACGTGCTCAAGGCCACGTTCCCGGCCGGCACGCTGACCGGCGCGCCCAAGGTGCACGCCATGGAGCTGATCGACCAACTGGAGCCCACCAAGCGGGGCCTGTACGGCGGCGCCTGCGGCTACCTCAGCTACGCCGGCGACATGGACGTGGCCATTGCCATTCGCACCGGCATCATCAAGGACCAGACGCTCTACGTGCAGGCCGCCGCCGGCGTGGTGGCCGACTCGGTGCCCGAGATGGAGTGGAGGGAAACCGAACACAAGGCGCGCGCGCTGCTGCGCGCCGCCGAACTGGTCGAGGAGGGGCTGGAATGAGCACGCTGCTTCAAGTCCTGATGGTGGACAACTACGACTCGTTCACCTTCAACATCGTGCAGTACCTGGGTGAACTGGGCGCCGAGGTGAGCGTGGTGCGCAACGATCAAATCACCGTGGACGGCCTGCAGCGCCGTTTCGATGCAGGCGGCATCGACCGGCTGGTGATCTCGCCCGGCCCGTGTTCGCCCGCCGAGGCCGGCATCTCGGTGCCGGCGATCCGGCATTTCGCGGGCAAGCTGCCCATCCTCGGCGTCTGCCTGGGCCACCAGAGCATCGGCGCGGCGTTCGGCGGCAAGATCGTCCGTGCGCAGGAGCTGATGCACGGCAAGACCTCGCAGATCACGACCACGCGGCAAGGTGTGTTCGCGAACCTGCCCGAGCAGTTCACCGTGAACCGCTACCACTCGCTCGCCATCGAGCGTGCGAGCTGCCCGGACTGCCTGGAAGTCACCGCATGGACCGACGACGGCGAGATCATGGGCGTGAAGCACAGGACGCTCGCCATCGAAGGCGTGCAGTTCCACCCCGAGAGCATCCTCACCGAGCATGGGCATGCGATGCTGAAAAACTTCCTGGAGCAAAAAACATGAGCCCCCATACTCCTCCGCCGCGCGGGTCGTTGCCCCCCGAGGGGGCTGATCCGGCTTGGGGCGGCCCGGCGCCGGATCGCATGAGCACCATCGATCTGAGAAGCGACACCGTCACCCGGCCCACCGCCGCCATGCGAGAGGCCATGATGGCGGCCCCCCTGGGCGACGACGTCTTCGGCGACGATCCGTCGGTCAACGCCTTGCAGGAGCGCATCGCCGCCCTCACGGGCAAGGAAGCCGCGCTGTTCATGGCCAGCGGCACCCAGAGCAACCTCTGCGGGATGATGGCCCACTGCGAGCGGGGCGACGAGTACATCGTGGGCCAGAACGCCCACACCTACCGCTACGAAGGCGGTGGCGCGGCGGTGCTCGGCAGCATCCAGCCGCAACCGCTGGCGCAGAACGCGAGCGGGCAGATGAGCCTGGCCGACATCGCGGCGGCCATCAAGCCCGACGACCCGCACTTCGCGCGCACGCGGCTGCTGTGCCTGGAGAACACCTGGAACGGCCACCCCATGCCGCAGGACTACCTGCAGCAGGCGACCGACCTGGCCCGGCGGCACGGACTGGCCACGCACCTGGATGGCGCGCGGGTGTTCAATGCCGCCGTGGCCCGTGGGGGCGATCCTTTCCAGTCCCTGCGTGACATCGTCGATCTGTTCGACAGCGTCTCGGTCTGCTTCAGCAAGGGACTGGGTGCACCCGTGGGTTCGGCGCTGTGCGGCTCGAAGGCGCTGATCGACCGCGCGCGCCGCTGGCGCAAGATGGTCGGCGGTGGCTTGCGCCAGTCGGGCCTGCTGGCGGCGGCGGCGCACCACGCGCTGGACCACCATGTGCACCGGCTCGCCGACGACCACGCTCTGGCCCAGCGCCTGGCGCAAGGATTGGCCGGCATCGAAGGGCTGAGCGTGCGATCGGCGCAGACCAACATCGTGTTCGTGGACGTGGCCGACGGCCGCGGCCCCGACCTGCTGGCGCACCTGGAACGCGACGGTGTGCTCGCCACGGGTCTGATCGGACTGCGCTTCGTCACGCACCTCGGCGTGGACGCGGCAGGCATCGACCGCGCCATTGCCAGCGCCAAGGCTTTTTTTGCGCAAGGTGGTGCGGCGCCTGCTTCGCGGCCGGCCGGAACGGCCGTGTACTGAACCGGAGCGAACCATGCCCGACCTGCCCCAGCTCCTGCTCTTCATCGCGGCCGGCTGGCTGCTCAACCTCACGCCGGGACCGGACGTGCTCTATATCGTCACGAACGCGCTCAGGAATGGTGTGCGCGCCGGCATCGTGGCCGCGCTGGGCATCGTCAGCGGCTGCTTCGTGCACGTGTTCGCCGCCGCCATCGGCGTGGGCGCGCTGCTGGCGACCTCGGCCACCGCGTTCACCGTGCTCAAGTGGATCGGCGCGGCCTACCTGCTGTGGATGGGCGTGCGTTTGCTGTTGTCGAAGGCCACGCCGTTGGTGTTGAACGCACTGGGTGCGGCGCCCGAGGTGGACCTCTGGCGCGTGTACCGCCGCGGGTTCCTGACCAACGTGCTCAACCCCAAGGTCGCGCTGTTCTTCCTGGCCTTCGTGCCGCAGTTCATCGCGCCCGGCGCCGACAACAAGGCCCTGGTGTTCCTGCTGCTGGGTCTGCTGTTCAACCTGAACTCGCTGCCGATCAACTTCGGCTACGCCTGGCTGGCCGCCTGGGCCGTGCGCCGGGTGCGAACGGTGCAGCACGCCATGCACTGGATGGACCGCGCCGCCGGTGTCCTGTTCGTGGGCTTCGGCCTGCGCCTGGCCATGACCGACAATCCCACACCGTAGGAGACACACATGCCCAACAGCCACAAGATCACGCCCCAGGAAGCCCTGCAGCGGACCATCGAGCACCGCGAAATCTTCCACGACGAGATGCTGCATCTCATGCGCCTCATCATGGGCGGCGAGATGTCGCCGGTGATGATGGCCGCGCTCATCACCGGCCTGCGCGTCAAGAAGGAGACCATCGGCGAGATCACCGCCGCCGCCCAGGTGATGCGCGAGTTCTCCACCAAGGTCCACGTGGCCGACAAGACGAACCTGGTCGACATCGTCGGCACGGGCGGCGATGGCTCGCACACGTTCAACATCTCGACCTGCAGCATGTTCGTGGCCGCGGCCGCCGGTGCCCGGGTCAGCAAGCACGGCGGGCGCAGCGTCTCCAGCAAGAGCGGCAGCGCCGACGTGCTGGAGAGCCTGGGCATCGACATCAACCTGCCCCCGGAGCAGATCGCGCGCTGCATCGAGCAGGTGGGCGTGGGCTTCATGTTCGCGCCCAACCACCACCCCGCCATGAAGAACGTGGCGCCGGTGCGCCGCGAGCTCGGCATCAAGACCATCTTCAACATCCTGGGCCCGCTGACCAACCCGGCCTCGGCGCCCAACATCCTCATGGGCGTGTTCCATCCCGATCTGGTGGGCATCCAGGTGCGCGCGCTGCAGCGTCTGGGCGCCGAGCACGCGGTGGTGGTCTACGGCCGGGACGGCATGGACGAGGTGTCCCTGGGGGCCGCGACCATGGTGGGCGAGCTCAAGGATGGCGAGATCACCGAATACGAAATCCACCCGGAAGATTTCGGCCTGACCATGGCGAGCAACCGCGCGCTGCGGGTCGAGACGCCGGAGGACTCGCGCGCCATGCTGGTGGGCGTGCTGGAGAACCGGGACGACCCGGCTTTCAAGGCGGCCGCCGACATCGTGGTGCTCAACGCCGGCGTGGCGCTCCATGCGGCCAACGTCGTGGGCGGCATCAAGCAAGGCATCGCCCTCGCGCGCCGGACGCTCGAATCGGGCGCCGCGCTGGCCAAGCTCGAACAACTCAAGGCCTTCGCGGCGCCGGTATCCGCACCATGAGCGACATCCTGCAGAAGATCGTGGCCGTCAAGCACGAAGAGATCGCCGCCGCCCAGAAGAAAAAGCCGCTGGAAGCGGTGCGCCTCGATGCCGAGAGCCGCGTGCTCACGCGCGATTTCGAGGCCGCGCTGCGCCGCAAGATCGCGGCCGGGCAAGCCGCCGTGATCGCCGAGATCAAGAAGGCCAGTCCGAGCAAGGGCGTGCTGCGCGAGGACTTCGTCCCGGCCGACATCGCGCAAAGCTACGCCGAAGGCGACGGCAAGACCAGCGCCGCCTGTCTGTCGGTGCTGACCGACCGCCAGTTCTTCCAGGGCAGTCCCGACTACCTCAAGCAGGCCCGCGCCAGTTGCGACCTGCCGGGGCTGCGCAAGGACTTCATGGTCGATCCCTACCAGGTCTACGAGGCCCGGGCGATGGGGGCCGATGCCATCCTGCTGATCGCCGCCTGCCTGGACGACGCGCAGATGGCCGATCTGGAAACCTTGGCCCTGGCGCTGAACATGGCCGTTCTGGTGGAGGTGCACGACCGCGAAGAACTGCAACGCGCCCTGAAGCTCAAAACCCCGTTGGTGGGCATCAACAACCGCAACCTGCGCAGCTTCGAGGTGACCCTGCAGACCACGCTGGAGATGCTGCCCGACGTGCCGGCGGATCGCCTGCTCATCACCGAGTCGGGGATTCTCTCCAGGGACGACGTGCAGACCATGCGCGCGGCCGGGGTGAACGCCTTCCTGGTGGGCGAAGCCTTCATGCGCGCGCCGGAGCCCGGCCTGGCGCTGGCCGAGCTGTTTGCCTGCGGCGGCGGCGGTGCAGGCCGGTTTCGACTGGGACGGCCCCGCGGCAGCGACTCGGCTGACTTCGGCCGACCCCTCGGACTGGCCGGTCCAGCCCGGCTGGGCGGACCTGGTCGCATCATTCTGGACCTCGGCCCAGGGGCAGTCGCTCGCCCGTTTCCTCCAGCAGCGGCTGGCCGGGGGTGCCGTGGTCTATCCGCCGCAACCGCTGCGAGCGCTGGACCTCACGCCGCCCGAGGACGTTCGCGTGGTCATCCTGGGACAGGACCCCTACCACGGCCCCGGACAGGCCGAGGGCCTGGCGTTCTCGGTGGCGCCCGGCGTGAAAGTGCCGCCGAGCCTGCGCAACATTTTCAAGGAACTGCAGCGCGACACGGGAAAGGCGGTGCCGGCCCAGGGTTCGCTGGTCCATTGGGCGCAGCAGGGGGTTCTGTTGCTCAACACCGGCCTCACGGTGGAAGACGGGCTTGCGGCGAGCCATGCGGGCCAGGGGTGGGAGGCGCTGACCGATGCCGTGATCCGGCAGTGCAGCGAGACCGGGCCGCCCAAGGTGTTCCTCCTGTGGGGCGCTCACGCCCAGAAGAAGATCCCGCTGATCGACCCCGTGCGGCATCGGGTGCTGTGCGCCAACCACCCGTCGCCCCTGTCCGCCAGCCGGGGATCGGTTCCTTTCCTGGGCTGTGGTCACTTCGGCCGGACCAACGGCTGGCTGATCGACCAGGGCCTTCCGCCCATGGCCTGGTAAGCCCGGTTTTCCACGCCAGCCTGCATGCCACGGCGAAAAATCCATGGCATAATGCTGGGCTGCGCTATGGAGGGGTGGCCGAGTGGTTAAAGGCAGCAGACTGTAAATCTG
>CAZFOT010000234.1:0-5588 GCA_964520365.1 uncultured Hydrogenophaga sp.
CTTCATGTTCAGGTCGAGCGCGTTCTTGTTGCCATAGTGATCGACCATGATCGAGTGGTCCACCACCAGGTCCACCGGCACCAGCGGCTCGATGCGCTTGGGGTCCTTGCCCAGGCGCTGGGCCACGCTGCGCATGGCGGCCAGGTCGGCCAGCAGCGGCACGCCGGTGAAGTCCTGCAGCACCACGCGCGCCACCGTGAACGGGATCTCGTCGGTGCGTGCGGCGTTCGGCTCCCACTGCGCCAGGCGGGCCACGTGCTCGGGCGTCACGCGCTCGCCGTCACAGTGGCGCAACACGCTCTCGAGCACGATGCGCAGCGACACGGGCAGCCGCCTGACCGACGGGAACTGCTTCGCCAGTGCCGGCAGGGAATAGAAGCGGCCGCTCTTGCCCGAAGCCGTCTTGAAACTCTTGACGGTGGAGGCGAACGGGTGGGCGAAACGCTCGGTCGTGGGCATGGGGTACTCCTGACGGGATCGGTGAAACACCGAGCCATTCTGTCAGCAGCGCGCTAACCCGTGCTGACAACCGTGGATTGCCCGGTCAGTCCGGCTTCGTATTGCCCTTGGCCGCAGACCCCGGTTCGCGGCTCAGGGATGGCGGGATTTCGCTGCTGTCGGCCCCGGCGATGCGGCGGCGGAACAGCTCGGTGCGGGCCAGCAGGATGGTGGTCACCGGTACGGTCAGCGAGAGGAAGATGATGATCAGCCAGGCCTGCAGCGAGAGCTTTTCGTTCTGGGCAGAGAAGTAGATGATGCTCGCCAGCGTGACGCACCAGGCGGAGAAGCTGAACGCCAGGGCGGGCGGGTGCATGCGCTGGAAGAAGCTCTTGAACCGCACCACGCCCACGGCCGCGGCAAGCGTGAACACGCCGCTGAGCACCACCAGCAGCGCCACCGGGACCTCGACCCACAGGGAGAGTTCGTCGGTCATTGGAGTGCCTCCGTGCTTCGCGCTGCGGTGCGAGCTTGCTTGGGGCGGCCCGGCGCGGCGCTCATTGGCGCACCCGTCGGCCTGCGGCCTGTCCCGCCAGGCGGGAGCGAGCTTGCTTGGGAACGGCCCGGCGCGGCGCTCATTCGATCACCTCGCCGCGCAGCAGGAATTTCGCCATGGCGGCCGAGCTGATGAAACCGAAGATGGAAATCAGCAAGGCGGCCTCGAAGTACATCGCGCTGCGGTAGCGGATGGCCAGCACCATGAGCATCAGCATCGCGATGGTGCAGATCAGGTCCATGGCCAGCACGCGGTCCTGCGCGGACGGGCCCCGGAACAGGCGCAGCAGGGACAGTCCCATGGCCGAGGTGTAGCAGGCCAGGGCGAACACGATGGCGGCAAAAAGAACATCGCTCATTCGAATATCTCCATCAACGGCCGCTCGTAGCGGCGCTTGATCAGTTCGACCTCGGCCTGCGCATCCTCCAGGTCGAACATGTGCACCAGCAAGGCGCTGCGGTCCAGGGCAATTTCCGACCAGATGGTGCCGGGAATCACGCACATGATGGCGGCCAGCACGGCCAGGCCGTTGGGGTCGCGCATGTCCAGGGGCACCGTGACGAAGCCGCCCCGGGGCACCTTGTCCGCGCGCGCCACGGTGCCCAGCAGCACGCGCCAGTTCCAGATGATCACGTCGTGGCCGACGTGGAAGAACAGGCGCAGGGCCACCAGCGGATGGCGGAATTTCACCGGCGTCGGCCGCAGGGAATGGGTAAGGAAAGGCACCAGCCAGCCGAGCAGCGCGCCCATCAGCCAATGCCCCAGGCTCAGGGAGTTGTTGAGCACCAGCCAGAGCGCGACCAGGGCCAGCGACAGCAGCGGCGCGGGGAACAGGCGGCGCATCATGGCGTGTCCTCCAGCGGCGGCATCTCCAGTATCCGGTCGGCGTTGGTCAGCGTGGGAAGGGGCCGCGACGACATCACGGCATCGATGTAGTGGCGGGGCTGGTACAGGGCGGCGGCCGTGGCGTTGGTGTAGCGCATCACCGACTCGGCCTTCACGGTCAGCACCACGCACGCGCCGACCAGCACGCCGATCGGGAGGTATTCCACGGCGCGCAGCAGGGGCGCCGTGCGGTCCAGCGGCGCCCAGAAGAAGCGGATGCCGACGCGCGAGAGCGCCAGCAGCGCGAACAGGCCGGAGACGATGATGAAGCCCATCAGCACCCAGCTGACGGAGGCCACCGCGGCGCCGGGCGCCGCCAGCAGGGTCGAGAGCATGGCGAACTTGCCGATGAAGCCCGAGAACGGCGGCAGGCCGGCCAGCAGCAGCGTGCAGGCGATGAACGCCAGGCCGAGCAGCGCGGTGGCGGCCGGGATGGCGCGGCCGATGAGCGGCACTTCGTCGTCGTCCAGGTTGGCGCCATCGGCCAGTTCGAGCTCGGCCATGGAGAACGGCAGATGGTCTTCTTCGTCCTCGGGCGCCAGTTGCCGGGTCGAGTCGGACTGGCGCGAGCGGTCCATGAGCTCGGTCAGCAGGAAGAACGCCGCCACCGCAAAGGTGGACGCGGGCATGTAGTACAGCGCACCGGCCGTGACCTCGGGCCGGGCCAGCCCGAGCACCGCCATGAGCGTGCCCGACGAGATGATGGCCGCGAAACCCGCCAGCCGCGCCGGGCGCTGCGCCGAAAGCATGCCGATGGCGCCGAACGACAGCGTGGCCAGCCCGCCCCAGAACAGCCAGTGGCTGCCGAAACCGGCCGAATCGCCGGCGTCCGCGGAGAACAGGAGCGTGGACAGGCGCAGCAGCACGTAGATACCCACCTTGGTGAGCAGGGCGAACACCGCGGCCGATGGCGCGCTGGCGCTGGCATAGGCGGGCACCAGCCAGAAGTTCAGCGGCCACATCGCCGCCTTGGCCAGGAACGCCACCGCCAGGATGGCGCAGCCGGCGTGCAGCAGCGCCCGGTCCCCGGCGGCAACCGCCGGGATGCGCGCGGCCAGGTCGGCCATGTTGAGCGTGCCCGTCACGCCGTAGATCAGCGCCGCGCCGACCAGGAACAGCGAGGACGCGGCCAGGTTGATGGCGATGTAGTGCAGGCCCGCCTTCACCCGCGCCGGCCCGGAACCGTGCAGCAGCAGCCCGTAGGACGCGGCCAGCATGACCTCGAAGAACACGAACAGGTTGAACAGGTCGCCGGTGAGGAAGGCGCCGTTGATGCCCATGATCTGGATCTGGATCAGCGGGTGGAAGTGCGCGCCCGCCTTGTGCCAGCGGGCCAGTGCGAACAGCAGGGCCATCAAGGCCACGAGGGCGGCCATGACCAGCATCAGCGCCGAGAGCCGGTCCAGCACGAGCACGATGCCGAAAGGCACTTCCCAGTTGGAGGGCAGGTAGACGCCGAACGCGCTGGGCTGGTCGCCGCCCTTGACCCAGAGCAGCAGCAGCACCGCGATCACCAGGTGGGCCGTGGTCACCCCCATGCTCAGCGCGGCCTTGGTGCGGTGCCGGCTTTCGCCCAGCAGCAGCAGCACGCAGGCGGCCAGCAGCGGCAGCAGGATGGGCGCCACCATCAGGTGCGGCATCAGGGATCGTGCCCAGTCCATCATTCGCCGTCCTCCCGGCCGTCCACGTGGTCATTGCCGGAAAAGCCGCGCTGCGCCATCATGACCACCAGGAACAGCGCCGTCATGGCAAAGCCGATGACGATGGCCGTGAGCACCAGCGCCTGCGGCAGCGGATCGACGTAGTACTCCAGCGTGGTGGGCAGCCCGGGAACCAGGATCGGCTCGCTGTCCACGGACAGGCGGCCCATGCTGAAGATGAACAGGTTGACGCCATAGCCGAGCAGGGCCAGGCCCATGATCACCTGGTAGGTGCGCGGGCGCAGCATCAGCCACACGCCGCAGGTGGTGAGCACCCCGATCGCCAGGGCAAGCACGATTTCCATCAGGAGTCTCCCCGGTTCTGGCCGCCGGCATCGCGGGCGTCGGTGGGCACGCGGCGGTGCCCGCGCACGGACTGGTGGCCCAGGGCCGTGAGGATCAGCAGCGTGGCGCCCACCACCAGGGTGAACACGCCGATGTCGTAGAACAGGGCGCTGGCGACGTGGATTTCGCCCAGCAAGGGCAGGTCCAGGTGGGCGGTGTGGGTGGTGAGGAAGGGATAGCCGAACACCAGCGAGCCCAGGCCCGTGAAGGCCGCGAGCAGCAGGCCCGCCGAGATCCAGCGCACCGGCAGCAAGCGCATGTTCGCCTCGACCCACTGCGTGCCCGAGACGATGTACTGCAGGATGAACGCGGTGGAGAGCACCAGGCCGGCCACGAACCCGCCCCCGGGTTCGTTGTGCCCGCGCATGAAGAGATACACGCCGATCACGCCCGCGATCGGCAGCACCAGGCGAACCAGCACCGCCGGCACCAGCAGGTAGCCGCGCGCGGTGTCCGCCACCGTCTGCGCGTTCACGAGGTCGGTGGCCAGGTCGGCCGGCAGCGCCTGCTGCTGCAAGGGCAGCTCCATGCTTTCGCGCGCGGGGCGGAACCGGCGCAGCAGCGCGTACACCGTGAGCGCCACGATGCCCAGCACGGTGATCTCGCCCAGCGTGTCGAAGCCCCGGAAGTCCACCAGCATCACGTTGACCACGTTGGTGCCGCCGCCTTCGGGCAGCGAGCGTTCGAGGAAGAAGGGCGAGATGCTCCGGGCGGAATCGCGCGTCATGAGCGCGTACGACAGCATCGCCATGCCGCCGCCGGCGGTGAGGGCCACCAGCAGGTCGCGCCCGCGCCGCAGGCGGGCCTGGACCCGCGTGAGCAGCGGCAGGCGCAAGTCCATTTCCTCGACCCGCTTGGGCAGCCAGCGCAGGCCCAGCAGGATCAGCACCGTGGTCACCACCTCCACCGAGAGCTGCGTCAACGCCAGGTCGGGCGCCGAGAACCAGGCAAAGGTGACCACGGTGACCAGACCGGCGATGCTCATGAGCGCCAGCGCCGTGAGCCGGTGGTACTTGGCCTGCCACGACGCGCCGATGGCGCCGCCCGCGCCCACCAGCCAGAGCAGCGCGAACATCGGCGAGAAAACCAGCGCGTCGCGCTCGCCCGAAATCCAGGTCTGCACCGTGGCGAAGCGCAGGGACACGAACGCGGCCAGCAGGGTCAGCAGCATCAGCAGCAGCATCTGGGGCTGCAGCCGCCGCGTGCCCAGCGCGCGCTGGATGTTGCGGCTCGCCGCCGTGAGAAAGGCCAGTGCGCCCTCGAACAGGCGCTTGCCGCTGACCCAGCTCAGCACGGGCGTGCGCTGCAGGCGCCCGCCCGCCATCGGCCGGCGCAGCAGCAGGAAGATCGCGATGCCGCCGGCCAGCGCCAGCAGGCTCATCCACAGCGGCAGGTTGAAGCCGTGCCAGATCGCCAGGCTGAACGCGGGCAGATCACCCCCCACGACCGGCGTGGCCGCGGTGGACAGGATGTCCTGGATCGACCACTGCGGCAGCACGCCCACCACCAGGCAGGCCAGCACCAGCAGTTCGATCGGCACGCGCATCCAGTGCGGCGGCTCGTGCGGCAGGCGCGGCAGGGCGTGGCAGCGGTCGGCGCCGAAGAAGATGTCGACCGTGAAGCGCAGCGAATACGCCACGCTGAACCTGCCGGCCACTACCGCG
>CAZFOT010000235.1:0-318 GCA_964520365.1 uncultured Hydrogenophaga sp.
GGCCGCGGTGGCCATGCCGGCGATGAGCCCGCCGCCGCCGATGGCGACGACCAGGGTGTCCAGATCGGGCTGCGTGCGCAGCATCTCCAGCGCCACCGTGCCCTGGCCGGCCACGATGGCTTCGTCGTCGTAGGGGTGCACGAACACCAGTCCCTCGCGCTCGGCCAGCTCGCGCGCGTGCGCGCGGGAAGCCTCCAGCGTGTCGCCGTGCAGCACCACCTCGGCACCGAAGCCGCGCGTGCGCTCGACCTTCACGCCGGGCGTGAAGCGCGGCATCACGATCACCGCGCGCAGGCCCAGGCGCTGCGCGTGATAGGC
>CAZFOT010000235.1:328-5564 GCA_964520365.1 uncultured Hydrogenophaga sp.
CCACGCCCTGGGCATGGTTGCCCGCGCTCATGGCAATGACGCCGCGCGCGCGTTCCTCGGCACTGAGCTGGGCGAGCTTGTTGCACGCGCCGCGCTCCTTGAACGACGCGGTGTACTGCAGGTTCTCGAACTTCAGGAACACCTGGCAGCCGACGAGCTGCGAGAGCGTGCGCGATTCCACGCACGGGGTGTCCAGCACCTGGCCGTCGAGCCGCCGCGCGGCCGCTTCGATGTCTTGTCTTCCCAGCATGGAGCGATTGTGACGCTTCGCCGGCACCCCGGGGCCTGCGGCAAAGCCTGACAAATTCCTCGGACAGCCTCCATCACGCCCTTCCATGAATCATCAAGCTGGGTTATGTTCCGCTTCAAAGCCGCAATGGGCGCGCCCTCGTGGCGTGCGGTGGTTTCGTTGGAGGTGTCTGGATGGCCAAACGCACGGTGCAGCCCGTCGAGACGGTGTCTCGCGCGGCGCTGGAACCGAAGGAATCGCGCGAAGGGCGCAGCCACTGCGTGGGCGAGGGCCGCGTGTTCGTGCCGCACGGCCTGCGGCAGGCGCCGGTGCTCGACCTCATGTGCTCGCATTTCGTGCTCACGCTGGCCGCGCGGCAAGGCCCGCGCTTCAACGTGCGCCGCGACCTCAACACCATGCTGTCGCTGGCCGGCCGCCATCTGGTGTGGCCCCTCACCGTGCTGGCGCGCCTGCGCGATTTCCTGGGCCGCCGCTGCCGCGACAACGACTTGTGGGGCGGCCACGAGCAGCTGTCCACCAACGGCTTCATGGAGCGCTACGGCGTGTGGCGCGGGCCGTACGAGGAAGGCACGCTCTTTTTCTATCTCGATGAATACGCCAAGGAGTCGCCGAAGGACCTGCTGTCGGTGCTCGCGGTCACCGGCGAATGGTTGAGCCAGGCGCTGAAGAAGCAGTCCACCCTGGTCGAGAAGAACATCGATGCGCTGGCCGGCCTGCTGCAGCTCAACCGGGCCGAGCGCGCGCTGCTGCTGTACGGCACGCTGGCGCGCTACCAGCGCGACCTGCGATCCATCCTGGTCGAGTTCAAGGTGAACAACGCGCCCGAGGCCTACGCGGCGATCGCCGACGTGGCCGGCGTGAAGGCCAGCGAGGTGGGCGAGGCGCTGCGCGCCGGCTCGCGCCTGGAGCGCATCGGCATGGTCGAGAACCTGATCTCCGAGCACAACATCACCGACCTCGCCGACCTGATGAAGGTCAGCGAAAAGCTGCCGCCGGTGCTCATGCGCGAGTACCGCAGCCAGAGCGAACTGATGGCCGTGTTCACCCGACCGGCGGCGCGCTCGGCGCTGGCCGCGGCCGATTTCGACTACGTGGGCGAGGATGTGCGCCTGCTCGTGGGCCTGCTGCGCGAGGCCGTGGCGCGCAAGGAAGCCGGCGTGAACGTGTTGCTGTACGGGCCGCCGGGCACCGGCAAGACCGAGCTGGCGCGCGCGCTGGCGCAGGCGGCGGGGCTGGAGCTGTTCGAGGTGGAATACGCCGATCGCGACGGCAACGCGCTCTCGGGCCGCGACCGCTACCGCTCGCTGCAGATCGCGCAGGTGTTCCTCAAGGGCACGGCGCATTCGGCGCTGCTGTTCGACGAAGTGGAGGACGTGTTTCCGCCCATCTCCAGCGAGGCCGCGCAGATCATGGCGCGTGCCGAGCATGTGGCTTCGCCCCACACCAACAGCGTCAGCGGCAAGGCCTGGGTGAACCAGATCCTGGAGTCCAACGCGGTGCCCACGCTGTGGGTGACCAACCGCATCGAGCAGATCGACCCGGCGTTCCGCCGCCGCTTCGCCTACCACCTCGAACTCAAGAGCCCGCCGCCCGGCGCGCGCGAGCAGCTGGTGCGCAAGACGCTGGAAGGCGCGGCGGTGTCCGACACGCTGGTGGCCCGCCTGACCGAGCGCAAGGGCCTGACGCCGGCGCAGATCCGCACCGCGGTGCGCTTCGCCGAGCTGGCCGCGAGCCCGGGCAAGCCCGGCGCCCGCCGCGCCGCGCGCGCCGGCCCCAAGGCCGCGCCGCTGCTCGACGAACTGATCGAGCGCCAGCTCCGGAATGCCGACCTGGCCCTGGGCCGCAAGCCCGACCTGGTGCAGCGCCCCAGCGCCACGCAGTACAGCCTGGACATGCTCAACGTGGAATCGCGCTACGAGCTGCCGCGCATCATCGCCGCGCTCAAGGCGCGCGGCCACGGCTGCCTGTGCTTCCACGGCGCGCCCGGCACCGGCAAGACCGCGCTGGCCGAGCACATGGCGCAGCAGCTAGAACGCCCGCTCATGATCCGGCGCGCCAGCGACCTGGTGAGCAAGTTCGTCGGCGAGACCGAGCAGCAGATGGCGGGCATGTTCCGCGAGGCCGAGGCCGAGAAGGCGGTGCTGTTGCTCGACGAGGCCGACAGCTTCCTGCAGGACCGCCGGGGCGCGCAGCGCACCTACGAGGTGACCGAGGTCAACGAGATGCTGCAGGGCATGGAGCGCTTTGCCGGCATCTTCGTGTGCACCACCAACCTGATGGACAGCATCGACCAGGCCGCGCTGCGCCGCTTCACCTTCAAGATCCGCTTCAAGCCGCTGACGGCGGCGCAGCGCGAGACCATGTTCGTGGTGGAGGCGCTGGGCGGTGAACGCGGCCGGCTCGACGAAGGCCTGCGCGCGCGCCTGGCCAGCCTCGATCAGCTCTGCCCGGGCGACTTCGCTGCCGTGAAGCGGCAGGTGGAGATCCTCGCCGAAGCGCTGGAGCCCGGGGAGTTCATGGCCCAGCTGGAGGCCGAGCACCGCATCAAGCCGGAAGTGCGCGAGGCGAGAAAGATCGGGTTCTGAGGGTTTGCGCCCGGTTGCGGGTCAGCTGGCGCGCGCGAGCCGTGCAAAGCGCGACAGCACGGACGCGGCTTCCGGCGTTGGTTTGAGCGTGGCCGCGATGTGCGTGGCATCGCGTCCCTCGCGCGCCAGCGTGGGGCCCAGCCCGTCCAGGTAGGCGCGCAGCGCCTCGTCGCTGAACTCCGGGTGGAACTGCACGCCCCAGGCGTTGCGGCCGACGCGGAAGGCATGGTGGGGCTCGTGCGCGTTGCCGGCCAGCAGCACCGCGCCGGGCGGCAGCCGGCGAACGGATTGCCAGTGAACCGCTTGCGCGTCGAAGGTGCCGGGCAGTGCGCCGAGCAGGGGGTCGTCGTGTGCGGCGGTGCGCAGCGTTACCGCCACGGTGCCGATCTCTACGCCCTCGGGGTGGTGGCCGACCTCGCCGCCCAGGGCGTGCGCCAGCAACTGATGGCCGTAGCAGATGCCGAGCACGGGGGTCTCCGTGCGCACGGCAGCCTGGAGCCAGGGCACCAGCGCCTCGCTCCAGGCTGGCCGATCGCTCACCATCGCGTGCGAGCCGGTGATCACGATGCCGGCGATGGTGTCCAGCGGCGGCGGCGGTGTGTCGCCTTGCGCGTCGTGCGTGCGTACCTCGGCACCACCTTCGCGCAGGCCGGCGCCGATCCAGTCGTCGAAATCGCCAAGGCGTTCGCGGATGTGCGCGTGGGTGGTGCCGGCCTTGACGATGAGCAGGGGAAGCGCAGAGGACATGCCGGCGATTCTAGGAGGCTGTCGGACGTGGGAATCGGCGGCCGCAAAATGACCGCGGTGCCAGAAAAAAAGAAGCCCGTCACCAGGACGGGCAAGAGGAGAAACGGAAAGCCGGGGCCGGGGCGCCGCGCCCAGGATCAGTGAACCAGCACCATCGGTCCGCTCGGCAGTTCCTCGGGTGAATAGTCCGGATGGTGATCGACCAGGAAGCGCAGCTTCTGGTCGAGCCGGGACACGCGCTCGTTGGCCACGCTCTGGCAGTGGTGCCGGGAAATCAGCGCATGCAGCTTGCTGCGCAGGAACCAGAGATCCTTGGGGCTTTCGCACATCATCAGGGCGGCCTGCAGGCGCGCGCGCGTCGGATCGACGATGTCGGACAGGGCGTCGTGGCATTCGTCGACGATGAAGTCCAGCTCCAGCATCTGTGTGTCGTGGTAGGGCTCTCTCTTTTTCTTGCCGAACCAGGGCAGCTTGAAGAACATGTCGCGCTCCCTTTCGTGATGTGTGGGCGGTTGCCGGGAACAGACCCGGCTCATCCGCTTCATCGTCAGAAAGAGGCCTTGCCTTGAGCTTTCGAGAGGGAAATCGGCGCGCGCGGCGACAGGCGGTCGGCCCGCGAAAAACCGGTCCAACGGAGGTAAACATTCCCGGCCGGGAACGCCGCCCTTGCTACCCGAAAGCACTCACCACCCGCAGCACGTCGCTGCCGTAGGCTTCGCGTTTCTTCTGGCCGATGCCCGAGATGCCGTCCAGGTCGGCCTCGGAGCGGGGGCGCCGGGCGGCGATGGCGCGCAGCGTGGCGTCGTGGAAGATGACGAAGGCCGGCAGGTTGTGCTCGCGCGCGACTTCGGCGCGCCAGGCCTTGAGCGCGTCCAGGCACTCGCGCTCGGCCAGGCTCAGCGGCTGGCCGTCGGGCGCGGCTGCCGCGTGGCCGCGGCGGGCCGGACGGCTGCCGCGCGAACGGCTGGCCTTTTCGCTGACCTGGCGCAGCCACACCTCGCTCTCGCCCTTGAGGATGGCGCGCGCCGTGCCGGTCAGGTGCAGCGTGTTGTACGGCGCGTCGTTCACCTGCACCGCCTCGCGCGCGATCAGGTGGCGCAGCAGGGCGCGCCACTGGGTCTCGTTCAGGTCGGCGCCGATGCCGAAGGTGGAGAGCTTGTCGTGCCCGTGCTGCGTGACCTTCTCCGTGACCTTGCCGCGCAGGATGTCCATGACGTGGCCGGCGCCGAAGGCCATGCCGCTGGCCTGCTGCACGCGGTAGATGCACGACAGCAGTTTGCGCGCCGATTCGGTGGCATCGAACAGTTCGGGCGGCGTCAGGCAGTTGTCGCAGTTCCCGCAAGGCTGGCTGGCCTCGCCGAAATACGACAGCAGCCGCACGCGCCGGCAGTCGCTGGCCTCGGCCAGCGTGAGCAGGGCGTCGAGCTTGCCGCGCAGCACCTGCTTGAATTCGTCGGCCGCCGGGCTTTCGTCGATCATGCGGCGCTGGTTGACCACGTCCTGCAGGCCGTAGGCCATCCAGGCGTTGGCCGGTTCGCCGTCGCGGCCGGCGCGGCCGGTTTCCTGGTAGTAGCCCTCGATGTTCTTGGGCATGTCCACGTGGGCGACGAAGCGCACGTCCGGCTTGTCGATGCCCATGCCGAAGGCGATGGTG
>CAZFOT010000236.1:0-5524 GCA_964520365.1 uncultured Hydrogenophaga sp.
GACGCCATCGGCAACCTGCGCATCAAGATCGGCCACAGCGAACTGGGCAAGAAGAACGGCCTGTTCGAAGACCGCTGGACGCCCCTGTGGGTGGTGGACTTCCCGATGTTCGAACACGACGAGGAAGCCGACCGCTGGACGGCGGTGCACCACCCCTTCACCGCGCCCAAGGACGGCCACGAGGACTGGATGGTCAGCGCGCCCGAGAAGTGCATCGCCAAGGGCTACGACATGGTGCTCAACGGCTGGGAGATCGGCGGCGGCTCGGTGCGTATCCACACCGCGGCCGTGCAGCAGAAGGTGTTCGACGCCCTGAAGATCACGCCCGAGGAGGCTCAGCTCAAGTTTGGCTTCCTGCTCGACGCGCTGCAGTACGGCGCGCCGCCGCACGGCGGCCTGGCGTTCGGCCTGGATCGCATCGTCACGCTGATGACCGGCGCCGAATCGATCCGCGACGTGATCGCCTTCCCGAAGACGCAGCGCGCGCAGTGCCTGCTGACCCAGGCGCCGAGCATGGTGGACGAGAAGCAACTGCGCGAGCTGCACATTCGTCTGCGCAACTGAAGGCGTTCCCCGTGTGCCCCGGGCTGCGTTTGTTAACATGGCCTTTTGACCACCAAGGGGAACGACCATGAGCAGATCCAAGCAAAGCGCGCTGGCCGACAAGGAACGGCTGGTCAGCGACTTGCAGCGTGTCATTTCGGACGCGGAAGAGCTGATGCAGGCCACGGCCGACCAGACCGAGGGCAAGGTGGCGGAACTGCGCGAGAAGATCAGCGACAACCTGCGCAACGCGCGCCACAAGCTGGCCGACGTGGAGGACTCCGTGAAGGAGAAGACGCGGGAGATGGCGCGCGTCACCGACGACTACGTGCACGAACACCCCTGGCGCTCCGTCGGAACCGCCGCCGCGCTGGGCCTCATCGTCGGCCTGCTGCTCGGCCGCCGCTGAACCCGGGCTGCGCCGCGATGTCCAACCCGCCGCCGCGCCTGTCACCCACGCTGAAGCGGTTGGCGGCGACCTTGCTGGAGTTGCTCCAGGTCCGCCTGGAGTTGCTCAGCGTCGAGGCCCAGGAGGAGGTGCAGCGCGTGGCCGGGCTGCTGCTGTTCGGGGCCGTGGCGCTGATCTCCCTTGGCCTTGGCATCGTGTTCCTGGCCATTCTCGTCACGGTGGCGTTGTGGGACACCCACCGCTTGCTGGCCCTGTCGGTGTTCGCGACCCTTTTCCTGGTGCTCGGCGGCGTATCGGCGTACATGGCCCGGTCCAGGGCACTGGCGGGTTCGCGGCTGTTTTCGTCGAGCGTGGAAGAGCTTCGGCGGGATCGGGAAAGCCTGACGCCATGAGCGGGCCGTCGGCGCAACAGCCCGCGGCGCAGCGCCTGCTGGAACGCCGGATGGTGCTGGTGCAGCGTTCCGCCGCCTTGCGCGCTCGCCTGGAGCGGGACGCCGAGGGGCTGCAACCGGTTTTTTCGGCCGCCGACCGGCTGCAGGATGCGTGGTACTGGCTGCGTGCCAACCCGCTGGCCGTGGCCGCTGGCGCGGTCGTGCTGGCGGCGTGGCGCCCGCGCCGCGCATGGCGCCTGGGTTGGGGTGCCTGGTCGGCCTGGAAGCTCCTGCAGCGCGTGCGCGCCGCCGCGCCGTTGGTCGGGCGCCTGAGGCCATGAAGATCCCGCAGTCGGTGCTGGTGGTGATTCACACGCCGGCGCTGGAGGTGCTGCTGATCGAGCGCGCCGATGCGCCCGGTTTCTGGCAGTCGGTGACCGGGTCCAAGGACACCGAGGACGAACCGTTCGAAGCCACTGCCGTGCGCGAAGTGGCCGAAGAGACCGGCCTTGACGCGCGCGCGCCCGGTCATGCGCTGACCGACTGGGGCATCGAGAACGTCTACGAGATCTATCCCCAATGGCGCCACCGCTATGCGCCGGGCGTCACCCGCAACACCGAGCACCTGTTCGGACTGTGCCTGCCGGCCCCGGTGCCGGTGACGCTGAGCGCGCGCGAACACCGCGACCAGGTCTGGCTGCCCTGGCGCGAAGCGGCCGACCGGTGTTTTTCGCCATCGAACGCGGAAGCCATCCTGCTGCTGTCGCGCTGGACGCCGGGGGTGGGCCCGGGCCAATGAATGTCCGAATCCATCCGGTGGCAAGGCCCTTGCGCCAGCGGGCTCGCAACGCATCTCCCGTGCGATCATTCGTGTCATGAGCACTTTGCGTGTCGCCACATACAACATCCACAAGGGCGTCCAGGGCCTGGGGCTGGCGCGCCGGCTGGAAATCCACAACCTCGCGCACGCGGTGGAGCAGTTCGATGCCGACATCGTGTGCCTGCAGGAAGTCCGCCGGCACCACCGCAAGTTGGAGAAGCAGTTCACCCGCTGGCCCGACCTCGACCAGGCCAACTACCTGACGCCCGATGGCTATGAAGCGGTCTACCGCACCAACGCCATCACGCGCCACGGCGAGCATGGCAACGCCGTGCTCTCGCGCTGGCCGGTGCTCGACAGCCGCCACTCCGACGTGTCGGACCACCGCTTCGAGCAGCGCGGGCTGCTGCACGCCCAGCTGTTCATCGACGGGGTGGACGTGCACGTGGTGGTGGTGCACCTTGGCCTCATCCATGCCAGCCGCGAGCGCCAGGTGCAGCGGCTCGGGAAGTTCCTGGTCAATGAGGTGCCCACCAGCGCGCCGCTGATCGTGGCCGGCGATTTCAACGACTGGGGTGCCCAGCTGCACCAGCCCATGGCCGCGCTCGGCCTGCACACCTTCGACGGCATCCGCCTGCCGACCTACCCCTCGCGCCTGCCGCTGCTGCACCTCGACCGCATCTATGTGCGGGGGTTGACGCTGGTGTCGGCCCAGGTGCCGCACGGTCGCGCATGGTCGCGCATGTCGGACCACCTGCCGCTGATCGCTGAACTGGCCCTGTAGGCATGCCCACCGCGCGCGCCATCAATGACGCCGGGCATCAACTGCTGTTGCTGCAGGGCGGCGCGGAGCTTTTTCCTGCGCTGGCGGAGGCGATGGACGCGGCGCGCAGCGTGGTCCACGTGGAGACCTACATCTTCGAGTTCGCCGGCACGGCCTTGCTGGTGGCCGAGGCCATGGAGCGCGCGGCACGGCGCGGCGTCAACGTGCGGTTGGTGGTGGACGGCGCGGGCACGCCGCGCATTCCGGCCGAATGGACGCGGCGCTTCGCCGCCGCCGGCGTGCGCTGGCGGGTCTACGCGCCGATGGGCCGCCTGGGCCTGCTCGGGCCCCGCACCTGGCGGCGCCTGCACCGCAAGCTCTGTGTGGTCGACGGCACCATCGGCTTCTGTGGCGGCATCAACCTCATCGACGATCGGGATGACGTCGCGCTGGGCCGGCTGACGGCGCCTCGGCTGGACTTCTCGCTGCGCGTGGCCGGGCCGCTGGTGGCCGAGATGGTGGAAACCATGGAACAGCTTTGGTGGCGCCTGCAGGCGGTGCGCAAGGCGCGGCGGCGCGAGTTCAAGGCCGCCTGGGACGCGCTTCGCGAGGCCAGCCCGATCGGCGATTTCTCGCGCTTGCTGCGCGCGCTCGACCCGGCGGCCCGTGTGGCGGGCGCGGATGGCGACGCGGCCGCGCCGCTCGTGGTGGACGGCGCCCGCGCCACCTTGCTGCTGCGCGACAACCTGACCCATCGGCACGACATCGAGCGCGCCTATCTCAAGGCCATCGGCGAGGCGCGGCGCGAGATCGTCATTGCCAACGCCTATTTCATTCCGGGCCGGCGGCTGCGCCGGGCGCTGACGATGGCCGTTGGCCGAGGCGTGGTGGTGCGCCTGCTGCTGCAGGGCAAGTACGAGAACTTCCTGCAGTACCACGCCGCGCGCCCGGTCTACCAGACCCTGCTCGAAGCGGGCATCGAGATCCACGAGTACGCGCCCAGTTCGCTGCATGCCAAGGTGGCCGTGGTCGATCAGCGCTGGGCCACGGTGGGCTCCACCAACCTCGACCCCCTGTCGCTGCTGCTGGCCAGGGAGGCCAACGTCATGACCAGGGACCAGCGCTTTGCCCGCCAGTTGCACGAGCGCCTGGATGAGATCGTGCGCCATGCCGGACAGCGGGTGGACGCCCAGGCGCTGGGGCGCAGGCCGATGCTCAAGCGCGCGCTGGACCGCCTGGCGTTTGCTTTCATGCGCGTGACCCTGTTCCTGACGGGGCATCGGTACTGATGCACCCCCGCGCCACGCGGCGGCACGGGGGGTGGTAGCATGCCGAATGCTCAGGAAAACCGATTCGCCCATGGCTTCCGATTCCGCCCAGGACGACGTTCAGGGAGTGCCCCTTTCCGTCAAGATCCGCGAACGCGTCAAGGCCGCTCGCCAGCGTTTCCACTCCAACGACAACATCGCCGAGTTCATCCGGCCCGGTGAGCTCGACCTGCTGCTCGACGAAGTGGCCGAGAAGATGCAGGGCGTGCTCGACAGCATGGTGATCGACACCGGGAACGACCACAACACCAGCGACACCGCTCGGCGCGTGGCCAAGATGTACCTCAAGGAGGTGTTCAACGGCCGCTACGTGAAGGGCCCTGGCGTCACCGAGTTCCCGAACGCCGAACACCTCAACGAGCTGATGATCGTCGGCCCCATCACCGTGCGCAGCGCCTGCAGCCACCACTTCTGCCCCGTCATCGGCAAGATCTGGATCGGTGTGATGCCCAACGAGCACACCAACGTGATCGGCCTGTCGAAATACGCGCGCCTGGCCGAATGGATCATGGGCCGCCCGCAGATCCAGGAAGAGGCGGTCGTGCAGCTGGCCGACCTGATCCAGGAAAAGACCCAGCCCGACGGCCTGGCCATCGTGATGGAAGCCAGCCACTACTGCATGGCCTGGCGCGGCGTGAAGGACATGGACAGCAAGATGATCAATTCGGTCATGCGCGGCGTGTTCCTCAAGGACCCCAACCTGCGCCGCGAATTCCTGTCCCTCATTCCGCGTTGAAACCTGGAAGATACCCACCATGCTGGTCCGTTTGCTCTACGTCAGCCGCGCCGTCAACAAGGACTGCTCCAAGGCCATCGACTCCATCCTGGAGTCGTCGCGCTCCCACAACCTCGGCAACGGCATCACCGGCGTGCTTTGTTATGGCGGCGGCGTGTTCCTGCAGGCCATCGAGGGCGGACGCACGGCGGTCAATGCGCTCTACAACCACATCGTGATCGACGAGCGCCACACCGACGTGGTGCTGCTGCACTACGAAGAAATCACCGAGCGCCGGTTCGGCGGCTGGACCATGGGCCAGGTGAACCTGTCCAAGCTCAACACCTCGATCGTGCTGAAGTACTCGGAGCGACCCGAGTTCGATCCCTACGCGGTCTCGGGCGGAGTGTCGCTGGCCTTGCTGGAAGAACTCATGGCCACGGCAAGCATCATCGGTCGGGCTTGAGGGAGAACTCCCCCCTGCGCCGCTGCGCGGCTTCCCCCCTCCCTGGCGCGCCTTCGGCGCTTGGAGGGGGGACGGCACCCTTGGGCCGGCGGAGCCGGACCTTCGGTGC
>CAZFOT010000237.1:0-5499 GCA_964520365.1 uncultured Hydrogenophaga sp.
ATGCTGCCCACCAACGGCGGCGAGGCGCTGGTGGTGATCGCGGCCATCCTGTTCGGCCTGTCGCTGCCCATGTCGCCGGCGCAGATCCTCTGGATCAACCTGGTGACCTCCAGCACCCTGGGCCTGGCGCTGGCCTTCGAGCCGGCCGAGCGCGGCATCATGCTGCGCCGGCCGCGCCCCCCGTCCGAGCCGCTGCTCACCGGCTTCTTCGCCTGGCGGGTGGTCATGGTCTCTTTCCTCATGATGTCGGCCTCGCTCGGGCTGTTCCTGTGGGAGCTGGAGCGGGGCGCGAGCATGGCCGTGGCGCAGACCATGGCCGTCAACGCGGTGGTGGTGTGCGAGATGTTCTACCTGCTCAACAGCCGCCGCATATTCCAGCCGGTCGCCAACCGCGACGGGTTGCTGGGCAATCCCTATGTGCTGGCCGCCATCGGGGCCGGCGTGCTGATGCAGCTGGCCTTCACGCACAGCCCCTGGATGCACGCGGTGTTCGGCTCCGCCCACCTCGGCGCGGCCGAATGGGGCCGGGTGATCGCGGCCGGGCTGATCGTCTTCATCGTCGCCGAGACGGAGAAATGGATCATGCGGCGCACCGGCTGGTCCCAGCGCTTCGTGGGGGAGGGAGGGGCGCAGGGGGTGCTTTAATCACCGCCTGATGCAGGACATCCTCTTTCCCTTCGTCGGCGGCATCGGCCTCTTCCTGATCGGGATGATGCTGCTCTCGGACGGCCTGGTGGCGTTCGGCGGCGGCGCCATGAAACAGGCGCTGGCCCGCTTCACCGGCACGCCGGCCAAGGCCTTCGTCTCGGGCACGCTGGCGACCATGGTGGCGCAGTCCTCCACCGCCACCACGGTGACCCTGATCGGTTTCGTCAGCGCGGGCCTGATCACCTTCTCGCAGGCCATCGGCGTGCTGATCGGCGCCAGCCTGGGCAACACCGCCACCGGCTGGATCGTGGCCAGCCTGGGGCTGAAGGTGAACCTGGGCTTCTACACGCTGCCGCTGATCGGCATCGGCGCCATGCTCAAGCTGCTCAAGAAGGGGCGCTGGGGCCACCTGGGCCTGGCCCTGGCGGGCTTCGGCCTGATGTTCCTGGGCCTGAACACGCTGCAGGAGGGCATGCGCGGCCTGGCCGACACCTTCCAGCTCGCCAGCCTGCCGGCCGGCGGCTACGGCGCGCGCATGCTCATCCTGCTGGTCGGGCTGGCGCTGACCGCATTGCTGCAGTCCTCCACCGCCGCCATCGCCACCGCGCTCACGGCCCTGCACACCGGGACCGTGAACATGGAGCAGGCCTCCGCGCTGGTGGTGGGCGCGGCCATCGGCACCACCCTGACCGGCGCGCTGGTGGCCATCGGCGGCACCATCCACGCCAAGCGGACCGCCCTGGCCTACGTGCTGTTCAACCTGGCGGCCGGCCTGATCGCCATCGTGCTGCTGCCGGTGTTCCTGAGCGCCATCGACTGGCTCGGCCGGCACGCGGGGCTCGACGCCGGCGCCACCAGCCTGGCGGCTTTCCACACCCTGTTCATCGCGGTGGGCGTGGTGCTGTTCCTGCCGTTCACCGACCGCTTCGCCCGCCGGGTGGAGCGCCTGCTGCCCGGGGAGGACAAGGCGGCCGCCACGCAGCGGCTCGACGCGTCCATGCTGTCCATCGCGCCGGTGGCGCTGGAAGCGGCCCAGCGGGCCCTGGAGCAGACCGCCCGCGACCTGCTGGAGGCTCACGCCGCCATGCTGCGCGGCGAAGCGACCGCAGGGGCCGAAGGGCTCCGGCGCCGCCTCGAAGGCGTCGAACCCGCTCTGCACGAGGCCTACGACTTCGTCAGCCGGGTCGAGCTGCCCGCGGGCGACGCGGCGGCGGCCGCGCAGCGCGTGGCGCAGTTGCACGCCATCGACCACCTGATGCGCTGGCGCGCGCGGTTGGACGGCCTGGCGCAGGCGCGGGTGGACTTGGCGGAGCCGGCCTACCAGTGGGCGCTGGAGAACAGCCACCACATGCTGGCCGTCGCGCAACAGGGCCTGGAGGCGCAGGCGCTCGACCAGAGCCTGCCGCAGATCGAAGCCGATGCCATGACCCTGACCAGCCTGTCGCGCCAGATGCGGCACGACGTGCTCAGCGGATCGATCCCGTCCGGCCCCAGCCAGGCCATGGCGCTGACGCGCACCGACACCTTCCGCTGGCTGGAGCGCACCGCGCGCCACCTCTGGCGCGCCTGCCACTACCTGGCGCAGGCGCGCGCGCCGGGTGCAGGTCCCAATCCGCTGGAGCCGGAGCTGCCCCGTCCGCCAGGCGAGGCTTGAGATACCCCCCTGCGCCGCTGCGCGGCTTCCCCCCTCCCTGGCGCGCCCGAAGGGCGCTTGGAGGGGGGACGGCATCTTGGGCCGGCAGAGCCGGACCCTTGATGCCCCTTGATAAAGACACTTCACGCGTTGCGGGTCTTGCTCTCCCTTGGCCTACCCTGAGCCTGCCGAAGGGGGGTGAGGGCCGCGCTGCCGAGCAGATCCGCCCTCTGTTTCATGCGTCGCGCGGCGTGCCCAGACGAGCGGCGAGGTCGTGTCCGGCGGGCTCCTGGAACAGCCGCAGGCCGAATTCGGGCAGGATGGCCAGCAGGTGGTCGAAGATGTCGCTCTGCACGCCCTCGTAGATCACCCAGGCCGTGCTCGAGGTGAAGCAGTAGATCTCCATCGGCACGCCCTGGGCCGACGGCTCCATGGCGCGCACCATCAGGATCATGTCCTGGTTGATGCCCGGGTGCTGGCGCAGGTAGGCGTCGATGTAGGCCCTGAAGGTGCCCAGGTTGGTCAGCCGGCGCTGGTTGGCGGGATCGCCGGCCAGCTCGCCCAGCGTGCGGCCCAGCGCCTCGTTGGTGCCCTGCACCTCCTGCAGCTTGCGTTCCATGTAGGGCTGGATCAGCGCGATGTGCCTGAGCCGCTCCACGTCCGTGGGCGCCAGAAAGCGCACCGACGAGGTGTCCAGGCGGATGGTGCGCTTGATCCGGCGCCCGCCCGAGCCGAACATGCTGCGCCAGTTGCGGAAGCTCTCCGACATCAGGCGCCAGGTCGGGATGGTGGTGATGGTCTTGTCCCAGTTCTGCACCTTGACCGTGTGCAGCGCGATGTCGACGACGAAGCCGTCGGCGCCGAGCTGCGGCATTTCGATCCAGTCGCCCACGCGCAGCATGTCGTTGGAAGCGAGCTGCACCCCGGCCGTGAACGACAACAGCGTGTCCTTGAACACCAGCAGCAGCACCGCCGACATGGCGCCCAGGCCCGAGAGCAGGATCAGCGGCGATCGGTCGATCAGCGCGGCGACGATGACGATGCCGCCCAGCAGCATCAGCACCAGCTTGCCGAGCTGGATGTGGCTCTTGATCGAGCGCTCGGGCGCCGCATCGCCGGTCCCGGCGCGTTCGTGGTGTTCCTGCACCGCGTCGAGCAGCGCCATCAGCACCCGCACGCCGTGCAGCACCGTGATCGCCACTGCCACATTGCGGATCACCGCCTCGGCCACCGCGGGCAGGTGCGGAATGAGGCCCACCGTGGTCTGCACCACCAGAGAGGGCACCATCCGTGCCAGCCGCCTGAGCACGGTCGGGTGCAGCAGCACCTGGGACCAGCCGCCCTCCAGGGCCTGTGCCCAGCGGCTCACGCCGTGCCGTAGCACCGCCTGCACCAGCCACCGGGCCACGTAGGCCAGCAGCAACATGGCCGCCAGCCCGAGCAGGGCCTGAACGGCGGGGGTTTGTTCCATCAGCCAGGGAATCTCGAAACGCATCATCGGACCCGATCATAGAGGCAGGCGCGCGGGCGGTTTTCCGGGGATGCTCCGCGCATTCCCACGAAAGCCACCCCGGATTTATCATGTCGGGTTGCCTTCCGGTCTACTTTGCCTGGCCCGCCTTGAACCATCCTCTGCCTCCGCTGCCCCCATCCGCGATCCAGCCGCTGTCCGCTCCGCACCGCCCGGCGGTGCTGGCGGTGCGCGGTGCGCGCACCCACAACCTCAAGAACATCGACCTGGACATTCCCAAGCATGCGCTGGTGGTGATCACCGGCCTGTCCGGCTCGGGCAAGTCCAGCCTGGCGTTCGACACGCTGTACGCCGAAGGCCAGCGCCGCTACGTGGAGAGCCTCTCGGCCTACGCGCGCCAGTTCCTGCAGCTGATGGACAAGCCCGACGTGGACCTGATCGAAGGCCTGTCGCCGGCGATCGCCATCGAGCAGAAGGCCACCAGCCACAACCCGCGCTCCACCGTCGGCACGGTCACCGAGATCCACGACTACCTGCGCCTGCTCTACGCCCGCGCCGGCACGCCGCATTGCCCCGAGCACGACCTGCCGCTGGCCGCGCAGAGCGTGGCCCAGATGGTCGATGCCGTGCTGGCCCTGCCCGAAGGCACGCGGCTGATGATCCTGGCGCCGGTGGCGCGGGAGAAGAAAGGCGAGTTCACCGAGCTGTTTGCAGACATGCAGGCCCAGGGCTACGTGCGTCTGCGCATCGACGGAGAGGTGTTCGACATCGACGCCCTGCCGGCGCTGAAGAAGACCGAGAAGCACAACATCGACGTGGTGATCGACCGCATCAAGGTGCGCACCGACAGCGAGGAAGAGGGTGTGAACCCGCTTCGTCAGCGCTTGGCCGAGAGCTTCGAGGCCGCGCTGCGGCTGGCCGACGGCCGGGCCATCGCAAAGGAAATGGACGGCGGGGCCGAACACGGTTTCTCGGCCCGTTTCGCCTGCCCCGTGTGCAGCTACACCGTGGGCGAGCTCGAACCGCGCCTGTTCTCGTTCAATTCGCCCATGGGCGCCTGCCCCACCTGCGATGGCCTGGGCCACACCGACTTCTTCGACCCGGCACGCGTGGTGGCGTTTCCCACGCTGAGCCTGGCCAGCGGTGCCATCAAGGGCTGGGACCGGCGCAACGGCTACTACTTCGCCATGGTCGAAAGCCTGGCGGCGCATTACCGCTTCAGCACCGACGCGCCCTGGGAGTCCCTGAGCGAGGCGGTCCGGCAGGTGCTGCTGTACGGCTCGGGCGAGGAGGAAATCAAGTTCAGCTACGCGCTGGAGTCGGGCGAGCGAGCGGGCAAGCGCATCAGCAAGAAGCACCCGTTCGAGGGCATCATCCGCAACTTCGAGCGCCGCTACCGCGAAACCGACAGCGCGGCCGTGCGCGAGGAGCTTTCGCGCTACCGCGCCGTGCGGCCCTGCCCCGACTGCGGCGGCGCGCGCCTGCGCAGGGAAGCGCGTCACGTGTTCGTGGGCGAAGGCGAGCAGAAGCAGCCGATCTACAAGATCAGCCACATCACGCTGGGCGAGGCGCTGGCGTACTTCCAGCGGCTGGAGCTCAGCGGCGCCAAGGGCGACATCGCCGCGCGCGTGATCAACGAAATCCGCCAGCGCCTGAAGTTCCTCAACGACGTCGGCCTGAACTACCTCAGCCTGGACCGCAGCGCCGACACGCTCTCGGGCGGCGAAGCGCAGCGCATCCGCCTGGC
>CAZFOT010000238.1:0-5468 GCA_964520365.1 uncultured Hydrogenophaga sp.
GGCGCGGGCGATCTCCAGCCGGCGCTGGTCGCCGTAGCTGAGCGTGCGCGACTTGTAGTCGGCGAATTTCTCGATGCCCACGTAGGCCAGCAGTTCGCGCGCCCGGGCCCGTATCTCGGCTTCCTCGCGCTTGAAGCCGGGCGTGCGCAGCATGGCACCGAGCAGCCCGGAGTGCGTGCGCACGTGGCGCCCGACCATCACGTTCTCCAGCGCCGTCATCTCGGCGAACAGCCGGATGTTCTGGAAGGTGCGCGCGATGCCGGCCCTGGCCACGTCGTGCACCGCCGTGGGGGTGTAGGCCTTGCCGGCCAGTTCGAAGCTGCCGCTGTCGGGCGTGTACAGCCCGGTCAGCACGTTGAAGAACGTGGTCTTGCCGGCGCCGTTGGGACCGATCAGGCCGTATACCTGGCCGCGCTGGATTTCGATGCCCACGTCGCTCAGGGCCTGCAGGCCACCGAAGCGTTTGGAGACGTTGGCCACTTTCAGAATGGTTTCAGACATGATGGCCGCCCTCATTTGCCCAATGACTTGCCGTGCTCGGGAGCGGGCCACAGGCCCCTGGGCCGCAGCAGCATCACCACCACCATGGCCAGCGCGATCAGCAACTGGCGCAGGATTTCAGGGCCCAGGCGCCCGCCGGTCAGTTCGGTCAGCGGGTGCGCCACGTGGCGCAGCACCTCGGGCAGGCCCGCCAGCAGCAGCGCGCCCAGGATCACACCGGGAATGTGGCCGATGCCGCCGAGCACCACCATGGCCACCACCATCACCGATTCCATCAGCGAGAACGACTCGGGCGAGACGAAGCGCTGGAACGACGCGAACAGCACACCGGAGACACCGCCGAACGAGGCACCCATGCCGAAGGCCAGCAGCTTGAGGTTGCGCGTGTTCAGCCCCATGGCCTTGGCCGCGATCTCGTCCTCGCGGATGGCCATCCAGGCGCGGCCGACGCGCGAGTCCTGCAGGCGGTAGGAAATGACCACCGCCAGCACCACGAAGAACAGGATCAGGTAGTAGTACAGCGTCACCGGCTGGAAGGTGTAGTCGCCGATGGTCAGGCGCTTGCCCAGGTCCAGCCCGAAGACGGAAATGGTGTCGATCTGGCTGATGCCCTTGGGGCCGTTGGTGATGTTCACCGGGCGGTCCATGTTGAGCAGGAAGATGCGGATGATCTCGCCGAAGCCCAGCGTGATGATGGCCAGGTAGTCGCCGCGCAGCTTGAGCGTGGGCGCGCCCAGGATCATGCCCACGATGCCCGCGACCACGGCCGCGAGGATCATCACCCACCAGATGCTGTAGTGCAGCCCCTCGGGGAACATGGCCTGGATCGCCGGAAAGGTGTTGACCAGGTGGGGCGATCCCAACAGGGCGAACAGGTAGGCCCCCACGGCATAGAAGGCGATGTAGCCCAGATCGAGCAGGCCGGCGTAGCCGACCACGATGTTCAGGCCCAGCGCCAGCAGCACGTACAGCAACGCCAGGTCGACGATGCGCACCCAGGAGTTGCTGCCCGTGGACTGCAGGATGATGGGCAGCACCAGCAGCGCCAACGCCGCCAGCACGAAGGCAATCAGCTTGCCTGGCTTGGTATTCATCATGGCGTGTCCCTCCCCTGGTCAGGCGCGGTCGGCCACGCGCTCGCCCAGCAGGCCCGAGGGGCGCAGCGTGAGCACGATGGCCAGCACGACGAAGGCGAAGATGTCGGTGTACTGGCTGCCCAGAATGCCTCCGGTGAGCTTGCCCAGGTAGCCGGCGCCCAGCGATTCGATGAGCCCCAGCGCGATGCCCCCCACCACGGCCCCCGCGAGGTTGCCGATGCCGCCCATGACCGCGGCCACGAAGGCCTTGAGGCCGGGCATGAAGCCCATGGCGTGCTGCACGGTGCCGTAGTTCGAGGCCCACATGATCCCCGCAATCGCGGCCAGCATCGCGCCGATGACGAAGGTGGCCGAGATCACCATGTCGGGCTTGATGCCCATGAGCGCGGCCACGCGCGGGTTCTCGGCGGTGGCCCGCATCGCGCGGCCCAGGTTGGTGCGGTTGACCAGCCACATCAGCAGCGACAGGGTGATGGCCGTGGTCGCCAGGATGGTGATCTGGGTGACCGAGATCACGGCGCCGGCGAACTCGATCGGCTCGCGCGACAGCATGGACGGATAGGCCTTCGGGTTGGGCTTCCACAGGATCATGGCCAGCGTCTGCAGCAGGATCGACATGCCGATGGCGGTGATCAGCGGCGCCAGCCTGGGGGAGTTGCGCAGCGGCCGGTAGGCGAGTTTCTCGATGATGAAGTTGAGCAGGGCGCAGACCAGCATCGAAATCAGCGTGGCCAGCAGCAGCATCAGCCACAGGGGCACGTCCGGCATGCCGTTGCGCATGCTGCCGATGAGGCTCCAACTGGTCAATGCGCCGACCATCAGCACGTCGCCATGGGCGAAATTGATCAATCCGATGATGCCGTACACCATGGTGTAGCCCAGGGCCACCAGCGCGTACATGCTGCCCAGCACCAGACCATTGATGATCTGCTGAAGCAATACGTCCATAAGGTTCTCCGTGTGTTTGACCGCCGTGCGATTCGTGATCGAACGGACCGCCTCAACCTAGCAAAAAACCCGCCAGACTCGACCTTGGAACAGGACAGACTGCGGGTTGGTGGGCGGATTGTAGCGATTGGTCAGAGGGCGCCTTATGCGTGTAAGCCCTTAACACGCACGGGTTTTCCCTAGTCGGCGGATTCAAACAATGGCTGCATCAGCACGATTGGTATTTCATTAGGAATTTTGATTATTGCGCCGCTTGAGCTCGCGCAGCTTATCGGCGATGCGGATCTCCATGCCGCGCTCGACCGGCCGGTAGAAGCCCGGATCGGCCATGCCATCGGGCAAATAGCGCTCTCCTGCGGCAAAACCATCTTCTTCGTCGTGGGCGTAGCGGTAGCCCTTGCCGTAGTCCAGGTCCTTCATGAGCCGGGTCGGCGCGTTGCGCAGGTGCATGGGCACCGGGCGCGTGCCGTCCTTCTTCACGAAAGCCTTTGCCTCGTTGAACGCCTTGTAGACCGCATTGGACTTCGGCGCCACGGCCAGGTACACGACGCACTCGGCCAGCGCCAGTTCGCCCTCGGGCGTGCCCAGGCGCTCGTAGACCTCGGCCGCGTCCAGCGCCAGCCGCAGCGCGCGCGGGTCGGCCAGGCCGATGTCTTCGCTGGCCATGCGGATCAGCCGCCGCGCCATGTAGCGCGGATCGGCGCCGCCATCAAGCATGCGCACGAACCAGTACAGGGCCGCGTCGGGGTCCGAGCCGCGCACGCTTTTGTGCAGAGCGCTGATGGTGTCGTAGAACTGCTCGCCGCCCTTGTCGTAGCGCCGCATGCGCTCGCCCAGCACGCGCAGCAGCCAGTCGTCGGCTACCGTTGGCAGCTTCTCCCGGGCAGCGGCCACCGCCAGGGTCTCCAGCGTGTTGAGCAGCCGGCGGGCGTCACCGTCGGCATACGCGATCAGGCGCTCGGCCGCCGCCGGCTCCATCGATGGAACCGCGTCGATGGCCTGGGCCCGCTCGATGATCTGTCGCAGATCGGCTTCGGCCAGCGGCTGCAGCACATAGACCGCCGCGCGCGAGAGCAGCGCCGAATTGACTTCGAACGAAGGGTTCTCCGTGGTCGCGCCGATGAAGGTGAACAGGCCGGATTCGACGTGCGGCAGAAAAGCGTCCTGCTGGCTCTTGTTGAACCGGTGCACCTCGTCGACGAAGACGATGGTGCGTTGCGCCTCCAGGCCGCTCCTGGCATTCTCGGCCCGCTCCACGGCTTCGCGGATGTCCTTGACACCGCCCAGCACGGCGCTGATGGTGATGAACTGCGCATCGAAGGCGTCGGCCATCAGGCGCGCGATGGTCGTTTTTCCCACGCCCGGCGGGCCCCACAGGATGCAGCTGTGCGGCTGCCCCGACTCGAACGCGAGCCGCAGCGCCATGCCCTCGCCCAGCAGGTGCTGCTGGCCGATCACCTCGCCCAGCGCGCGCGGGCGCAGGCGCTCGGCCAGCGGCGCATGGGCCATGGAAGAAACGGCGCCGGTGGCGGGAAGGGAGTTCACGAAAACCTGCGCCCGTCAGGGACGGATCACGTCGGCGCCGGGCGGCGGCTGGAACCGGAACTGCTCCGGCTTCAACGGGGCATTGCCCTGCCAGTCGGTGAAGGTGAGCACCGAGCGCTGGCCCAGGCTGTCCTCGATGTCCAGCACGGCGAGCTGCCCCTGCCTGAAGCCCACCCGCACCGCCTGGAGCTGGCCGTCGCGCGCGCGCGGGCGCGCCTCCAGCCATTCCATGCCGTCGCGCGGGGCCGCGGCCTTGAGATCGAACACCTCGGCCAGCGCGCCCAGATCGGTGCCCGCGGCGATCAGGGCCGCCGGCGTGCTGCCGAGCACGTCCTGCTGCCCGCGCGCCGTCACCTGGTTGAGGTCCACGTCGAACAGCCACAGGGTCTCGCCGTCGGCCACGATGGTTTGCTCGAAGGGTTTGGTGTACTCGAAGCGGAAGCGGTTCGGCCGCAGGAACTCGAAACGCCCACTGGACGTCTTGCTGCGGGCCGCCGACGCCCCCGCCCGCTGGGGCGAGGTCACCACCTGGGTGAAGCTGGAGCGGGCACTGGCCACATCCTTCAGGAAGCGCTCCAGATCCTGCAGGCCATCGGCCTGGGCCGACAGCGACACCAGAAAGAGGGCGCAGCCGGCGAGAAGAGTTTTGATCATCTGATTCGGATCGGTTTGCACCGACAAGGTTTCCCGGCCGCTCAATCGGACCGGGATGGCACCAGGATGTCGCGCTGTCCGCTGGAGGTCAGCGCGCTCACCAACCCCGCATTCTCCATGTCCTCGAGCAGCCGGGCGGCCCGGTTGTAACCGATCTTGAGCTTGCGCTGGACGTAGGAAATGCTGGCCTTGCGGTCCTGCAGCACGATGGCCACCGCCTGGTCGTACAAGGCATCCTTCTCCCCATTCGAGCCACCGCCCTCGCCGAAGATGTCGCCACCATCGCCGTCACCGGCATTGGCTTCGAGCACGCCGTCCACGTAATTGGGTTCGCCGCCCTGCTCTTTCAGGTAGGCGACCACGCGGTGCACCTCGTCGTCGCTCACGAAGGCGCCGTGCACGCGGATCGGAAAACCCGTGCCCGAAGGCATGTAGAGCATGTCGCCCATGCCGAGCAGGCTTTCCGCGCCCATCTGGTCCAGGATGGTGCGGCTGTCGATCTTGCTGCTCACCTGGAACGACAGGCGGGTCGGGATGTTGGCCTTGATCAGGCCGGTGATCACGTCCACGCTCGGGCGCTGCGTGGCAAGAATCAAGTGGATGCCGGCCGCGCGCGCCTTCTGCGCCAAGCGCGCGATGAGTTCCTCGATCTTCTTGCCCACCACCATCATCAGGTCGGCCAGTTCGTCGATCACCACCACGATGTAGGGCAGGCGCTCCAGC
>CAZFOT010000239.1:0-3430 GCA_964520365.1 uncultured Hydrogenophaga sp.
GCGGCGGCGGGCGCCGGCGCGGCGGGCGCGGCCGCCTCTTCCTTCTTGCCGCAGCCGATCAGCACGGCGCTGGTCAGCGCGGTCAGCGCCGCAACCTTCATCAGGGAACGTTTGCTCAGGTCTGTCATGGATGGCCTCATTGTTGGGAGAAAGTGGTGTTGCAAGAACGGGGGTCGGGAACCAGAAAAGATTATGCGCCCGGGTAGAAGGGCTTTCCGATGGAGGACGGCATGTTGATCCGGATCCACGCCGGGTTGCGCGAGATCAGCACCAGCACCACGATGGTGGCGACGTAGGGCATCATGGTCAGGAACTGGCTGGGCACGTTCACGCCGATGCCCTGCAGGTGGAATTGCAGCATGGTCACACCGCCGAACAGGTAGGCCCCAAGCAACACCCGTGCCGGCCGCCAGGTTGCGAAGGTGGTGAGCGCCAGCGCGATCCAGCCCTTGCCGGCGATCATGCCCTCGACCCACAGCGGCGTGTAGACGGTGGACACATAGGCGCCGGCCAGGCCGCAGAGCGCGCCGCCGGCCATCACCGCCATCAGGCGGATGCGGCGCACCGGGTAGCCCAGCGCGTGCGAGGACTCGGGGCTTTCGCCCACGCTGCGCAGCACCAGGCCGGCGCGCGTGCGGTAGAGGAACCAGATCAGCCCGGCTACCAGGGCCATGCAGACATAGACCATGGGGTGGTGGCGGAACAGCGCCGGGCCGATGAAGGGGACGTCGCTCAACAGCGGGATCGAGAAGCGCATCTGCTCGGGCAGTTTTTCCTGCACGTAGCCGGTGCCGGCGAACGCGGAGAAGCCCCCGCCGAACAGGCTGAGCGCCAGCCCGGTGGCGTACTGGTTGGTGTTGAGCCAGATCACCAGGCCGCCGAAGATGGCCGCGAGCAAGGCGCCGGCGGCCATGCCGGCGGCAAAGCCCGCCACGGTGCTGCCGGTGTGCACCACGGTGGCGAAACCGGCCAGCGCGGCGCACAGCATCATGCCTTCGGCGCCGAGGTTGACGATGCCGGCCTTCTCGTTGATGAGCAGGCCCAGCGAGGCAATCGCCAGCACCGTGCCCGCGTTGAGCGAGGCGGCGATCAGCAGTGCGATGGATTCCATGTCATTTCTTCCAAACCAAACGGTAGGCGATCAAGGTGTCGCAGGCCAGCAGCGCGAACAGCAGCAGGCCCTGGAACACGCCGGTGATCGACTTGGGCAGGCCCAGGCGCGACTGCGCGAGCTCGCCGCCGATGTAGAACATGCTCATGAGGATGGCCGAGAACACGATGCCCACCGGGTGCAGGCGCCCGACGAAGGCGACGATGATGGCGGCGAAGCCGTAGCCCGCCGGCACGTAGGGCGTGAGCTGGCCGATCGGACCGGCCACCTCCAGCGCGCCGGCCAGGCCGGCCGCGCCGCCCGACGTGAGCAGCGCGATCCACAGCGCCTTGCGCGAGGAGAAGCCGGCATAGCGCGCCGCCGCCGGCGCCAGGCCGCCCACCAGTTGGGCATAGCCCGCGTAGGTGCGGAACAGGAACACCCACACCGCCACCACGCCGGCCAGCGCGATCAGCAGGCCGATGGTCACGCGCGATCCGCTCATCAGGCGCGGAATCTGCGTGACCGCCTCGAAGGTCTTGGTCTGGGGAAAGTTGTAGCCCTGCGGGTCTTTCCAGGGGCCGTAGACCAGGAAGTTGAGCACCTGGACCGCCACGTAGACCAGCATCAGGCTCACCAGGATCTCGTTGGCGTTGAAGCGGTCGCGCAGCAAGGCGGTGATGCCGCCCCATGCCATGCCGCCGAGCACGCCGGCGGCCAGCACGGCAGGCACGATCCACGGGCCGGTGGCCTTGTCGGCCATCAGCGCCACGCCGGCCGCGAAGATGGCGCCGATGATGTACTGGCCCTCGGCGCCGATGTTCCACACGTTGGAGCGGAAACACACCGCCAGGCCGAGCGCGATGATGAGCAGCGGCGTGGCCTTGACCATGAGCTCGGAGAGCGCGTAGGTGCTCTTGACCGGCTCCCAGAAGAACACCTGCAGGCCGCGCACCGGGTCCTTGCCGAGCACGGCGAACAGGATCACGCCGATCACCACCGTGATCGCCAGCGCCAGCAGCGGCGAGGCCAGACCCCAGGCCCGGGACGGTTGGGGGCGGACTTCAAGCCGCAGCATGGGTGCTCTCTTTCTGGTGCTTCGCGTGGCCGTCCCACAGGCCGGACATCCATTCGCCAATGCGCTCCACGGTGGCGTCGGCGCGGTCCAGGCTGGGCGAGAGGCGCCCCTTGGCGATCACGTGCAGGCGGTCGCTGATCTCGAACAGTTCGTCGAGCTCCTCGCTCACCACCAGCACCGCGCAGCCGGCGTCGCGCAGCTTGAGGATTTCGCCGCGAATCTGCGCGGCCGCGCCCACGTCCACGCCCCAGGTCGGCTGGCTCACGATGAGCAGCCGGGGGCGGGCCTCGATCTCGCGGCCGACGATGAATTTCTGCAGGTTGCCGCCCGAGAGCGACTTGGCCGCCGCGTCCGCCCCGTTGGCCTTGACGTTGTAGCGCTGGATGATGCCGGCCGCCTGCGCCTTGAGCGCGCCCACGCGGATCCAGCCGCCCTTGCCCAGCGCGTCGCGCCGCGACAGCAGCAGGTTGTGCGCCAGCGAGAGCGTGGGCACGGCGCCGCGCCCGAGCCGCTCCTCGGGCACGAAGTGCAGGCCCATCGCGCGGCGGCGCCCCGGGCCCAGGCGCGAGGCGTCCTGCCCGGCCACGCGGATGCTGCCCACCGGCGCGCGCGTGTCCTCGCCCGAAAGGCCCATCAGCAGTTCGCCCTGGCCGTTGCCGGACACGCCCGCGATGCCGACCACCTCGCCCGCGCGCACACTGAGCGCGATGCCGTCCAGGTGGGTACCGAACGGATCGGCGCTCGCCAGGCTCAGCCCGCTCACCTCCAGCACGGTCTCGCCCGCGTGAAGGGCGCGCACGTCCAGTGCGGGCGGCTCGGCGCCGATCATCAGGCGCGAGAGCGAGGCGTTGCTTTCCTGGCGCGGGTCGCACACACCGGTGACCTTGCCGCCGCGCAGCACGGTGCACGCGGTGCACAGTTCGCGGATTTCGTGCAGCTTGTGGCTGATGTAGAGGATGCTGCAGCCCTCGGACGCCAGCTTCCTGAGCACGACGAACAGCTTCTCGACCGCCTGCGGCGTGAGCACCGAGGTCGGCTCGTCCAGGATCAGCAACTGCGGGTTGGTCAGCAGCGCGCGGATGATCTCGACCCGCTGCATCTCGCCCACCGAGAGCGTGTGCACCGGACGCGAGGGGTCGATGCCCAGCCCGTACTCGGCCGCCTTGGCGGCGATGCTGGCGCTCACCTCGGACAGCGTGAGCGACTTGTCCAGCCCGAGCCAGACGTTCTCGGCCACGCTGAGCGTGTCGAACAGGCTGAAG
>CAZFOT010000239.1:3440-5448 GCA_964520365.1 uncultured Hydrogenophaga sp.
CCCAGCACGGCGTGGATCTCGCCGGGCGCCACGGTGAGCGAGACGCCGTCGTTGGCCACCACGCCGGGATAGCGCTTGGTGATGCCGGCCAGTTGCAGGCGGAGCGTCGTCATGCCGCGGCCACTTCCGATTCGGGCCGGCGCAGCGAGGCCGCCACGCCCTTGATCTGCTCGCGCAGCCAGCGCGCCGCGGTGGATGCGTGGGTGCGCTCGTGCCACAACTGGTAGTACATCATGCGGGGAAACGGCACCGGGCACGGCAGGATCTGCACCGGCAGGCTGCCCACGAAGCGTTCGCAATACTGCCGCCCGGTGGTCAGCACCAGCAGGCTGCCGGCCACCATGGCCGGGATCAGGCCGCAGTGCGGGCAGCGCGCGGTGATGTTGCGCGCCAGGCCCTGGGCCGCCAGGTGCTCGTCGATGAAGCCGCGCGCGCCGGGGTGGGTGGGCGTGGGCGCGATGTGCTCGGCCGCCAGCCAGGCGTCCACGTCCCAGCCGCGCCGCGCGGCCGGGTGCTGGGTGGACACCAGGCACACCACCTCGTCGCCGAACAGCCGGCCCAGGTGCAGGTCGTCCGGCGGCTTGGGCCAGTTGCCCACCACCACGTCCACGTCGCCCTGCGCCAGGTGGCTGCGGTAGTCCGAGTCGCGCGAGAGCGGGTGGATGTCGATCGGGCAATGCGGCGCCAGCGTCTTGATCTGCACCACCAGTTGCGGCAGGAACAGCGGGTCGAGGTAGTCGCTGGCGGCCAGGCTGAAGCCGTGGTGGGCGGTGGCCGGCTCGAAGCTGCGGGCGTCGGAGAACAGCACCTCGGCGCTGCGCAGGATGTCGGCGGCCGGCTCGATCATGCGCAACCCGGCCACCGTGGGCACCATGCCGGCGCCCGAACGCACCAGAAGCGGGTCGCCGGCCAGTTCGCGCAGCCGCTTGAGCGACGCGCTGACCGCGGGCTGGTACATGCCGAGCCTGAGCGCTGCCCGCGACACGCTGCGCTCGGTCAGGACCGTGTGCAGCACGCGGATCAGGTGCAGATCAATCTTGTCGAACATGGAAACGTATTTCATACCCGGCGCCGGTCGTGAGGATGACTGTTTTGGCATTCTGACCATATGGCCGAGCATATGTCGTGCCATGGGGTAAACGCTATGCTGGCGCGCATGAAGCCCGACGATTCCACCCGATCCCTGACATTCCTGCGGCGCGGCCAGCCGGTGACGGTGGGCAATGTACCACCCGAGCGCACCCTGCTGGAGGTGCTGCGCGAGGACCTGGGCTGTACCGCCGCCAAGGAAGGCTGCGGCGAGGGCGACTGCGGCGCCTGCACCGTGGTGCTGGGCGAGGCGGTGGACGGGAAGCTCGAATACAAGGCCATCAACAGCTGCATCCGGCTGGCGCATTCGGTGGCCGGCATGGCCGTCTGGACGGCCGAGGACATCACCTCGCCCACGGGCGAGCTGCACCCCGCCCAGGAAGCCATGGTCCGGTGCCACGGCAGCCAGTGCGGCTTCTGCACGCCCGGCTTCGTGATGAGCCTGTTCGGCATGTATCAGAACTGCATCGCCCGCACGCTCCCCGCTGCGCGTGGTTCGCTGCCCCCCGAGGGGGCTCCCGCGCCTTGGAGCGGCCCGGCGCCGCTCGGTGGCTGCGTTGGCAAGGGCATCGATCGCCAGCAGGCCCAGGCCGACCTCTCGGGCAACCTGTGCCGCTGCACCGGCTACCGCCCCATCCTGGACGCCGCGCAGCAGATGGCCGCCCTCCCCGCCATGGCTGTGAACGAGGCCGAAGTGCTACGAAAACTGGAGCTGCTGGCGCTTGACCAGCAAGCGCTAGAGGCCGATTTGGCTTATATCTCCCCCACCACCCTCCCCGCTCTGCTCGCCGCCCGCGCCGCGCACCCTGGCGCGCAAGTCGTGGCGGGCTGCACCGACGTGGGACTGTGGGTGACCAAGCTGCACAAGCAAGACGCGCAGGTGCTGGACGTAACCCGCGCCGCCGAGCTGCGCGTGGTG
>CAZFOT010000240.1:0-5447 GCA_964520365.1 uncultured Hydrogenophaga sp.
CCCTGGGCGCCAGCCCCGGCAGCATCATGGGCGTGTTCATGGTGCAGGGCGCCATGGTGGGCGTCATCGGCACCGGCCTGGGCCTGCTGCTGGGCCTGGGCGTGGCGTTCAACATCGACACCATCGTTCCGGCGCTGGAGCGGCTGCTGGGCGCGAGCTTCCTGCCCAAGGACATCTACCTTATCAGCCGCATGCCCAGCGACCCGCAGCAGGGCGACATCATGCCCATCGGCCTGATTTCGCTGGTGCTGTCGTTCGTGGCCACGATCTATCCGAGCTGGCGCGCCAGCCGCGTGAATCCTGCCGAAGCCTTGCGTTATGAATGACATTGTTTTGCAGGCCAACGGCCTGACCAAGCGCTTCAATGAAGGCCGGCTCGACGTGACGGTGCTGCAAGGCGTGGACCTGTCGGTGCGCGCGGGCGATACCGTGGCCATCGTCGGCGCATCCGGCTCGGGCAAGAGCACCTTGCTGCACCTGCTCGGCGGCCTGGACGCGCCCAGCAGCGGCACGGTCCAGCTCATGGGCCAGGGGCTGGCCGGCCTGAGCGCGGCGCAGCAGGGCCACCTGCGCAACCAGCACCTGGGCTTCGTCTACCAGTTCCACCACCTGCTGCCCGAGTTCAGCGCCCGCGACAACGTGGCCATGCCGCTGTGGATCCGGCGCATGCCGCGCGCCGAGGCCGGCGAGCGCGCCGCGCGGATGCTGGCCCGTGTGGGCCTGGCCGAGCGCCTGCACCACCGGCCGGCCGAGCTTTCGGGCGGCGAGCGCCAGCGGGTGGCGATTGCGCGCGCGCTGGTCACGCAACCCGCCTGCGTGCTGGCCGACGAACCGACCGGCAACCTCGACCGCAGCACGGCCGAGGGCGTGTTCGATCTCATGCTGCAACTCGCGCGCGACCAGGGCACGGCGTTCGTGGTGGTGACCCACGACGAGACACTGGCCAGGCGTTGCGCGCGCACCCTGAGATTGACCACAGGCGTGCTGACCTGAAGTTCTTCCGGAACACCTGAGGCGCCCTCCCTTCCAGAGACACCGAGGAACCGGCTTTGCCGGGCCTCTGGTGTCGCCCCCCTTCCAGGGGGTGACGCCGCAGGCGGCGCGGGGGGTCTACTTCTTCAAGAACCGCAGCGGCTGCGCCATGCCCTGCACGTGGATCAGCAACTGCCCGTCGAGCACCTGGTAGCGCTGGGCGTTGCGCAGGGCTTCCAGGTAACGCGTCTCCTGCTCGCCCGCACCGCCCATGCAGGCCATCTTGGTGGAGGCCATCTGCCGGAAGACGATGTTCTGATTGTCGATGGCGACCGCGCCCACGAAGCGGTTGCACGAGCCGTTGCCGGCCACGCGGCCGGTTTCCGGAAACTGCAGGCTGGCCTGCGACTGCGCCACCACGGCCTGGCCGTCGATGCTCTGGAGCTGCCATTCGGTGCCCACCAGGGCCACCGGGCCGGCCGGCGCGGTGGTCGCGCCGGCACAGGCCGCCAGCGTGAGCACCAGCGAAGGCATCAGCCACGCCAGTGGGCGCAGGGTGCGGGGTGCGTGTGGGAGAGAGGTGTTCACGATGGGGCTCCACAGGGAAAGGGCGGAAAGGGCAAGAGGGGGACGGCAGGCAGCGAATGCACTTGCCATCACAATCGTGGTTATACCGCCATGTGGATCGACACCCATTGCCATCTGGATGCCCCCGAGTTCGGCCCCGGCCGTGCGCTGGCCGAGGCCGCGCGCGCGCAGGCCGCTTCCCTGGGCGTGCGCCTGTGCGTGCTGCCCGCGGTGGAGCGCGCCGACTTCGACACCGTGCGCACGCTGGCGCACCAGCTGGGCGACGCGTACGCCCTGGGCATCCATCCGCTGTACGTGCCGCAAGCGCAGGAAGCCGACCTGCAGGCGCTCGATGCGGCGCTGGCCGAGCACCGCGCCGATGCGCGCCTGGTGGCGGTGGGCGAGATCGGGCTGGATTTTTTCGTGCCTGCGCTGTGCGAGCCGGCGATGCGCGAACGCCAGACGTGGTTCTACCGCGAGCAGCTCAAGCTGGCGCGCAAGCACCGACTGCCGGTGATCCTGCACGTGCGCCGCAGCGCCGACGTGCTGCTCAAGCACCTGCGCGAGCTGCCCACGGGCGGCGGCATCGCGCACGCTTTCAACGGCAGCCCGGAGCAGGCCCGCGCCTTCCTGGCGCTCGGTTTCAAGCTGGGCTTCGGCGGCGCGGCCACGTTCGAGCCGGCGCGCCGGCTGCGCGCTCTGGCCGCCGAGCTGCCGCTCGATGCGCTGGTGCTGGAAACCGATGCGCCCGACATGCCGCCGCAGTGGCTTTACGCCACCGCCGCCGAGCGTGCCGATGGCCGCCCGCAGGGGCTGAACACGCCGGCCGAACTGCCGCGCATCGGCGCGGCAATCGCCGCGCTCCGGGGCCTGGCGCCCGAGGCGCTGGCCGCGGCGACCAGCGCCAACGCCCTGGCGGCCTTGCCGCGGCTGGCGCGGCTGAGCGGAGAGACCGGCGCATGACGGCGCCACTGGTGGGGCTGGCGCCGGTGCTGGATGCGAACACGCGCCTGCTGGTGCTGGGCAGCTTCCCCGGTGTGGCCTCGCTGCGGGCGCAGCAGTACTACGGCCATCCGCAGAACCAGTTCTGGAAGGTCCTGGGGGCCCTCTGGTCGATGGACCTCAAGAATGCGTCCTATCCGGAACGCCTGGAAGCCGCACGTGCCCATGGCCTGGGCATCTGGGATGTCTATGCGGCCTGTGAACGCGAAGGCAGCCTCGACGCCGACATCCGCAACGCCCAACTCAACGACTTCGCGCGCGTGCGGCGCGAATGCGCCCAATTGCAGGCCATCGCCCACAACGGCGGCGAAAGCTACCGCCACGCCCGACACACCAAGGCGCTGGGCCTGCCGGTGTACAGACTGCCGTCCACCAGTCCCGCCAACGCGAGCTGGAGCTTCGAGCGAAAGCTCCAGGCGTGGCGCGAGGTGTTCGAGGTGTCAGGGCTGATGCCGGCCTGACGCCATCACACCGTCCGATGTGCCACCGGCGTCTCCGGCACCGGGTAGCCGGCCGCGCCGAAGGTGGCCACCACGGCCTTGTGGGTGTCGAAGTACACCTGCCAGTAGTGCTCGTTGGGGGTGTAGGGGCGCACGCACAGCAGCGGGCCTTCGGGCGTGAACTGCAGGATCTCGATGTCGGGCGCCGGGCTGTCCTTGACGTTGGGAATGGCGGCGATCACCGGGCGCAGGCGGGCGATGGCGTCCCGCACGTCCACGCTGTTGGCCACCTTGGCCACGCAGTCCACGCGGCGGAACGGCTCGGCGCTGTAGTTCTGGATGTTGTCCGCGAACACCTTGTTGTTGCCGACCACGGTCAGCACGTTGTCGAGCGTGAGCACCGTGGTGGCGAACAGGCCCAGTTCCTTGACCGTGCCGGTCACGCCGCCAGCGCTGATGAAGTCGCCGACCTTGTAGGGGCGCAGCACCTGCAGGAACAGCCCGGCCGCGAAGTTGCCCAGCATGCCGCTCCAGGCCGCGCCGATGGCCAGGCCGGCGCCGGCCAGCAGGGCGGCGAACGAGGTGGTCTTGACGCCGAAGATGTCCAGGATGGCCAGCACCAGGATCAGCGTCAGCAGCACCGAGATGATGGACTTGAGGTATTGCGCCAGCGTGGCGTCGATCTTCCTGCCCCGCTCCAGTGCCGCGCCGATCAGGCGCACGGCCAGGCCGATGAGCCAGCGGCCCACCACCCACGCCGCGATGGCGCCCAGGATCTTGAGGCCGAAATCGGCTCCCTGGGTGGACAGAAAATTCCAGACGACTTCCATGTTCATAATGGGCCCTTTCCAAGGTCAGACAGAAAACGATGCAGTATTTGCCCGTTCACCGCCGCCACCGCGGGCGCAGGCGCACGCCGCCCGCACCGGGTGTGGCATTGTTCCCCCGGTTGTTGTTTTGCGGCGCCTCGAAGGATGAGAGGGCATGAGGGCCGGCGCCAATGCGGCCGCCCGCCGGCGCACGGGAGCGCAGACCCTGCCCGATGTGACCCTGTCCGAAGACGGCGAGGTGCGCTTCCTGCACCTGGGCACCGAGTGGATCCAGGGCTCGATGCTGATCGATGCGCCGTTCGACATCGAACTGGACTACGTGCAGCGCATGATGGCCTGGCTGCTCTTCGTGGAGCCGCAGACGCTGCCCGGACGGCGCGCCATGCAGCTCGGCCTGGGGTCGGCGGCGCTCACCAAGTTCTGCTTCAAGGCGCTGCGCATGGACACCACCGCCGTCGAGATCAACCCGCAGGTGCTGGCGGCCTGCCGCGGCTGGTTCAAGCTGCCGCCCGACGGGCCGCGCCTGCGCGTGCTGCTGGCCGATGCCGGGCAGGAAATCCGCAACCCGGCGCACACCGGCCGCATCGATGCGCTGCAGGTCGATCTGTACGACCACGAGGCCGCGGCCCCGGTGCTCGACAGCCCCGATTTCTACGCCGACTGCCGCTCGGTGCTGACCGACGACGGCGCCATGACGGTCAACCTGTTCGGCCGCGACGCCAGCTACGAGCGCTCGCTGCAGAGCATCTGCGCCGCGTTCGGCGACGATGCGGTCTGGGCCTTCAAGCCCACGCGCGAGGGCAATACCATCGTGCTGGCCCAGCGCACCGCCGAGCGGCCCACGCGCATGGCGCTGCTCGCGCGCGCCGAGGCCGTGCATTCGCGTTGGGGGTTGCCGGCCGTGAAATGGCTGCGCATCTTCAAGCCCGTGGCCTGATCGACCGGATTGCCGCATGAAAAACGCCGCTCCCAAGCCTGCAGCCGAATCCCCCTCGGGTCCGCTCGACTGGCGCTCCCTGGTGGGGTGGCTGCGCGAGGACGGCGTCATCTCGGCCGACGAAGCCGAGCGCACCGTCACCCGCTGCGCCTCGGCCCACAGCGCGCAGCACCCGCTGCAGCGCCTGGCCGTGGTGGGCATGGCGCGCCAGGCCGACGGACACGTGCTCGACGCGGAACTGCTCACCCAGTGGCTGGCCGCGCGCAGCGGCCTGAGCTACATGCGCATCGATCCGCTGAAGGTGGACGTGGGCAAGGTGGCCGACGTGATGAGCGCGGCCTACGCCGAGCGCCACAAGGTGCTGCCGGTGCAGGTGGGTCCCGCCGAGGTGGTGGTGGCCACTGCCGAGCCCTTCATCACCGACTGGGTGTCCGAGGTCGAACGCCAGACGCGCAAGACGGTCCGCATGGTGGTGGCCAGCCCGGCCGAGATCACCCGCTACACCGCCGAGTTCTTCGCCCTGGCCAAGTCGGTGCGGGCCGCCAGCAAGAGCGGCGGACAGGCCGGCTTCGGCAGCTTCGAGCAACTGGTGGAGCTGGGCAAGACCAACAAGCAGCTCGACGCCAACGACCAGGGCGTCGTCAAGGTGGTGGACTGGCTGTGGCAATACGCCTTCGACCAGCGTGCCAGCGACATCCA
>CAZFOT010000241.1:0-5433 GCA_964520365.1 uncultured Hydrogenophaga sp.
TCATCTTGCGGTCTTCGAGCATGTAGCTCACGCCGCTGGGCACGCGCAGGTTGTCTTCGAGCACGTAGTACTCGCCCACGCCGTCGGCATTGGGCGCGCGCACGATGTCGATGCCCGAGATGTGGGAATAGATGTTGTGCGGCACGGCCACGCCCATCATTTCCGGGCGGAACTGGGCGTTCTGGAAAATCTGGTCGGCCGGAATGATGCCGGCCTTGATGATTTCCTGGTCGTGGTAGACGTCGTGGATGAAGCGGTTGAGCGCGGTCACCCGCTGCACCAGACCCTCTTCCATGCTGCGCCATTCGGCGGCGGGAATGATGCGGGGAATCAGGTCGAAGGGGATGAGGCGTTCGGTGCCGGAGCCGTCTTCGTCCTTGGCGCCATAGACGGCGAAGGTGATGCCGACACGCCGGAAGATCATCTCGGCCTCTTCGCGCCGCGCTGCCATGACATCGGGCGATTGCCGCGCCAGCCAGCGCGCGTAGCTTTGGTAGTGGGCCCGTACCTCGCTGGGCGAGGCGTTCATTTCGTCAAACATCGGTCTGCTCATGGGCTTTTTCTCCTGTCCACAGCATAGCAAGGACTGGGCCAGGGGTGGTTTTTTTGCTGCGTCACCGCCAATGCCAGTAGCGCCGATAGGCATCGCGCTGGCAGACCACGGCATCGGGCTCGGCGCTGCGCCAGGTGGCCGCGCCGCAGCCGGGCGACGCCACCCAGGGAATGCCGCGCTGGCGGTAGCGCTCCAGCACGGCCGGCGCGGGGTGGCCGAAGCGGTTGCGGTAGCCCGACTGCACCAGCACCCAGGCCGGGCGCAAGGTGTTGAGCAGCACCGGGCTCGACGAGGTGCGGCTGCCATGGTGGGGCGCCAGCATGACCGTGGCGCGCAGTTCCGGCCGCGCCAGCGCGAGCCGCACTTCGTGCGTCGCATCGATGTCGCCGGCCAGCCAGGCGCTGTGCCGGGCCGTCGAGACAAGCAGCACGCAGGACATGGCATTGCTGGACAGGAGGCCGCGGCCGTCCTCGGCGTAGTGCTCGGGCTGCGGGTGCAGCACCTCGAAGTCCACCCCGTCCCAGTGCCAGCGCTGCCCCGCCACGCAGCGCCGCGCCGGGTCGGGGTCGAACGACGACAGCCAGCGCGCCTGGGGGTGCGCGGCCTGCACCGAGGCCACGCCGCCGGCATGGTCGCTGTCGCGATGGCTGACCACCACGGCATCCAGCCGTTCGCCCAGCGCGCGCAGGAAGGGCAGCACCACGCGGTCGCCAGCGTCGCTGTGCGGTCCATAGCGCGGCCCCGTGTCGTACAGCAGGCTGTGGCGCGCGGTGCGCAGCAGCACCGCACTGCCCTGCCCCACGTCCAGCGCCACCAGTTCGAACTCGCCCACCGCCGGCCGCGGCGGCTGGTAGAGCAGTACGGGCCACACCAGCATCAGGCCCGCCAGCCGCAGCACCCAGGGCAGGCGCAGCACCATCAGCACGCCCCCGGCCACGGCGGCCAGCGCCAGCGGCCCCGGCGCGGCCGGGCGGAACACCGCCGCCCACGACCACTGGCCCAGCCAGGCCAGCAGGGCCGACATGCCCTGCACCACCCAGGCAGCGAGGTCCCACGCGAGCGGTACCAGCACCCCGAACATCGCCAGCGGCGTGATCAGCAGCGTCACCAGCGGAATGGCCGCCAGGTTGGCCACCAGGCCCACGACCGAGAACTGGCCGAACAGCAGCAGCGTCAGCGGCGCGAGTGCGACCGTGACCACCCCCTGCTCGCGCACCAGGGCCGCCACGGCCCTGGCGCCGCGCACGGGCCAGGCCGGTGGGTCATCAGCGCCCGGCTGTTCGCGCTGCCGGCGCCCGGGGTCGGTGGCGAACAGGATGCCGACCGCCACGAAGCTGAGCCAGAACCCAGGCTGCAGCAAGGCCCAGGGATCGAGCAGCAACACCGCCGCCATGGCCAGCAGCCAGACCACGGGCCAGGGCCAGCGGCGCACCGACAGGCGCAGCCCCACCACCACGGCCAGCATGATCACCGTGCGCTGCGCCGGCACGCCCCAGCCCGAAAACAGTGCATAGGCCGCCGCCAGCACCACCCCGCCCACGCCCGCCGCCCGCGGCGTGGGCACGGCCAGCAAGGCCTGCGGCCAGCGCCGCGCCAACCAGCGCCACAGCGCGCCCACCAGCGCGGTGGCCAGCCAGGCGAACATGGTCACGTGCAGGCCGGAAATGCTCATCAGGTGGGCCACGCCGGTGGTGCGGAACAGCTCCCAGTCGCCGCGCTCGATGGCCGACTGCTCGCCCACCACCAGCGCGGACAGCACGCCGGCGCTGCGCGGCTCGGCCACACGCTCGCCGATGCGCCCGGACACCGCCTGGCGCGCCGCGTCCAGCGGGTGCCAGGCGGTGCGGCCCAGCATCTGCGGTTTCGGATCGCGCTGACCGCTCCTCACATAACCAGTGGCCTGGATGCCGTGCTCCCAGAGCCAGCGCTCGCGGTCGAAGCCGTGCGGGTTGGCGTTGCCGTGCGGGCTGCGCAGGCGCGCCGTGAGGCGCCAGCGCTCGCCCGCGCCCAGGCCCGGGCTGCCGGCCGACAGGCCCCAGGTGCGGCCGTCGGGCTGGGCGCTGGCACCGCCGTACCAGCTCAGTTGCACCCGGGGCGGCAAGCGCACGGGCTCGCCCCTGAGCAGGGCCGATTCGACCGCCATCTCGAACCGCTCGCCCTCGGCGGTGCGCTGCGGCAGCGAGGCGATGCGTCCGGTCAATTCGATGTCGACCCCCTGCAGGGCCGGGTCCAGCGCATCGGCGGCGAAATGCGCCGCGCGGGTGCCGGTCAGGCCGAACCCGGCCAGCGCACCGGCCAGCAGCGCCAGCGGCAGCAGCCCGGCGGACCACCTGTGGCGCGCGAAACACAGCCCGGCGATCGACAGGCCCCCAGCCGCCAGCAGGCCCGCGTACCCGGCCAGCGGCCAGAGCGCGGCCTGCTGCAATTGCAGCGCCACGCCCAACACCCAGCCCACCAGCGCGATCAGCGCCGCGTGCCCCACGGCCCGTCCCGGCGCCCTGTGCCGGCGCAAATGTCATCGTCTTGTGGCGCAAGACTTGCTAGCATGGCTGCAAGCCGCCACGGCAAAAGCTTTGCCCGCGGACCCATATTTGTGTTCCTCCCTGGAAAGTCTCTCGCATGGCCATTCACGTCGCCCTGAGCCACATCACGCATTATCGGTACGACCGCCTGGTCAAGCTGGGGCCGCAGGTGGTGCGGCTGCGGCCGGCGCCGCACAGCCGCACCAAGGTGCTGTCGTACTCGCAGCGCATCGAGCCCGCGGGCCATTTCATCAACTGGCAGCAGGACCCGTTCGCCAACTACCAGGCGCGCCTGGTGTTCCCCGAGCCCACCACCGAGTTCAAGGTCACGATCGACCTCGTGGTGGAGATGGCGGTGCACAACCCGTTCGACTTCTTCCTGGAGCCGCGCGCGGAGAACTGTCCGTTCGACTACGAGGCTGCCCAGAAGCAGGAGCTCGCGCCCTATCTCGCGGCGGCACCCGCCACCGCGCTGCTCAAGGCCTATCTGGACAAGGTGGACCGCAGCGAGCGCCGCACCATCGACTTCCTGGTCGAGGTGAACCAGATGCTGCAGCGCGACATCGCCTACACCATCCGCATGGAACCCGGCGTGCAGACGCCGGAGGAAACGCTGCGCCTGGGCAGCGGTTCGTGCCGCGACACCGGCTGGCTGCTGGTGCAGATGCTGCGCCACATGGGCCTGGCTGCGCGTTTCGTCTCCGGCTACCTGATCCAGCTCGCACCCGACGTGAAATCGATCGACGGCCCCAGCGGCCCCGAAGCCGACTTCACCGACCTGCACGCCTGGTGTGAGGTGTTCCTGCCCGGCGCGGGCTGGATCGGCCTGGACCCCACCTCAGGCCTGCTCGCGGGCGAGGGACACATTCCACTGGCCTGCACGCCGCAGCCGTCCAGTGCCGCGCCGGTGGAAGGCGCCGTGGACAAGTGCGAAGTCGGGTTCAGCCACCACATGAGCGTGGCGCGCGTGCACGAATCGCCCCGGGTGACCAAGCCCTACACCGACAAGCAGTGGGCCGGCGTGCTGGCGCTGGGCGAGCGGGTCGATGCCGACCTGGAGGCCCACGACGTGCGCCTGACCATGGGCGGCGAACCGACCTTCGTCGCCACCGCCGACCGCGACGCCGCCGAATGGAACACCGATGCCCTGGGGCCCACGAAGCGCGGCTACGCCACCGAACTGCTGGGCCGGCTGCGCGAGCGCTATGGGCATGGCGGCTTCGTGCACATGGGCCAGGGCAAGTGGTACCCCGGCGAGCAGTTGCCACGCTGGGCGCTGTCGGTGTTCTGGCGCGCCGACGGCGAGCCCTGCTGGAACAACCCGGCGCTGCTGGCCGACGAGCGCGACGACGCCCACCACACCACCGAGGACGCGCACCGCTTCACCCAAATGCTGGCGCGCAAGCTCGGCCTGTCCACCCAATACATCACACCCGGTTTCGAGGACACCTGGTACCACCTCTGGCGCGAACGGCGCCTGCCGGTCAATGTGGACCCGTTCGACGCCAGGCTGGACGACGAACTGGAGCGCGCGCGCCTGCGCCGCGTCTTCAGCCAGGGGCTCGACGCCACCGTGGGCTACGTGCTGCCGCTGCAGGCCGCGGTGCACGGCAGCCCTCTCTCCCGCAACGGCAAGAACGCCTACCACCGCGTTTCGGGCACGGTGTGGTCCACCGGCCCCTGGTTCTTCCGCGACGAGCGCATGTACCTGGTGCCGGGCGACTCGCCCATGGGCTACCGCCTGCCGCTGGACTCCCTGCCCTGGGTCTCGGCCGCCGACTACCCCTACCACATCGAACAGGACCCGCACACCGCGCGCGATCCCCTGCCGCGCGGCGCCACCACCCGGCACCAGGTGTCGCCGCACCAGGTGGGCGGCGGCTTCGCCGAAGGCGGCACCGTGTCGCTGCAGGGCGTGGACTTCGACCCCACGGAGCCGGGCGCCATCGACAGCCTGCGCCCCGGGCAGTCCGGGCCGGGCGCGGCACCCGCGCAAGCCCTGTCGGCCCGCTTCCCGCAGCGCGGAGAATCGGCCGCCTGGCTGACCCGCACCGCGCTGGTGGTGGAAGCCCGCGACCCGCACCGCGCGAACGGCCCCAAGGTGGAAAAGGCCATGGGCGGCAAGTTCCAGCACCTCTATGTGTTCATGCCGCCCATGGCCCACCTGGAGGACTACCTGGACCTGCTGTCCGCCGTCGAGGCCACGGCCGAAGACCTGGGCATGGCGATCGTGCTCGAAGGCTACCCGCCGCCGCGCGACCCGCGCCTGAAGATGCTGCAGGTCACGCCCGACCCCGGCGTGATCGAGGTCAACATCCACCCGGCCCACAACTGGGGCGAACTGGTCGACCACACCGA
>CAZFOT010000242.1:0-5428 GCA_964520365.1 uncultured Hydrogenophaga sp.
CACCTGGATCGGCATCTGCGACGGCAACATGCAGGAGGGGAGCTTTCGCTGCGACGCCAACGTGTCGGTGCGCAAGCCCGGCGCGGAGCTGGGCACGCGCCGCGAGATCAAGAACCTGAACAGCTTCAAGTTCATGCAGCAGGCCATCGACTTCGAGGTGCGCTGGCAGATCGAGCAGATCGAGGACGGCCACGCGATCCAGCAGGCCACGGTGCTGTTCGACCCCGACACCGGCGAGACGCGCGCGATGCGCACCAAGGAAGACGCGGCCGACTACCGCTACTTCCCCGACCCGGACCTGCCGCCGCTGGTGATCGCGCGCGAGTGGGTGGAACAGGTGAAGGCCGCGATGCCCGAGCTGCCGCGCGCCATGGCCGAGCGCCTGGTGCGCGACTACGGCCTGCCCGAGTACGACGCCACCACGCTCACGCAGAGCCTGGCGATGGCGGCCTACTTCGAGACCGCCGCGAAGGCCAGCGGCCAGGCCAAGATGGCCAGCAACTGGATCATGGGCGAGGTGTCGCGCCGGCTCAACGCCAATGAATCCGGCATCGCCGACGTGCCCGTGAGCGCCGCGCAACTGGCGGCGCTGATCGGCCGCATCGCGGATGGCACGGTCTCCAACAACGCCGCCAAACAGGTCTTCGACGCCCTGTGGACCGGCGAGGGCAGCGAGGTCGATGCCGTCATCGAGGCCAAGGGTCTCAAGCAGATGAACGACAGCGGCGCGCTGGAGAAGATCATCGACGAGGTGATGGCCGCCAACGCCGAGAACGTGGCCCAGTTCCGCGCCGGCAAGGACAAGGCCTTCAACGCCCTGGTCGGCCAGGTCATGAAGGCCAGCAAGGGCAAGGCCAACCCGCAGCAGGTCAATGATCTGCTGCGTCAGAAGTTGCAGTGATCCGAGCGCCGGTCAGCGCGACAGCGTGGCGGCAGCGCCGCCCGACGTGCTGCCCGTGGCCCAGAGTTGGCGCAGCTTGCCCAGCTCTTCGTCGAAGCGCGCATTGATGCGGTCCTTTTCCTTGGTCTGCTCCAGCAGGAAACGCTTCTGGACCAGCACCTGCTCTTCGTTGTCCTCGATCTTGCGCCGCAGCCAGCTCGGCGCCTTTTCGCGGTCGCCCTGGTAGAACTCCAGCTCGTCGTCGATCTGCTTGCGCTGTTCCTTCAGTGTCTCTTCGCGCTTGCTGACGGCACCCATCACGTCGTCCACCTGCGACAGCGCTTCGGCGCGCTCCCGGTCGTGCACCGCCTGGTTGGGGTAGCGCACCAGCAGCGCCCGCTCGCGCCGGCGCTCTTCGTTGATGCGTGAGATCTCAAGCTCCTCGGCCCTGCGCTGGGCCGCGATCCGGGCACGCTCCTCGGCGGTGTAGCTCGGCGGCAGCACGCGGCGCACGGTGCCGCTGCTGCCCAGTTCGCGCTGTTCGCGGTCCAGGCATTCCTTGATCGGGCGGTCCGATGTGATGCGCCGGCCGGCGCCGTCGATGCAGGTGTAGATGCTCTGGGCCTGGGCGCCTTCCGGCCAGGCCAGGCCCAGCAGGAGGCACAGGCCGAGCGAGTGCATCGCCAGCGGGCGGGAGGTGGGCGGCAGGCGGTGGGCGAAGGGCACGGTGGGTATTTTCTTCAGGCCACACCGTAGCGCTCGCGGTATGCAAGCACGCGCTGGCGGTGCGCGTCGAGTTCCGCCCCGGTGTGTGCCGCCAGATATTGCAGCAAATCGGCCAGTCTCGCAATGGCACAGACCTGCAGGCCCAGTTGCTGCTGCACGTACTGCACGGCGCTGTAGGCCACGTCGCGCACCTGCCCGTCGGCACCCACCTCGGTGGCCTTCTCCTGCCGGTCCAGGGCGATCGCCACCGCGCTGGGCGTGGCGCCCGCTGCCCGGATCAGGGCGATCGACTCGCGCGCGGCCGTGCCGGCCGACATCACGTCGTCCACGATCAGCACCCGGCCCCTGAGCGGCGCACCCACCAGCGTGCCGCCCTCGCCATGGTCCTTGGCTTCCTTGCGGTTGTAGGCGAAGGGCACGTTGGTCCCCAGGCGCGCCAACTCGATGGCGACCGCCGCGCCCAGGGGAATGCCCTTGTAGGCCGGGCCGAAGATCATGTCGAATTCGATGCCGCTGTCGATCAGGGCTTTTGCATAGAATTGCGCGAGCCGGCCGAGCTTGGCGCCGTCATCGAACAGGCCGGCATTGAAGAAATACGGCGAGAGGCGACCCGCTTTGGTCTTGAATTCGCCAAAGCGCAGCACGCCCGAGTCCACGCAGAACTGCACGAAGTCCTGTGCCAGGGCGCCACCTTCCGCAGATGCGCCCGCCGCGCCCGTTTCCAAAACCATGGGGATTTCCTTGTTCAAACTGACCAGCCTCAACCTCAACGGCATCCGTTCCGCCAGCAACAAGGGGCTGGAACCCTGGTTGAGCGCGCACCAGCCGGATTGTATTTGCGTGCAGGAGATCAAGGCCCAGGCGGCCGACGTGGAAAACCGGTTCGACGCCATCGGCGGCCTCAAGGGCCGTTTCCACTTCGCCGAGAAGAAGGGCTATTCGGGCGTGGGCATGTACACGCGGCACGAACCCACTGATGTGCTCGTGGGTTTCGACCGCGGCGAGTTCGATGGCGAGGGCCGCTACCTGGAGCTGCGCTTCGACGCGCCCGGGCGCAAGCTCAGCCTGATCAGCGCCTACTTCCCCAGCGGTTCCTCGGGCGAGGAGCGGCAACTGGCCAAGTACCGGTTCCTGGACCTGATCTACCCGCACTTGATGGCGCTCAAGGGCGAGCGCGAGTTCATCCTGTGCGGCGACATCAATATCGCGCACCAGCAGATCGACCTGAAGAACTGGCGCAGCAACCAGAAGAACAGCGGCTTCCTGCCCGAGGAACGGGCCTGGATGACGAAGCTGCTGACCGACGGTGGCCTGGTCGACGTGTACCGCCACCTGCAGCCCGACACCACCGACGCCTGCTACACATGGTGGAGCAACCGCGGCCAGGCCTACGCGAACAACGTGGGGTGGCGCCTGGACTACCACCTGGCCACGCCGGCGCTGGCCGCGCTGGCGCGCACCGAAGCCATCTACAAGGGCGAGAAATTCTCCGACCACGCGCCCATCACCATCGAGTACGACTTCAGCCTCTGACGCGCAGCGTCAAAGCTCTTCCCGTACTTCGATGCACAGCTGGTGGACGCTCGATCCACCCACCGCCGCCACGGCGCGAATGCGCAGCGCCCGCCCGGGTTCCAGCCGCACGCGGCAGTGGTAGTCCAGCCCGTCGGTCTGCCCGGGGCTGTGGCTGGGCACGCGGCGCTGCCATTGCCGCCGGCCGTCGAGCTCCACCGTGAGCTCGTGCCAGGGCTGGCCATGTTCCAGCGGCGTCCGGACCACCAGGGTCACGTCCACGTCGAAGCTGCGGGGCCGCTCCAGCGAGCCGGGGATGTCGATGACGGCCACCGATGCGCTGCCGACATCGCAGCGCCAGTGCTCGGCCACCGGCGGGTTGTCGGGTTGCCGCTTCATTTCGCCAGCAGGGCTTTCCGTTCGCCGGAGGCGACGAGCCTGGCCAGTTGCGCGATGCTGCCGGCATCGACCTGGAAGAAGGCGCGCAGGGCGGCGCGGGTGTCGCTGCGGCCGAAGCCGTCGGTGCCCAGGGTCCGGTAAGTCCGGCCTTCGGGCACGAAGGCGCGCACGCTTTCGGGCACGGCACGCACGTAGTCGGTGGCGGCGATGACGGGGCCTTCGGTCCCTGCCAGCAGTTGCGTGATGTGCGGCGCATCGCTGGCCTGGCCGTCGCGCGCGAGCTCGCTCCAGCTGGTGATGCTGATCACGTCCACCCCCACGCCTTCGCCGGCCAGCAGCTCGGCCGCCTTGACCACCTCGGTCAGGATGGCACCCGAGCCGAGCAGGGTCACGCGCTGGCCATCCTGCGGGCCCAGGCGGGCGAGGTGGTAGCCGCCCTTGAGCAGGCCCGCGGCCGCGCCCTCGGGCAGGTCGGGGTTGGCGTAGTTCTCGTTCATCAGCGTGACGTAATAGAACACGTCCTGCTGCTCCACCAGCATCTCGCGCATGCCCGCGTCCACGATCACCGCGAGCTCGCCCGCGAACGCCGGGTCGTAGGCCTTGCAGTTGGGGATGGTCGCGGCCACCAGGTGGCTGCTGCCGTCCTGGTGCTGCAGGCCTTCGCCGCCGAGCGTGGTGCGGCCGGAGGTGGCGCCGAGCAGGAAGCCGCGCGAACGCTGGTCGGCCGCGGCCCAGATCGCGTCGCCCACGCGCTGGAAGCCGAACATGGAGTAGTAGATGTAGAACGGCAGCATGGCCAGGCCGTGCACGCTGTAGCTGGTGGCCGCCGCCGTCCAGCTCGCCAGCGCGCCGGCCTCGCTGATGCCTTCTTCCAGGATCTGCCCGTCCAGCGCCTCGCGGTAGCTCAGCACCGAGCCGATGTCTTCCGGCGCGTAGCGCTGGCCCACGCTGCTGTAGATGCCGACCTGCTTGAACAGGTTGGCCATGCCGAAGGTGCGCGCCTCGTCGGCCACGATGGGCACGATGCGCGGGCCGAGATCCTTGTCCTTGAGCAGGCCGCCGAGCATGCGCACGAAGGCCATGGTGGTGCTCATTTCCTTGCCGCTGGCCTTCAAGGCGAAGCTGGCGTAGGACTCGATCGCGGGCACGGGCACCACTTCGCACGCCGTCTCGCGCCGCGGCATGGCGCCGCCCAGCCGCTCGCGGTGTTCGCGCAGGTAGCGCATCTCGGCGCTGTCGTCGGCGGGTTTGAAGAACGTGAGGCCGGTGGCCTGCTCGTCGGTCAGCGGCAGGTTGAAGCGGTTGCGGAATTCGATCAGGTCGGCGCCCTCGAACTTCTTCTGGCTGTGCGTGGTCATCCGGCCCTGGCCCGCGCTGCCCATGCCGTAGCCCTTCTTGGTCTGCGCCAGGATCACCGTGGGCTGGCCCGTGTGGGCCGCGGCCGCGGCGTAGGCGGCGTGGATCTTCACCAGGTCGTGGCCGCCGCGCTTCAAGCGGTCGATCTGCTCGTCGGTCATGCCCTGGGCCAGGGCGGCCAGTTCGGGGTTCTGGCCGAAGAAGTTGTCGCGGTTGAAGCGGCCGTCCTTGGCGGCGAAGGTCTGCATCTGGCCATCCACCGTCTGCGCAAAGGCGCGCACCAGGGCGCCCGTGGTGTCGCGCGCGAACAGGCCGTCCCAGTCGCTGCCCCAGACCAGCTTGACCACGTTCCAGCCCGCGCCGGCGAACAGCTTCTCCAGCTCGTCGATGATGCGGCCGTTGCCGCGCACCGGGCCGTCCAGGCGCTGCAGGTTGCAGTTGACCACCCAGACCAGGTTGTCGAGCCGCTCGCGCGCGGCCAGCGTGAGCGCGCTCATGCTCTCGGGCTCGTCCATCTCGCCGTCGCCGAACACGCCCCACACCTTTCGGCCTTCG
>CAZFOT010000243.1:0-247 GCA_964520365.1 uncultured Hydrogenophaga sp.
CCGGCGGTGATGGTGACATCGATCACACGAGTGCCGCGAGCGCCCCGGTCGTCCCGGCCGGGGGTCAGCAGATCGGGTGAGACCCCCGAACCGACGGTCACAGTCCGGATGAAAGAGAGCGCGAGCCGTGTGCGTCACCGCGTTTTTGCGCGGGCCGGCGCACGCGTGCTTGTGCGCCCTGATTCAGTCCACTCCTTCCAGAGGAAACCATGAATCAGACCGAGCTTCCTTCCCACCTCCCGAATCG
>CAZFOT010000243.1:257-5414 GCA_964520365.1 uncultured Hydrogenophaga sp.
CCGACGGTCACAGTCCGGATGAAAGAGAGCGCGAGCCTCGCGTGCCGTCACGTTCCTGCGTGCCGGCGCGCGTGCGCTTGTGCGCCCTGATTCAGTCCACTCCCTCCAAGAGGAAACCATGAATCAGACCCAACTGCCCTCCCACCTTCGCTTCGCTTTCGTCGAGGCCGCCTGGCACGCCGAAATCGTGCACCAGGCGCGCGATGCCTTTTTTGCCGCCATGGCCGCCGGCGGCTTCAATGCCGACGCGATCGACGTGTTCGACGTGCCCGGCGCGTTCGAGATTCCGCTGCACGCCCAGCGCCTGGCGCGATCGGGCCGATACGCCGCCGTGGTGGGCAGCGCGCTCGTGGTCGATGGCGGCATCTACCGCCACGACTTCGTGTCGCAGACCGTGGTGCAGGCGCTGATGGACGTGCAACTGGACACCGGCGTGCCCATGATCTCCGCCGTGCTCACGCCCCACCATTTCCACGAACACGCCGAACACCGCAAGTATTTCCTGCGCCACTTCGCGGTCAAGGGCACCGAAGCCGCCGAGGCTTGCTTGCTGACGGTGGCGAACCTGCGGCGGCTGGATGCGCTGCTGGCAGGCTGAGGCTCGCTCAACCTCGTTTCGTGCAGGGTGACGCGGCGGTTCCCTGAATGCCTTCAACCTGGGTGTCCAACTGGCCGGGCTTCCACATGAACAGCCGGAACAGCGGCTCGGTCAGCGTGGTGGAGAGCACCGCGAGCGTGACCAGCGCCGCGTAGGCGTGTTCCGATAGCAGCCCCTGGTCGCGCAGGATGGTGGCCGCGACGATTTCCATCAGGCCCTTGCATTGCAGCAGGGACCCGACCGCGAGCCGCTGCCGCAGGGAAAGGGCGCGCGACGGTGGATGGATCAGTACCGCGACGAGCTTGGTGGCGATGGACAGCAGCAGCAACCCGCCCGCGGCCAGCAGCGAGGTCCAGCTCAAGGCGTCGCCGTCGATCTTCAGGCCACTGTGGCCGAAGAACAGCGGCGCCAGGATGACCAGCGCGAACAGGCCCGCGCGCTCCACCGGCAGCTTGCCGGCCCAGGCGCGCGGCACCAGCACGCCCGCGAAGTAGGCGCCGAGCAGGGCGTGCAGGCCGAGCTGCGAACTGGCCCAGGCACCGGCGGCCAGGTACGCCGGCATGGCGGCCCAGATGATGCCCGTTGCGGGCACCACGCCGCGCCTGGCCAGAAAACCGCCAAGGCCGGCGATGGCGGCGAATGTGCCGACCGCGATGATCTCCTGGCCGGTCCATGCGCTCAGGCTGTCGCTGCCGCTGGCCACGAGCAGCAGGACGGCCAGGCAGATCCACAGCACGGCATCGTCGATCACGGCCACGCCCAGGGACAACTGGCCGAGCGACCGGTGCCTGGCCGGCAGTTCTCGCACCAGGCCGATCAGCACGGGCAGCGCGCTCACCGCCACGCACAGGCCGATGGCCATGGCGCCCAGCCAGTTCTTGCCCGATGGCAACGCCCAGCCGGGCAGTTCGTTGAAGTAGTGGTGGGCCGCCAGCGTGCCGGCGGCGAACGGCAGCGCCAGGGCCAGCGCGGCGCTGGTCATCAGGCGGGTCACCGACAGCTTGTGCGGGACCGCCGATCCGCCAGCAGTGCCGTCACTGGAGGTCTGGCGCATCTCCAGGCCGGCGGTGAAGGCCAGCAGAAGCACCCCGATGAAGCCGATCTGGTTGCCCGGATCGGAAGGCACGCCCTTGAGGACGCTGCCCAGGCCCGAGGCCGCGAGGCCCAGCCCGACCAGGATGGGCAGCACGGCCAGCGGAATGGCGCGCCCGAGCAGGCGCCAGACGACCCAGGGCAAGGCGATGAAGATCAGTGCATCGGCACCGAAGGCGAACAGGGGCGTCATGTTTCAGGCTCGGTTTCGCAGGTTGGAGCCGGACCATATCATTTTTTGTTGCATTGCAGCAAAAACGCCGGAGCCGCTGGAGAGCACGCCCGAAGGCGTGCCGGCCCTCCGGCGGGGCTTGGCCTTCGAGCGTATCACCGCGCCGGGCCGCCTCGCCGTTCATGCCATGTCCGCCGGTATCGCGCTGATCGCCAGTTCGTACATCCCGTGCGTGACGCCGATCGCCCCCATGGCCGTCAGGGACTCGACCGACAGTTCATCTGCCGTGAGCGCCTGCATCACGGCCGCGTCGCAGCCGGCGACCGCCAGCACCCAGTCGGCCACGCGGTCGCCGCCGCGAATCTTTTGCTCGGTTGTCTGCGCGATGGGCGGGGCGCGATGGCGCAACAGATGCGCACCCAGCAGACCGGCCCGCCCGGGCAGGTCGTCGATCAGCGCGCCCAGTTGTTGGCGCAGGCCATCGGTCCTGTCGGGCCGCGCGGGCGACAGGCGAACCGTCAGCGCATGGCTGGCCGTGACACCCCCACGCGAGGCCAGGACCTCGCATTGGCTGCGCACCATGTGCCGGTGCCAGGGCATCATCCGTACCGACCACGGCGTGGGGGCATTGAGCCGCTGGAGGTAGGCGTCCGACGACAGGACTTCGTGGTCGTCGAGCTCGTACATCACGAACATGCCGCCACCGGCCTGTCGCCAGCGCGAGGCACGCCGAAACCCCGGAATGCCCAGGCGTTCGGGAAAGTGTTCGTGCGCATGCCAGTGGGCGAATTCGTCCAGGGCTTGCGCGTCGATCTCCCACCACATGGCCAGCGCGGCCTTGCCCAGCAATGCCATGAATCACCTCCTTGCGCGCGAGCGGTGCCTCGCGATGGGCCGAAACCCCATCATCTCCAGCGTCTGTCCCAAGGCCTGCGGCTCGGTGGTGGCGTATTCGATGAACTCCACGCCATCCAGGCCGATCGGGTTGCCGGCATCGCTGAACGTGGTTTGCAGGGGCTCTCTCTGCGCCTCTGCCCGGATCAGGAAATCGCTCATGCCGGGTTCTCCTCGTGACCGGGTCCGCGCCGCCATCCAGCCAGGTCGCGAAGCCGCTCGGCCGAGGTCGATGGCAGGCCGAAATACTCGAGGTAGGCGGGAATCTGCTCGAACAGCATGTCGCTGCCGACCTGCACGCGGCAGCCGCGCGCCTGCGCCGCGGCCAGGAATGCGGTGATCTCGTGCCGCATCACCACCTCGCCCACGAAGGTCTCCGGCGAAAGCCGGGTCACGTCCACGGGCAGTTCGTCGCCGTCGTTCATGCCCATGGGCGTGGCATTGACGACCAGGTCCTGGTCTGCCGGGTCGCGATGGCCGGTGTGCACGTGCAGGGCCGGATGGTGGGCGCGCAGCCGGACGGCCAGGCCATCGGCTGTGTCCGGGTCGAGGTCGAACAGCGACAGCTGCGCCACGCCGGCCCCGGCCAGCGAGGCGGCGATGGCGCTGCCCACGCCGCCGCAGCCGACCACCAGCGCCCGGGCGCCCTGAAGCGCCAACCGCTTGCGCCGCAATCCACGGACGAAGCCCTCGCCATCGAACAGGTCGCCCTGCAGCCGGCCGTCGGGCGCGCGGCGCACCGCGTTGCAGGCACCGGCGATGCGCGCGGCGGTGCTCACCTCGTCGACCAGCGCCACGGTGCTGACCTTGTGCGGCATGGTGATCAGCGCCCCCCGGATGTTGGTGAGTGAAAACACCGATCGCAGCAGGGCCGGGTAGTCGGGTGCCTGGCATCCCATGGGAACCACCAGTGCGTTGATCCCTTCCGCCTCGAAATAGGGGTTGTAGATCAGCGGCGCCTTGAAGGCGTGCGTGGGATAGCCGATGTGGGCGATCAGCTCGGTGTGGCCGTCTATGGTCATGGCGCGCGCATCCTCAGCCGGTGTAGCCGGCCAACCTGGGGATGAAGAGAACCATGTCCGGCCAGAGCGTCACCAGGGCCAGCGCGCCCAGCATCACGACCAGGAAGGGCAGCACGTCGCGCAGCAGCGCCATCATGGTGATGTTGGCGATCTTGGTCATCATGAAGAGCAGCAGGCCATAGGGCGGTGTCACCAGGCCGATCATGATGTTGAGCACAGCCACCACGCCGAAGTGCACCGGGTCGATGCCCAGGGCCATCGCGGTGGGCAGCAGCACCGGCAGGATCACCAGGATGATGGTGGAGCCTTCGAGCACCGCGCCCAGCATGAGAAGCAGCAGGTTGACCAGCAGCAGGAAGGCCAGCGGCGAGAGGTTGAGCGTGCCGAGCAGCGCGCTCAGCGAAGCCGGGATGTTCTCCGAAGTGATCACGTAGTTGAACACCAGCGCGCCGGCGATCAGCATGCCGATGGAGATGCTGGTGCGCGCGCTCGCCAGCAGCGATTCGTACACGTCCTGCCAGCGCAGGCTGCGGTAGATCAGCGCCGCGGCCAGCAGGGCATAGGCCGCCGCCACGCCCGCGGCTTCGGTCGGTGTGGTGATGCCGCTGTAGAGGCAGCCCAGCAGGATGATCGGCAGCATGAGCGCGGGAAAGGCTTGCCAGGTCAGCCGGGGCAGGTCGCGCAGCGGCACGGCTTCCTCCACCGGGAATTTGTAGCGCTTGGCCTGATAGTGGATCAGCGCCATTTGCACTGCGCCGAGCAGCAGGCCGGGCAGGATGCCCGCGAGAAAGAGATAGCCGATCGAAGTGCCGGACACCAGGGCGTAGAGCACCAGGGGGATGGAGGGTGGCAGAACCGGTCCGATGACCGAGGACACCGCCGTGAGCGCGGCCGCGAACGATGCGGTGTAGCGGCCATCGCGCGTCATCATGGACTGCATCAGCTTGCCGGAGCCGGCGGCATCGGCCAGCGCCGAGCCCGACATGCTGGCGAACACCACGCTTTGCAGCACGTTGACCTGCGCCAGGCCGCCGGGGAAGCGGCCGACCAGCGCGTTGCACCAGCGCAGCAGGCGGTCGAGCACGCTGCCGGTGCTCATGAAGCTCGCGGCCAGGATGAACAGGGGGATGGCCAGCATCAGGTAGCTGTTGAAGGTGCTATTGAGCAACTGCTCGGCGGCGCTGCCCATGTCCATGCCCTTGAGCCACAGGTACAGGATGGAGCCGCCGATCATGGCCTGGCCGATGGGCACGCCCAGCAGGCTCAGCGCCACGATGGTTCCGACGGCCAGGGCGAAGGGGTTAGGGCCTGTCAACACCATTTTTCCAAGTGCGAATGGATTGAGAACAGCGCCAATCGAGGCGCGCGACGACGGCCAG
>CAZFOT010000244.1:0-5401 GCA_964520365.1 uncultured Hydrogenophaga sp.
GGTCGACCCAGAAATCGCCGTCCGGATCGGGCTCGCCGGATTTCGGCTCGGACGCCATCGCCGTCAGCAGCGGCGGCACGGCATTCATCTTCACGTACAGCTCGGCGTTGTCTTCCGCCGGGCCTGAGATGATCAGCGGCGTACGCGCCTCGTCGATCAGGATCGAATCGACCTCGTCGACGATCGCGTAGAACAGCTTGCGCTGCATCCGCGACTCGGCGTCGTACACCATGTTGTCGCGCAGGTAGTCGAAGCCGTACTCGTTGTTGGTGCCGTAGGTGATGTCGGCGCGGTAGGCCGCCTGCTTGTCTTCCCTCGGCGCCTGCGGCAGGTTGATGCCGACCGTCAGGCCGAGGAAGCCATAGAGACGGCCCATCCACTGCGCGTCGCGGCTGGCCAGATAGTCGTTGACCGTGACGACATGCACGCCTTTGCCGGTCAGGGCATTGAGGTACACAGGCAGCGTCGCCGTCAGGGTCTTGCCCTCGCCGGTGCGCATCTCCGCCACCTTGCCATGGTGCAGCGCGAGCCCGCCGACCATCTGCACATCGAAGTGGCGCATCTTCATCACCCGTTTGCTGGCCTCGCGCACCACAGCGAAGGCTTCGGGCAGCAGTGCGTCCAGGCTTTCGCCATCGGCGACCCGTTGCTTGAAGATGTCGGTCTGCCCCCTGAGCTCGTCGTCGCTCAACTTCTCGAACTGCGCCTCCAGACCATTGATGCGCTCCACCGTCTTGCGGTATGTCTTGAGCAGGCGATCGTTGCGGCTGCCAAATATCTTGGTCAGGAAGTTTGTGGCCATACATGCAAGCCTGACCCCGCCGCCTTGCGGGCGCCGGAGCAGGCTGAATTGGATTCAGAGGACGCTTGCAAGCCCGAGGGACAGGAAACGGAGAAAGTGTTCGACAGATACTGCCAAACCATTGGGCTTCAAGAGCAAACGCGGAATTTTACCCGCGTCGTCGGCGCGAAAATCAGCGGCTGGCTCGGGCCGCGCTGGCCACCCGGTTGGCCGACTTGCCGTCCCCGGCGGCGAGAAAGCGCTGGGGATCCTGCGGAACACCGGACATCCACACCTCGAAGTGCAGGTGGGGGCCCGTCGAGCGGCCCGTCGAGCCGACCTTGGCGATTTCCTGTCCGCGCTTGACGATGTCGCCTTTCTTGACGCTCACGGAAGATGCGTGCGCATAGCGCGTGATCAATTCGTTCCCATGGTCGATCTCGACCATGTTGCCGTAGGCGGAGTGATACTGCTGTACGACGACCACGCCACCCGCGGCCGCGAGAATGGGGGTTCCGGTGTCGGCCGGAAAATCCAGGCCGGTGTGCAGCGCAGACCGGCCCGTGATGGGGTCGATCCGGAACCCGAACGGCGAACCCACCCTCACCCCCGGAACGGGCTGCTCCGTGGGCACCAGGGTGCGCTGGATCTTCTGGTCGAACAGCCGCGACTCCACCACGGTGAGCCAGTCCACGCGCGAGCCCGCCACTTCCTCGAGGTCGTCCATGGCGCCCAGGAGTTCGTCGAGTGTGAGATCGCGCCCGCCGACGAGCGCCCCCCCGGCGCCAGCGGCCTTGAATTCGGCCGGATTGAGGCCCGCGAGGCCCGCCACACGCTCACCCAGTGAGTCGATCTGCATCATGCGCGCCTGCATCTCGCCCAGCTTGCGGGCCATGGCGTCCAGGTTGGCGCGCACGTAGGCATCCCTGGCATCGGGTTCGTTCTGGTGGACGATGCGTGCCACCGAAGCAAAGCCGGGCCACCCCTGGCGCACGCCTTCGAGAAAAACCCAATGGTAGGTGGTGATCGCGCCCAGCATGAGGAGCACCGAAGCCAGTGCCCCGGCGGCGACCAGCCTGAGCCCATTGAGATGAACAGCCCGGCTCTTCGCCAGCCAGCCGTCCGTGATAATGATGTGCACCGTACGCCCCTTCAGACAATCGCGCCCGACCCCATGAATTCGACCCAGCGTTCAAACACCATGCTCAGCCTGGAGCAGGCCGTGGGATCGGCCCCCATGCTCGCAGCACTGCGCGAACGCGTCCGTGAGTCCCAGCGACTCATCGAACAAGTCAGCCCCTTGATCCCACCAGCGCTCAGGCCTCACGTGCAGGCCGGCCCGCTCAATGACACCGAGTGGTGTCTGCTGGTGAAAAGTGCCTCGGCATCGACGAAACTCCGCCAGATGCTGCCTGCCTTGCTGCAGGCCCTGAACCAAAATGGTGCGAAGGTTAACGCAATTCGCATCAAAGTCCAACACGCCAAGCGCTGAGAGTGCCGCTGGGCAGGACAGAAGGCGCCACGGCGCCGAGGGGATGGTGCCGCTTGTCTGACTCGAACAGACGACCTATCGCTTACAAGGCGATTGCTCTACCAACTGAGCTAAAGCGGCCTTCGAGGAAAGCAGCGATTTTACTTGACCCTCTTCAGCCTGGGGCGTCCCCCGGAGCGGGGCGGGCCATCCGTCGGCGGCTCGGGACCATCCGGGGCAGCTGGCGCACCTTCATCGCTGGGCACTGCGCGCAAGGGTGCGCGGCCGCTGTCCGGGGCCGGCGCCGCGCCGGCCGGGGTCTCGCTCCCATCCGCATCTGACGGAGGTTTCTCCGGCGCCGGCGCCACGGCTTGGACCGGAGCGGCGGCCGGCGCGGGAAAGGCCATGCCCTGGCCATTCTCACGCGCGTAAATGGCCACCACATGGCTGACCGGCACCACGATCTCCCTCGCCACCCCACCGAACCGGGCCTTGAATTCGATGAAATCGTTGCCCATGCGCAGCGAACTCGTGGCGTCGAAGCTCACGTTCAGGACGATCTCGCCATTCTGGACAAACTCATTCGGAACCTGAACCGCCGCATCCACCTGCACGGCAATGTAGGGCGCGAAGCCGTTGTCCGTACACCATTCGTGCAACGCCCGGATCAGGTAGGGCCGGGTCGACACGGACGGGGTATCGATGGAACTCATGGGGCAGGCAGCGCTCCGCTCACTTGCGCATGACTTTCTCGGACGGCGTCAGCGCCTCGATGTACGCGGGGCGGGAAAAAATGCGCTCCGCATACTTCAGCAGCGGCGCCGCATTCTTGCTCAGTTCGATCCCGTAGAAGTCCAGGCGCCACAGCAGCGGCGCGATCGCGACGTCCAGCATCGAGAAATTGTCGCCCAGCATGAACTTGTTCTTCAGGAACACGGGGGCCAGTTGGGTCAGCCGGTCGCGGATGTGCGCCCTGGCCTTCTCCAGCGCCTTCTCGTTGCCCTTGGCACTGCGCGACTCCAGCATGGAAACGTGGGTGAACAGTTCCTTCTCGAAGTTCAGAAGAAACAGCCGCACGCGCGCCCGGTCCACCGGATCGCCCGGCATGAGCTGGGGATGCGGGAAGCGCTCGTCGATGTATTCGTTGATGATGTTCGACTCGTAGAGAATCAGGTCGCGCTCGACCAGGATAGGTACCTGGCCGTAAGGATTCATGACACCGATGTCCTCGGGCTTGTTGTACAGATCGACGTCCCGGATCTCGAAGTCCATGCCCTTCTCGAACAGCACGAAGCGGCAGCGGTGGGAATACGGACAGGTGGTGCCTGAATACAAGACCATCATTGGGGGAGCTCCTTGATGCAAAAAACAGTGGCTTGCACAATCACCCGGGGATGACGCAGGCCACTGTGGGCGGGGCCGAGGGGCGCCTGCCGGAGCAGGCACCGCCCGAAGCGAATCTACTTGATGTCCTTCCAGAACGATGCGTTGAGGCGCCAGGCAACCACCGTGAAGGCCGCCAGGAACAACATCACCCAGACACCCAGCCGCACGCGGCTGTTCTGCGACGGCTCGGCCATCCACTGCAGGTAGGCCACCAGGTCACCCACGTTGCGGTCGTACTCGGCCTGGGACAGCGTGCCTGGCTTCACCGGCTCCCAGCCCTTGTGCAGGTCCACTTCGTGACCGTGGCTCACCACCTTGTCGAACACCGGGCGACGCTCACCCTGGAGCTCCCACAGGGGGTTGGGCATGCCGATGTTCGGGAACACCAGGTTGTTCCAGCCCGTGGGCTTGGTCTCGTCGCGGTAATAGGAACGGAACAGCGTGTAGATGTAGTCGGCACCCGTTCCCGCGCCGCTCGAACGCGAACGGGCCACCAGGGTGAGGTCCGGCGGATTGGCGCCGAACCAGGCCTTGGCCTGGGCCGGGTTGATGGCCGACTTCATGGTGTCCCCGATCTTGTCGGTGGGAAACACGAGGTTCTCGGCGATCTGCTTGTCGGTCAGCCCGATGTCGCGCAGCCGGTTGAAGCGCATGAACGACGCCGAGTGGCAGTTCAGGCAGTAATTGACGAACAGCTTGGCGCCATTCTGCAGCGCGGCCATGTCATTGGTGCGCTCGGGGGCCTTGTCCAGCGGGATGCCGGCGCCCGCAGCCATGGCGGCGCCGGACACCCCAAGGGCCATCACCAGGCCCAGAAGCAGCTTTTTCATTTTTCGACTCTCCGATGGTGTCTGTGGGGCTCGATCAGGTTCAGTGGGGCTTGAAGACGACGCGGCTGGGCACCGTCTTGCACTCACCCAGCCGGCTCCACCAGGGCATGAGCAGGAAGAAGCCGAAATAGAACAGCGTGCCGACCTGGGACACACGCTCGCCGATGGGCGACGGCGGCAGCACGCCCAGATAGCCCAGAACCAGGAAATTGATCACGAAGACCACATACAACCACAGGTTCCAGCTGGGACGGTACCGGATCGACTTGACCGGGCAGTTGTCCAGCCAGGGCAGGAAGAACAGGATGACCACGGCACCGCCCATGGCGACCACGCCCCAGAACTTGGCGTCGATGGACAGCATCATGGCCACCAGCACCACGGCGCCGACGACGATGCCGGCCTTGATCAGGCCGGAGACCTTGGCCTTGATCGCGCCCAGCACGGCCGCGGCGATGACGATGGCCACCAGCGCATACATCATTTCGGTGGTGATGGCGCGCAGCATCGAGTAGAAAGGCGTGAAGTACCAGACCGGCGCGATGTGCAGCGGCGTGACCAGCGGGTCGGCGGGAATGAAGTTGTTGTACTCCAGGAAGTACCCGCCGAACTCCGGTGCGAAAAACACGATGGCGGAGAACACCATCAGGAACAGCGACACGCCGAAGATGTCGTGCACGCTGTAGTAGGGGTGGAAGGGCACGCCATCGAGCGGAATCCCCTTTTCGTCCTTGGTGGCCTTGATTTCGACACCGTCGGGGTTGTTCGAGCCCACTTCGTGCAAGGCGATGATGTGCGCCACCACCAGGCCCAGCAGCACCAGCGGCACGGCGATCACGTGGAAGCTGAAGAAGCGGTTCAGCGTGGCGTCGCTCACCACGTAGTCGCCGCGGATCAGCAGCGCCAGGTCCGGGCCGACCAGCGGCACGGCGG
>CAZFOT010000245.1:0-5340 GCA_964520365.1 uncultured Hydrogenophaga sp.
ATAGTCGCCCGTCACGTAGTTCACGCCCTGCCCCATCAGCTCGGTCACGAACAGGCCCCGGCCGAGCTTGCCGAGCATGGCGCGCAGATCGTCGCCGGGCTGCGTGAGGCGGCTGGTCAGGGTGAGGTTGTGCGATCCGCCCGCGTTGCCCGTGGTGCGCATGCCCAGCTTGCGCGCGGAATAGGTGGACAGGAAATAGCCCTGCACCTTGCCGGCGCTGAGCACCTTGCGCCGGGCCGTGCGCACGCCCTCGTCGTCGAAGGGCGCGCTGCCCTTGCCGTTGACCAGGTGCGGGTCTTCCACGATGTCGATGTGCCTGGCCAGCACGCGCTTGCCCAGGCTGTCGTTGAGAAAAGTCGTCTTGCGGTAGAGCGCGCCGCCGCTGGTGGCCTGCACATAGGCCCCCAGCAGGCCTGCGGCCAGCGGCGACTCGAACAGCACCGGGCATTCGGTGGTGGCGATCTTGCGCGCACCCAGGCGCGCGAGCGCGCGCTCGGCGGCGTAGCGCCCCACCGCCCCGGGCGTGGCCAGGTCCTGCGGCGCGCGCTGCGAGCTGTACCAGTAGTCGCGCTGCATGCCGGCGCCCTTGCCGGCGATCGGCGCCACCGAGAGACTGTGGCGCGAACTCGCGTAGCCGCCGCTGAAGATGCCGGGCTGGCCGCGCTCGCCGCCGCGCATGTGGCCGGTGAAGAAATGCGACTGTTGGGCCGACACGCCGGCGCCTTCGCTGTTGTTGATCTTGCGGCTGGTGGTGAAGGCAGCGGCCTCGCAGGCCAGCGCGATGCGCACCGCCTCTTCCGAACTGAGCGCCCAGGGATGGAACAGATCCAGATCGGTGAAGGTGTCGGCCACGTCCTGCGGGTCGGGCAGGCCGGCCACGGGGTCTTCGGCCGTGAAACGGGCGATGTCATAGGCGGCCCGCACCGTCTGGCGCACCGCATCGGGCGAGAAATCGGAAGTCGAGGCATTGCCGCGCTTGCGGCCCAGGTACACCGTGACGCCCAGTGATTTGTCGCGGTTGCGCTCCACGTTCTCCAGCTCGCCCTTGCGCACCGACACGCTCAGGCCCGCGCCCTCGGAGACTTCGGCGGCCGCGTCGGCGGCGCCGAGCTGCCTGGCGTGGGAGAGCGCCAGATCGACCAGTTCCTCGAACTGGCTGCGCGCGTACTGGAAGCCGGCCAGCGGCCGCCCCGGATCGGCAGAAGGGCTGGAAGGGGCTTGGTCAAAGGGGTAAACGGCTTTTTTCATGTCGGCGGCTATGATACTTGCCGCCCTCCCCGGCCGCTGCGCAACCCGCGCAAGCCCACTTGAAGCCACCCATGTCCCGCAAACCCACCAAAGGCTATTTCGTCCGTGGCCAGTTCGTCGCCGAGGGCAGCGAACTCGACCTGGAGCTCAAGCGCGAACTCAAGGGCTCGGACGGCATGAGCAAGACCGACATGAAAAAGCACAGCGACCGCCTGCAGTCGCTGGGCGAAAACCTGCTCACGCTCGGTGCGCCGGCCATGGCCCGCCTGAGCGAAACGCTGGACCTGCCGGAGAAGCTGACCGATGCGGTGGACGAAGCCAGGCGCATCACCAACTTCGAGGGCAGGCGCCGGCAGATGCAGTACATCGGCAAGCTCATGCGCCGCCTCGACGAAGACGCCATCGCCGCCATCGAGGCCGCGATCGAAGAACAGCGCAAACCCTCGGCCAGCGCCACGCTGGCCCTGCACCAGGCCGAACAATGGCGCGACCGCCTGATCACGGAGGACGACGCGCTCACCCACTGGCTGGCGCACGACCCGCAGGCCGACGTGCAGCACCTGCGCGCGCTGATCCGCCAGGCGCGCAAGGACGCGCAGGCCACGCAGGCCCAGGAGCGCCCGGGCGAGGCCGTGCGCCACGGCAAGGCCTACCGCGAGATCTTCCAGATCGTGCGCGCCGTGCTGGAGCGGGACGGCGACGGCACGGCGCCCTCCAACGAAGCGGAGTCCTGAACCCATGACCGACCCCAACGCACCCGATCCGGTCCGCATCGGCATCGTCTCCGTCAGCGACCGCGCCAGCGCCGGCGTCTACCAGGACCAGGGCCTGCCGGCCCTGCAGGACTGGCTGACCCGCGCGCTGAAGAACCCCATCGCTTTCGAAGCCCGCCTGATCCCCGACGAGGCTGGCACCATCAGCGCCACCCTGATCGAGCTGGTGGACGCTGGCTGCTCGCTGGTGCTGACCACCGGCGGCACGGGCCCTGCACCGCGCGACGTGACCCCCGAAGCCACGGTGGCGGTGGCGCACAAGACCATGCCGGGCTTTGGCGAACAGATGCGCCAGATCGGCCTGGCCTTCGTGCCCACGGCCATCCTGTCGCGCCAGGTCGCCGTGGTCCGCGACCGCAGCCTGATCATCAACCTGCCGGGGCAACCCAAGGCGATCGCGGAAACGCTCGAAGGCCTGAAGCATGCCGACGGCTCCCGGCGCATCGACGGCATCTTTGCCGCGGTGCCTTACTGCATCGACCTGATCGGTGGCCCCTACCTCGAAACGCACGACGGCGTCTGCAAGGCCTTCCGCCCCAAGTCGGCCGTGCGCCCTGCCCGCCAACCCTCCTGATCCACACACGCCATGAAGATCACAAAAGACACCATCGTCACCCTCACCTTCCGTGCCACCGACGCCAAGGGCAAGGTGCTCGAGGACGGCAAGACGCCGCGCGCCTACCTGCACGGCGGCTATGGCAACACGCTGCCCGGCGTCGAAATGGCGCTCGAAGGCCAGGAGAAGGGTTTCAGCACCACCGTGAAGCTGCTGCCCGCGCTGGCATTCGGCGAGCGCGACGAGAGCCTGGTGACCACCATCCCGAAAAAGGACTTTCCGCCCGGCGTGAAGGTCGGTGGACAGCTCGAAGGCAGCGATGCCCAGGGGCAGCGCCAGGTCTTCACCGTGACCAAGATCAAGGGCGATACCGTGCATCTCGACGGCAACCACCCGCTGGCCGGCCAGGACCTGTCGTTCACGCTGAACGTGATCGACGTGAAGCCAGCCTCGCCGGAAGAGATCGCCCACGGCCACGCGCACGGCGCGCACGGGCATCACCACTGACCCCCCGCGCCGCCTTCGGCGTCACCCCCTCAAGGGGGCGATGCGAGTGGCCCGGCAAAGCCGGTTCCACCGCATCCTTGATTCAAACGCCCTTCGCGTCGAAGAGGATGTTGTCCAGGGCATCGCGGAACCGGCTTTGCCGGGCCGCTGATGCCGCCCCCTTGAGGGGGTGACGCGCCGAAGGCGCGGCGCGGGGGTGGGTATGCCCAGCGCGGGGGTGGGCTTTATTTCCCTATCAGCTGGTTGAGCTTCTCGGCCTCGAAGTGCTCCTCACGCGCCGCGTCCTGCGGCACGCAGTCGCGCTTCTTCGTCTCGGCCAGGGTCTCGATCGCCTGCCACAGCAGCGCGATCTGGTGTTCCTGCCCGGCGGCGCTGTCGACCAGGCTTCGCATGGCCTGCGACAGCGGGTCGTCTTCCTGCGTGATGCCATAAGCCTGGAACTTGGGGCGGTGGGGCTCGGTCACGTCCGCGCTTTCCCCGGCCTTGCTGGGGATGATGCGTGCCGGTATGCCCACCGCGGTCGCGCCCGCGGGCACCGGCTTGATCACCACCGCGTTGCTGCCGATCTTGGCGCCGTCGCCCACCTCGAAGCCGCCCAGCACCTTGGCGCCGGCGCTCACCACCACGTCCTTGCCCAGCGTCGGGTGGCGCTTGGTGCCCTTGTAGAGCGAGGTGCCGCCCAGCGTCACGCCCTGGTAGATGGTGCAGCCGTCGCCGATCTCGGCGGTCTCGCCCACCACCACGCCCATGGCGTGGTCGAAGAACACGCGCTCGCCCACCTTGGCGCCGGGATGGATCTCGATGCCCGTGAACCAGCGCGAGAGGTGCGAGATGAAACGCCCGAGCCACTTGAAGCCGTGCGTCCAGCACCAGTGCGCGGGACGGTGCAGCCAGACCGCGTGCAGGCCGGGGTAGCAGGTGATGACTTCCCAGGTGCCGCGCGCGGCCGGGTCGCGGTCAAGCACGCACTGGATGTCGGAGCGGATGCGGGCAAACATGGTGGCCAGTCTAGCGCTTCGCCTGGTCGGCGGCCTTGAGCATCGCCTTGGCGACACCGCGAAGAATGTGGATTTCTTCGGGCGTGGGCGCGGCGCGGTTGAAAAGCTGGTTGAGCCGGGGCATGAGCTTCTTGGGCGCGGCCGGGTCGAGGAACTCAATCGCCACCAGCGCCTGCTCCAGGTGCTGCAGCATGCCGGCGAGCGATTGCGCGTCGGCCGCGGGCCGTTCCGGTTCGGCGGCGGGAAGATCGAAGCCGCCCAGCGCCTGGCGCCAGTCATAGGCAACGAGTTGCACGGCGGCGGCCAGATTGAGCGAGCCGAAATGCGGTGCGGTGGGAATGCTCAGGCAGGCATGGCAGCGGTACACGTCCTCGTTGCGCATGCCGAAGCGCTCGGACCCGAACAGGAAGCCCACGCCCTGCGGCGGCTCGCCGGCGCCCAGCAACTCGGCGAAGTGCGCGCGCGGCGCGCGGGTGGGCGGGCCGAAGTCGCGCGGGGTCATGGCGGTCGCGCACAGATGGCTGATGCCGTCCAGCGCTTCTTCGAGCGTGTCCACCACGCGGGTCTTGTCCAGCACGTCGTTGGCGCCGCTGGCGCGCTGGATGGTTTCCTCGCGGCGCAGCACGTTGGCCCAGCGCGGCGCCACCAGCACCAGGTCGTCGAAGCCCATGACCTTGAGCGCGCGGGCGGCACCGCCCACATTGCCGGCGTGGCTGGTCTGGATCAGGATGAAACGGGTGCGCATGGGAGAAATGAAACCGGTGCCGGTAAAATGGCCCATATTGTCGCCGCCCCGCATCGCCGGGTACCTCCCTCCCGCTCATCCCCTGTCGCGCCCCGCCTTCGCGGTGCGCCGAGGAACACAATCCATGTCGTCCACACTCCACCCCATGCTCAACGTGGCCATCAAGGCCGCGCGCCTTGCCGGCACCATCATCAACCGCGCGGCGCTCGACGTGGAAACGGTCCGCGTCTCGGTCAAGCAGACCAACGATTTCGTGACCGAGGTCGATCATGCCGCCGAGGCCGCCATCATCGACACCCTGCTCACAGCCTACCCCGACCACGCCATCTGGGCCGAGGAGTCGGGCAAGCGCGAAGGACGGCATGGCGGCGCGGACCATGTCTGGATCATCGACCCGCTGGACGGCACCACCAACTTCATCCACGGCTTCCCGGTGTACTGCGTGAGCATCGCGCTCATGGTGGGCAACCGGCTGGAGCAGGCCGTGATCTACGACCCGACCCGCAACGACCT
>CAZFOT010000246.1:0-5303 GCA_964520365.1 uncultured Hydrogenophaga sp.
GCAACTGCGAGCTGCAGGACATGGCCGGCGTCACCGGCCTGCGCAACGTGCGCTATGGCGTGGGCGGCAAGGTGGTCGATGGCGTGGCCGGCGCCCACCACTGCGACAGCGCCAAGGACGAGTCCAATCCGTACTTCACCTACGACGCCAGCAAGTGCATCGTCTGCAACCGCTGCGTGCGCGCCTGCGAGGAAACGCAGGGCACCTTCGCGCTCACCATCTCCGGCCGCGGCTTCGACAGCCGCGTCTCGCCCGGGCAGGACCAGCCCTTCATGGACAGCGAATGCGTGTCCTGCGGCGCCTGCGTCGAGGCCTGCCCCACCGCCACGCTGCAGGAGAAAACCGTGATCGAGCTCGGCCAGCCCGAGCACAGCGTGATCACCACCTGCGCCTACTGCGGCGTGGGCTGCGGCTTCAAGGCCGAGATGAAGGGCAACACCGTCGTGCGCATGGTGCCGTGGAAGGACGGCAAGGCCAACGACGGCCATTCCTGCGTCAAGGGCCGCTTCGCCTGGGGCTACGCGACGCACAAGGACCGCATCACCCAGCCGATGATCCGCGCCAGGATCACCGACCCCTGGCGCGAGGTCAGCTGGGACGAGGCCATCGGCTACGCCGCCAGCGAGTTCAAGCGCATCCAGGCCAAGTACGGCAAGGACTCGGTGGGCGGCATCAGCTCCAGCCGCTGCACCAACGAAGAGGTCTACCTGGTGCAGAAGCTGATCCGCGCCGCCTTCGGCACCAACAACATCGACACCTGCGCGCGCGTGTGCCATTCGCCCACCGGCTACGGCATGGGCCAGACCTTCGGCACCTCGGCCGGCACGCAGACCTTCAAGTCGGTGGAGCAGGCGGACGTGATCATGGTCATCGGCGCGAACCCGAGCGACGCGCATCCGGTGTTCGCTTCGCGCATGAAGCGGCGCCTGCGCGAAGGCGCGAAGCTGATCGTGGTGGACCCGCGCAAGATCGACCTGGTGGATTCGACCCACGTCCGCGCCCAGCACCACCTCGCGCTCAAGCCGGGCACCAACGTGGCGGTCATCACCGCGCTGGCCCATGTGGTCGCCACCGAGGGCCTGGTCAACGAGGCCTACGTGGCCGAGCGCTGCGAGCCCAGGAGCTTCGAGGCGTGGCGCGAGTTCGTCAGCCGCCCGGAAAACTCGCCCGAGGCGTTCGAAGCCGTCACCGGCGTGCCGGCGGCCGAGGTCCGCGCGGCCGCGCGCCTGTTCGCCAGCGGCCCGAACTCGGCCATCTACTACGGCCTGGGCGTGACCGAGCACGCCCAGGGATCGACCATGGTGATCGGCATCGCCAACCTCGCCATGGCCTGCGGCATGGTGGGGCGCGAAGGCGTGGGCATGAACCCGCTGCGCGGGCAGAACAACGTGCAGGGCAGTTGCGACATGGGCAGCTTCCCGCACGAGTTGCCGGGCTACCGCCACATCTCCGACACCACGGTGCGGTCCCAGTTCGAGGCCGCCTGGGGCGTGGAACTCAGCCCCGAGCCCGGCCTGCGCATTCCCAACATGTTCGAGTCGGCGCTCGACGGCAGCTTCCTGGGCCTGTACTGCCAGGGCGAGGACATCGTGCAGTCCGACCCCAACACCCAGCACGTGGCGGCCGCGCTCTCGGCCATGGAATGCATCGTGGTGCAGGACATCTTCCTGAACGAAACCGCCAAGTACGCCCACGTGCTGCTGCCGGGCAGTTCCTTCCTGGAGAAGGACGGCACCTTCACCAACGCCGAGCGCCGCATCAGCCGCGTGCGCCAGGTGATGCCGCCGCTGGCCGGCCTGGCCGACTGGGAAGTGACCATGAAGCTCAGCAACGCGCTGGGCTACCCCATGCACTACACCCACCCCGAGCAGATCATGCAGGAGGTGGCCGAACTCACGCCCACCTTCCGCGGCGTGAGCTACGAGAAGATCGAGCGCCTGGGCAGCGTGCAGTGGCCCTGCAACGAAGACACCGAGGAAGCCGGCACGGCCATCATGCACAAGGAGCGCTTCGTGCGCGGCAAGGGCAGGTTCTTCAACACCCAGTACGTTCCCAGCGACGAGAAGGTCACCCGCCGCTTCCCGCTGCTGCTCACCACCGGCCGCATCCTGAGCCAGTACAACGTGGGCGCGCAGACGCGGCGCACGCCCAACAACCAGTGGCACGACGAGGACCGGCTGGAGATCCACCCGCACGACGCGCAGGAGCGCGGCATCCGCACCGGCGACTGGGTGGGCATCACCAGCCGCGCTGGCCAGACCGTGATGCGCGCCGAGATCAGCGAACGCATGCAGCCCGGCGTGGTCTACACCACCTTCCACTTCCCCGAGTCGGGCGCCAACGTGATCACCACCGACAGCTCCGACTGGGCCACCAACTGCCCGGAATACAAGGTGACCGCCGTCAACGTGGTGCAGGTGAGCCAGCCTTCCGAATGGCAGCGCAACTACGCCGACTTCAACCGCTCGCAGCTACACCTGCTCAGGCAGGCGAGCGCCACCCCCGAGGTGGTGGGCAAGTGAAACCCTTCGACGAGGCCGTGATGCCCCCCGGTGTCCAGATCAGCGAGGTCCGCGCCTGGCGCACGGGCCAGTTGCAGACCCATCCCGACTGGCTGGCCGAGGAAGTGCCCGTGGCCCTGGTCTTCAACGGCATCTCGCACGCGGTGATGCTGGCCAGCCCCGACCAGCTGGAGGACTTCGCGCTGGGGTTCGCGCTCACCGAAGGCCTGTTGCTGGACGCCGGTGAACTCCATGGCGTGGACGTTCACGTGCGGGAGCAGGGCATCGAAGTGCACCTGGAGGTGGCCGCGGCGTGCGAATGGCGCCTGAAGCAGCGCCGGCGCACCATGGCCGGCCGCACCGGCTGTGGCTTGTGCGGCGTGGAAAGCCTGGAGCAGATCCGGCGCGAGCCGCCGCCGGCTGTGCCCGAGGTTTTCGTGCCGGCCGAGGCGGTGGGCGCCGCGCTGCAGGCCCTGCGGCCCTGGCAGGCGGTGCAGCAGCTCACGGGCGCTTCCCACGCGGCCGCCTGGTGCGACCTGCAAGGCGGCATCGTGCTCGTTCGCGAGGACATCGGTCGCCACAACGCCCTGGACAAGCTGGTGGGCGCCATGTCGCGGGCGCGCACCGACACCCGGACCGGCTGGATCTGCGTGACCAGCCGCGCCAGCTTCGAGATGGTCCAGAAGGCCAGCGCGGCCGGCGCGGGCATGCTCGCCGCCGTCTCCGCCCCTACCGCGCTGGCGGTGGACCTGGCCCGGCGCAACGGCCTGGCGCTGGCGGGCTTCGTGCGGGGCAAGGACTTCGTGGCCTACAGCTACCCGCACCGTTTCGGCCTGGCTTGAGCGAGCCACCGCCCGATCTCACTTCACCACACGCCCCATGGACACGCAAAACCTGATCCAAATGGCCAACCGCATCGGCCAGTTCTTCGAGTCCTATCCCGACCGCGCGGAAGCCCTGGAGGGCATCGACAGCCACATCCGGAAGTTCTGGACGCCCCGCATGCGCGAGCTGCTGCGTCAGCAGGTGGAGGGGCAGGGCAGGGGAGCGCTGCTGCCCATCGTGGTCGAGGCCTTGGGCAACAGCGCTTCCCTGCACCGCTGACGCGGCTTCCCGCTGATCTGGCCTCCGCTCCCTCCAGGGAGGGTCGGGGCGAGGGCCCGTGCCGCGGCGCACATGGAATGAAGCCTTCCACTCTGGATGGCATTCCGGCATCCGGGCTTCCGGTGTGGCGATCCGGCTTTTTTCCCGGCCGTTGGCGCGGCCGAACCGCCCCAGCAAAAACAAGCACTTAGAGAGACCTCTCGGGGTATTCCCGGAGTGGCTCCAGGTTGGCGCACGAGTTGCGATGGAGGGTCTCGCCCCCCGCAAAGAAGTGCGCCGCACCGCTCTCCCATTCCTCGGCGAGACGCGGCGCTGATCACAAGCAACTGGAGACAACCCACGATGGAAACCTTCTACGAGGTCATGCGCCGCAAGGGCATTTCGCGCCGCAGCTTTCTCAAGTACTGCTCGCTCACCGCGACATCGCTGGGGCTGGCCCCGGCGTTCGTGCCGCAGATCGCCCACGCCATGGAGAACAAGCCGCGCACCCCGGTGCTGTGGCTGCACGGGCTGGAATGCACCTGCTGCACCGAGAGCTTCATCCGCAGCGCGCACCCGCTGGCCAAGGACGTGGTGCTCTCCATGATCTCGCTCGACTACGACGACACCCTGATGGCCGCCGCCGGCCACCAGGCCGAAGCGATCCTCGAAGAGATCATGACCAAGTACAAGGGCCAGTACATCCTGGCCGTGGAGGGCAACCCGCCGCTCAACGAGGACGGCATGTTCTGCATCCAGTCGGGCAAGCCCTTCGTGGAAAAGCTCAAGCACGTGGCCAAGGACGCCAAGGCCATCATCGCCTGGGGTTCGTGCGCTTCCTGGGGCTGCGTGCAGGCCGCCAAGCCCAACCCGACGCAGGCCACGCCGATCCACAAGGTGATCACCGACAAGCCCATCATCAAGGTGCCGGGCTGCCCGCCCATCCCCGAGGTGATGACCGGCGTGATCACCTACATGCTCACCTTCGACCGCGTGCCCGAGCTGGACCGCCAGGGCCGCCCGAAGATGTTCTACAGCCAGCGCATCCACGACAAGTGCTACCGCCGCCCGCACTTCGACGCCGGCCAGTTCGTCGAGGCCTGGGACGACGACTCCGCGCGCCGCGGCTACTGCCTCTACAAGGTCGGCTGCAAGGGGCCGACCACCTACAACGCCTGCTCCACCGTGCAATGGAACGAAGGCACGAGCTTCCCGATCAAGGCCGGGCACGGATGCATCGGCTGCTCGGAAGACGGCTTCTGGGACAAGGGCTCGTTCTACGACCGCCTGACCGACATCCACGCCTTCGGCATCGAGGCCAACGCCGACCAGATCGGCGGCACCGCCGCGACCGTGGTGGGCGCGGCCGTGGCCGCGCACGCCGCCATCTCGGTGGCCAAGCGCGCCCGCGACAACGCGCGCAAGCCCGGCGCGTCCACACCCGCCAACCACTGACACGACCGAGGTAGAACAACATGGGTGCATACGAAACTCAAGGCTTCCGCATGGACAACACGGGGCGGCGTATCGTCGTCGACCCGGTGACCCGCATCGAGGGCCACATGCGCTGCGAGGTCAACCTCGATGCCAACAACGTCATCCGCAACGCGGTCTCCACCGGGACCATGTGGCGCGGGCTGGAAGTGATCCTGAAGGGCCGCGATCCGCGCGACGCCTGGGCGTTCGTCGAACGCATCTGCGGCGTGTGCACCGGCTGCC
>CAZFOT010000247.1:0-5293 GCA_964520365.1 uncultured Hydrogenophaga sp.
CCCCCCCCCCCCGCGGGGGGGGGGGGGGGGGGGGGGGGCCCGCGGGCGCGCCACATCCGGCCTCCCCGCCTATCCACCCTCGCGAAGCCAGCGCCACAAGGTGGTGCGCCCCACCCCCAGATGCCGGGCCGCCTGCGCATGTTGGCCATCGTGCTCGCGCAAGGCCTGTTGGGCACGCTCCTTGCGCGAGGGAAGCGGCCCCAGCGAGGCCCGCATTTGTGAGTGGAACAATTCGGGGCATTCGAGCTGAAACGGCCCGAAGTCCACCGCCGTGCCGGGTTTGAACTGCACCAGGTAGACGGCGATGCGTTCGCAGATGTTTTCCAGCTCGCGCACGTTGCCAGGCCAACCGTGGGCCAGGAGGTGGGGCAGGAGCGGCTCCAGCAGTCCGGCCAACGGACGCGGCGAGCCCAGGCGGGCCAGGCATTGGGCGATCAGCGTTTGAGCCATCGCCGGGATGTCGCTGCGGCGCTCGCGCAGCGCAGGCAGCGCCAGGCGCAGCGTGTTGAGGCGGTAGTAGAGGTCCTGCCGGAAGCGCCGGTCGGCCACCAGCGCAGGCAGATCCTGGTGGGTGGCGGCCATGATGCGCACGTCGATAGGAATGGCGAGGTTGGCCCCGAGACGGGTGATTTCGCGCTCCTGCAGCACGCGCAGCAGGCGCGTCTGCAACGTCAGCGGCATGTCCCCGATCTCGTCCAGGAAGAGGGTGCCCGTGTGCGCAGCCTCGAACAGGCCACGCCGGCCGCCGCGCCGGGCGCCCGTGAAGGCGCCTTCTTCGTGCCCGAACAACTCGCTCTCCAGAAGGGCTTCGGGAAAAGCCGCGCAATTCACGGCGATGAAGGGCCGCCCCCGGCGCGCGCTTTCGTTGTGCATGGCCTGGGCGAACATCTCCTTGCCGGTACCGCTCTCGCCCACCATGAGCACGCTCAGATCGGTCTGTGCATAGCGGCGTGCGGTGGACACGGCCCGCAGCAGCGGGGTGCTGCGGCCCAGCAGGTCGTCGAAACGGTGGCGCGCCGTGCTCTGCAGTTGGCGCTGCTGCATGCGCAGGCGGTTGTCGGCTTCATGGATGGTGCCGGCGTCGTAAAGGGTCAGGGCGGCCCCGACCACCTCGCCGGACTCGCGCATGGGCGTGCGGTTGACCACCCAGTCGCGCCCGGCGTAGCGCTGCACCGCGCCCCGTTCGGCTCGGCCATTGCGCAAGGTATCGGCCAGCGAAAGCTCGGGATCCAGCGCAGACAGCCTCATCCCCAGGGCGGTGTCCTCCGCCTTGCCCAGCAGCCGCTGCATGGCCGGGTTGATGACCAGGACGCGCTCTTCGCGGTCGACGGCGAGCACGGCGTCGTGCAGGTTGTGCAGCACGCCGTTGAGTTGTTCGTAGCGGCTGGACTCCAGCCGCGCCACGCGCGCCAGCTCCAGCGCATCCTCGAAGCCCTGGCGTATGCTGGCCACCGAGTACGCCAGCAAACCCCTCAGCCCGGCCTCCTCGGCCATCGCCACCGCCAGGCTGGGGCCGACCACGACCTCGAACCCCGTTGTCCTCAAGGACTCGATGCAGGCGCGCACGTCTTCGCGGCTCTGGTAGGCGTACTGGCGAATCTCGATGTTCAGCAAGTCCCTGACCGCGTCGAGCTCGGGGATGGTCTGCCCGAACATCACGATGCCCACCCGCTTCGTGAACCCGCTGGCCTTGATCAGCGCCTGCATGATGTCGAAGCCCGTGAGCTGTATGGTGGCCACGGGCGCATGCAGGGCTTTGCGCAACAGGCTGGCGTTGGAGCCCGCGCTCACGAACACATCCACCGCGCCCTCGTCCAGGCGCGACTGCGCGATGGCCAGCGCATCGGCAAAAGCGCCTTCCACCATTTCGATCTCCGCCCGCTCGGTGTAGTCGGCCACGACGGGCATGGCCAGCCGCCGAATCTGCGGATAGCAGAGAAAACACAGGCGGTACCGCCCGCCGCGGGCGGAAGTGCGTGCATTCAGGCGCATGGGCTGCATGCCTGGTCAGCCCTGGAGCGGGAAACTGGATGGTTTCATTGTCCCGATTCTATGTTCCATCAGTGTTTCATTGAACATGTCAAAAACAGGTCAGCAGAAAAAAAGCGAACAAAAACAACGCTCCAGAAAGAGCCAAGGCACTGGCACAGCATCTGCAACAAGGTGAAGAACACCCGATGGAAGGAAACAGGAAATGACCGACACCCCCCTCACACTCAAACAGCGCCTGGGTCAACCCGGTCTGGTCGTGGCACCCGGCGTGCACGACATGGTGTCGCTGCGCATGGCGGACCGCCTGGGCTTCGACGCGCTCTACATGACCGGCTTCGGTACCGTGGCCTCGCACATGGGCCTGCCCGACGCCGGTCTGGCCACCTACAGCGACATGGTCGGGCGTGTGGCGGCCATGGCCGGCATGGCGCGCACACCCCTGATCGCCGATGGCGACACCGGCTACGGTGGTCTGCTCAATGTGCGCCATACCGTGCAAGGCTACGAACGGGCCGGCGCACAGGCCATACAGCTCGAGGACCAGGAGTTCCCCAAGAAGTGCGGCCACACGCCCGGTCGGCATGTGATCCCCATGGAGGACATGGTCAGGAAAATCGAGGTGGCCGCAGAAAGCCGCCAGAGCAGCGACTTCCTCATCATCGCGCGCACCGATGCCCGCACCGCGCGGGGCCTGGACGAAGCCTTGCGCCGCGCCGATGCCTACGCCCGGGCCGGCGCCGACGTTCTCTTCATCGAGTCGCCCGAATCGGTCGAGGAAATGCGCGCCATCGGCCAGCGCTTCGACCTGCCTCTGCTGGCCAACATGGTCGAAGGCGGTCGCACGCCCGTGCTCAGCCACGGCGACCTGCTGTCCCTGGGCTACAAGCTCGCGATCTTCCCCGTGACCGCCCTGCTTGCCGCCACCAACGCCATGGAGGCGGTCTACCAGACGCTCAAGACCCGCGGCTCATCCGACGACATGCCGCACCCCCTGATGCCTTTCGCCGACCTCACGCAACTCATGGGCTTCGAGGCGGTCTGGGCCTTCGACAAGGCCCATGCCCCGGAACCCTGATCCGGGTCCCGGTTTTCGCCCTGCCCGCGCCCCTTTTCCACGCCACCCTTTCCTCGACAACAAACGGAGACAAACATGTCCTCAAACCAACCCGATCCCCTGCGCCAAACCATGCGAGCCCGTCGCCGCTTGCTGCTGGGCACCGCACTGGCCGGCTGCCTCGGCGGCCTGGGCCTGTCTGCCCTTGCGCAAGACGGCTATCCCAACCGGCCCGTGCGCCTGGTCGTGCCCTTTGCACCCGGTGGCGTCACCGACACCAGTGGGCGCCTGACGGCCGAGTTCCTCAGCCGGCGCCTGGGCCAGCCCGTCATCGTGGACAACCGCACAGGTGCTTCGGGCAACATCGGCACGGCCCAGGTGGCCACGGCCGAGCCCGATGGATACACGCTGGTACTGGGTTTCGACGGCACCATGGTGATCAACCCGCACGTCTTCCCCAGAATTCCCTTCGACACGGTCAAGGACTTCGCCCCGATCGGCAAGATAGGCAACGCCACGCTCATCATGGTGGCCCACCCTTCGGTGCCGGCCAACAACATCACCGAGCTCATCGCACTCTCCAGGACACAAGCGGGCGGCATGCATTTCGGCACCTCGGGCACGGGAGGAACGCCCCACGTGGCGGGAGAACTGCTCAAACTGCGCGCCCAGGCCAACCTGATCCACGTGCCCTACCGCGGCGGCGGCCCCGCCATGACCGACGTGCTGGGCGGCCAGATTCCGCTGGTGTACACCGCCGTGGCGGGCGCGCACGCCCATGTCAAGTCCGGGCGGCTCAAGGCGATTGGTGTTTCCTCCGCCGCGCGCTCGGCCTCGCTGCCCGATGTGCCCACTTTCGGTGAAAGCGGGCTGGCCGACTTCGTCGTCGACTCCTGGGTGGGCCTGTTCGCCCCGGCCCGGACACCGCCGGGCATCGTGCAGCGCCTCAACACCGAACTCAACGCCGTGCTGGCCGACCCCGCTTTCCAGGAGCGCCTGCAGGCCCTTGGAATAGACCCGACGCCAGGCAGCGCGGCCAAGTTCGGCGAAGATGTCCAACGCGATCTCGCACGCTACGAACAAGTGGTCCGATCGGCCGGCATCCGTGTCGAATGACGCCACACCACCTGAATCATGAACCTGCAACTCAATGGCACGCATGTGCTCATCACCGGCGGCAGCAAGGGCATCGGCCTGGCCTGCGCCTATGCCTTCCTGGCCGAAGGCGCTCGCGTGAGCCTGGTCTCGCGCAGTGCGGAGCACCTGGAACGGGCCCGCACTGAACTCATCGGCGAATGGCCCGGAGCGACAGTGCATACAGAGGCAGCCGATCTGAAGGACCCGGTGCAAGCCCAGGCCGCGCTCGACAGCGCCGAAGCCGCGCTGGGTCCCGTGGACGTGCTGGTCAACTCGGCCGGCGCAGCGCGCCGCACGCCGGCCGACGAGTTGCTGCCACAGGACTGGCGAGACGCCATGGACGCCAAGTTCTTCACCTACGTGAACATGATGAACCCGGTCGGCCACCGGATGCGCGCACGCGGCCAAGGCTGCATCGTCAACGTGATCGGTGCCGGCGGCAAGGTGGCCAGCCCTTCCCACCTGCCCGGCGGCGCGGCCAATGCGGCATTGATGCTGGCCACGTCCGGTCTGGCATCGGCGCTTGGTCCCAAGGGCATCCGCGTCAACGCCGTGAACCCCGGCGCGACCCACACCGAGCGGCTGGCCGGCGGGCTGGCGGCCATGGCGCGCATGCAGGGCGTGTCCGAGCAGCAGGCCCTGGCCGACCTGAGCAGCAAGCTGCCGCTGGGCCGGCTGGCCCGGCCCGAGGAAGTCGCAAGCGCCGTGGTTTTCCTCGCCTCGCCGGCGGCCAGCTACATCACCGGGGTGACCCTGGCCATGGACGGCGGCGCAACGCCGCTGATCTGACAGGGAAAAGCAACAGGCCACCGCAAGGGTGGCCTGTCGATGAGGAGCGGGAAGCGAATCAGTTCACCAACTGCGCCAGCTCGCCCTTGGCGTAGCGCGCCGCCATCACGCTCAGCGTGTCGCCCTTGATCTTGCCGCCCTGGCCTTCGCAGCCGAACTCCAGGTAGCGCTGCCTGCATACCAGCCTGGCGGCCTCGCGCGCCGGCTTCATCCACTCGCGCATGTCGAACTTGTCGGGGTTCTCGGCCTGGAACTTGCGCACCGCGCCGGTCATGGCCAGGCGGATGTCGGTGTCGATGTTGATCTTGCGCACGCCGTGCT
>CAZFOT010000248.1:0-5291 GCA_964520365.1 uncultured Hydrogenophaga sp.
GCCGCCGAAGTCTGCGACAAGGCGACGGGTGTTCGGGCTGTCGCGGCCGGTGTACCAGCCCAGCGGGCGCTCACCCGTCAGGTCCTGGAGGATCTGCATCGCCTCGGCCATGTGGGCGCGCTCGGTGGCCTCGTCCACGTTCTGGTAGTGGATCCACTTGAGGCCGTGGCAGGCGGTTTCGTGCCCCAGGTCGCGGAACGCGGCGGCGACCTCGGGGTGGCGCTGCAGCGCCGTGGCCACGCCGAACACGGTCAGCGGCAGGCCGCGGCGCTCGAACTCGCGCAGGATGCGCCACACCCCGGCGCGCGATCCGTATTCGTAGATGCCTTCCATGCTGATGTGCCGCGCCGGGTAGGCGGCCGGATTGAACATCTCCGAGAGGAACTGCTCGGAAGCGTCGTCGCCGTGCAGCACGCAGTTCTCGCCGCCTTCCTCGTAGTTCAGCACGAACTGCACCGCGATGCGCGCACCGCCCGGCCAGCGGGCATGGGGCACGTCGCGGCCGTAGCCGGCCAGATCGCGGGGGTAGGGGGCGGTGGAATCGTAAAGAGCCATAAACGGTAGAGCGAAGGGTCTTAACCAGAAATGCCGCAGAACCGGCTTCGCCGGGCTGCAGGCATTGCCCCCTGAGGGGGGATGCGGCTACACGCAGTGAGCAAGCAACGGGGGGGAGTCATGACAGCGCCATGGAGATGTCGTTGGTGGGGAGCTTGCGGTCGAAGGTGAGGTTCTCCTCGACGTGCACCAGGTGTTCGTTCATCAGCCGCACCGCCAGCGCCTCGTCGCGCGCGGCCAGCGCCTTGACGATGTCGGCGTGTTCCTCGGTGGAATGCTCGGCGGCGCTGCTGCTCTGGTACATCAGCGTGATCAGCGCGCAGCGCGAGATCAGTTCGCGCAGCAGTTCGGCCAGCACCCGGTTGTCCATGAGTTCGGCCATGCGCACGTGGAAGTCGCCCAGCAGCTCGGTGCGTCCGGGCACGTCCTGGTCGTTGACGGCCTGCCTTTCCTGGGCCACGTGCTCGCGCAGCGCCTTGATCTTGGCCGGCGTGACGCCGCGCAAGAAAGCCCGCGTCATCTCCGTCTCCAGCATGCGCCGCACGGCGAACACCTGCCGGGCTTCGTCCACCGACGGGGTGGCCACGAAGGCGCCCCGGGCCGGCTCCAGCCGGATCAGGCGGTTCTGCGCCAGTTGGAAGAGCGCCTGGCGCACCAGCGTGCGCGACACGCCGAAATGATCGGCGAGCTTCTGCTCTGCCAGCTTGGTGCCGGGGTGCAGCCGGTGCTCCACAATGGCCCTCGTCAGCGAGGCAACGATGTGATGGGTGCTGGACGTCTCCATCGTGCCATCATATCGCCACCGACAAAAATTGTATACAATTTTGGTTCACCGAAAACCGCCAGAAAAGGACGTTCACATGGGCCTGAGTACACACGTTCTGGACACCATGCACGGCTGTCCGGCCGCCGGCATGCAGGTGGAGCTCTTCACCACCGAGGGCGACGAGGCGAGGCTGGTCAAGCGGTTCACGTTGAACGCCGACGGCCGCAACCCCGACGGCCTGCTGTTCGACCACACCAGCCTCAAGGTCGGCACCTACCGGCTGGTGTTCGATGTCAAGGGCTACTTCGCGCAGCGCGGGGTGGCCTTGCCCGAGCCCAACTTCCTGAACCGCGTGGCGCTCGACTTCGGCGTGGCCCACGCCGATGAGCATTACCACGTGCCGCTGCTGGTGAGTCCGTGGAGCTATTCCACCTACCGGGGAAGCTGACCGGTCCGGACCGGACAACAAAGGCCCCCACGCTCCGCCGCTGCGCGGGTCGCTGCCCCCCGTGGGCCCTTTTTGCCTTGGGGCGGCCGCCCGGCGGCAAAAAAAAAGAGCCCGCTCGAGGCGGGCACATGGAGAAACGGTTGATGAAGCCAGGTCAGCGCGATCGCTGGCCTTCGGTCAGGGTATCGAGCTGGAAATGGCCGCTGCGGTCCCACAGCCAGACATCGGTGTAGACGACGCTGCCCAGCGAGACCGGCGCCGGGAATGGCGCGGCCGATTGCACGGTGCGTTCGATTTCGCGCATCACGTCGGGCACATGGCTGGGCGCGCGCATCCAGTTGAGATTGCGCACGTTGCCCCGGTTGTCCACTTCCACCTGCAGCACACCGACCGCGTGCAGCAGCGGCGGCATCTTGCCCTTGAAGATGCGGTGGCCGTTCTGGCCGTACAGATGGCTGGCGCCGTCCTTGCGGTACTCCAGCGGGGTGCGCGCATGGGAGATGATGGCCGGTGGCGGCAGTTCGGCCACCGGCGGGGGCGCGGGCTCGACCGGCGCGGCCACCGGTGGCGGTTCCTCGGGCGTGGTCGGCAGAGGGGTTGCGCAAGCGGCCAGCAGTGCCGTGACGGCAGCGGCCATCCATAAGCGCAGGCTGCCGCCGGCGGGGGCGACCGCGGGCGCAGTGAGGGCAAGGGTGTTGTCTCTCATGATTTCTGGCCTGTGTGTGCGTTGAGGTATCCCGGTCCCGGGTGCTGCATACGGCAGCGCGAATGCAGTGTATTGCGGATTCCAAACAGCGGTTCGCCACGCGTCGCCGGATACTCGTCGTTGGTCGCCGCGTTTACGAATTCATACATTTCCTTGTTTCATCGCCACACATGACGCAGGCATTGCACGCCTTCCTCCGCCGTCTGCAGCAGGCGCCGGCGGTGCTGGTCACGGTCGCACGGACCAAAGGCTCCGTGCCCCGCGAGGCCGGCGCCTGGATGGCCGTGTTCGCCGATGCGGTGGAGGGCACCATTGGCGGCGGCCAGCTGGAATGGGATGCGCAGCAGCGCGCCCGCGCCGCGCTGGCGCACCGTGCCGGCGCGCCGCCATCCTGGGAGCACAAGGTTGCGCTCGGCCCAAGCCTGGGGCAATGCTGCGGCGGCGCCGTGGCGCTGCACTTCGAGTGGGTCGATGCCACGCAGGCCGAACGGCTGCGCCAGCGGCTGGCGCCCCGGCTGTGGCCGGTGGCGCTGTTCGGCGGTGGCCATGTCGGGCGGGCCATCGTGCAGGCCTTGTCGGCACTGCCGTTCGACGTCACCTGGATCGACAGCCGCGACGAGGCCTTTCCCGCCGACACGCCCGATCACGTGGCCACCGAGCACTCCGATCCGGTGCAGGCGGCGGTGCCGGGCCTGCCGCCCGGCTGCCGCGTGCTGATCATGAGTTTTTCGCACGCGGAAGACCTGGAAGTGGTGGCCGCCTGCCTGCGGCGACTGCGCGAGCGCGACGACCTTCCTTTCGTGGGGCTGATCGGCAGCCGCACCAAATGGGCGGCGTTTTCGCGCCGCCTGCGCGAGCGCGGATTCGACGACGTGGCGCTGGCCGGCATCACCTGTCCGATCGGGCTGCCGGGCATCGAGGGCAAGGAGCCCGGGGTGATCGCGGCGAGCGTGGCGGCCCAGTTGCTGATGGGGCTGGGCGATGGCACGCCCCGTGCTTGAGAACCCAGGTGGGACAGGCGGGGTTCTGCTGTTTTCAGAATGTGTATACAATTTTGGCCAGGTCGCAGCGGCGCAGGGCGTTTCCCCCAACGTCCCCGGTTCGCGGCCCTCGTCCGGTTCAGAGCGCCCGCAGTGGTGAGCCGGAAGCCATGATGGTGAGGTGCCATGGAAACCTATCTGCTCGATTGGGCCAACCTGCTGCTGCGCTGGCTGCACGTGATCGTGGCCATTGCCTGGATCGGCTCTTCCTTCTACTTCGTCTTTCTCGACAGCAGCCTCACGCCGCCCGAGGACGAGCAACTGAAGAAGGACGGCGTGAGCGGCGAGCTCTGGGCGGTGCACGGCGGTGGCTTCTACCACCCGGTCAAGTTCGCCGTCTCGCCGCCGAAGCTGCCCGAGCACCTGCACTGGTTCTACTGGGAGAGCTATTCCACCTGGCTCTCGGGCTTTGCGCTGTTCCTCATTTCCTATCTCTGGAGCCCCGGCGTCTACCTGATCGACCCGAACGTTTTCGACTGGAGCCCGGCCGCGGCCATTGCCGCCGCGCTGGCGTTCCTGGTGGTGTTCTGGCTGCTGTACGACGGCATCTGCCGCACGCTGGGCCAGACGCGCCATGGCGATGCCAAGGTCGGCGCGCTGGTGCTGGTACTGGTCTGCGTGGCGGCCTGGCTGGCCACGCAGCTCTTTGCCGGGCGCGCGGCCTTCCTGCTGGTGGGCGCGATGATCGCCACCGCCATGAGCGCCAACGTGTTCTTCTGGATCATTCCGGGCCAGCGCACCGTGGTCGCCGACCTCAAGGCGGGCCGCCCGGTGGACCCGATCCACGGCCAGCGCGGCAAGCAGCGCAGCGTGCACAACACCTACTTCACGCTGCCGGTGCTGTTCTCGATGCTGAGCAACCACTACAGCTTCACCTACACGCACGCGTACAACTGGCTGATCCTGATCGGCATGATGTTCGCGGGCGCGGCCATTCGCCAGTTCTTCGTCATGCGCCACGGCTTCAAGCTCGGCCGCAATCCGCACCCCTGGCCCTATGCGGCCGCCGGCGTGGTGGTGTTGCTCGCGCTCATCGCCTGGCTCAGGCCCGCGCCGGCGCGCACGGTCACCATGCCCGTGCCCGATGCCGTGGGCTATGCGCAGCTCCAGCCGGTGATCGAGCAGCGCTGCGTCATGTGCCACGGCGAGGCGCTGCAGTCCAAGAACGTGCGGCTCGATTCGCCCGAGACCCTGAAGCAGCACGCGCTCACGGTGTACCAGCAGGTGGTGGTCACGCGCCAGATGCCCATGAACAATGCCACGGGCCTGACCGAGGATGAGCGTGCGCTGGTGGCGCAGTGGTTCAAGGGCGGCGCAAAGACGGAGTGACCCCCCGCAGCGCTTCGCGCTACCCCCCCAAGGGGGGCAACACCTGCGGCCTGGCAAAGCCAGTTCCGTGGTGTTTCTGGGTCTTGGTCTGTCGCTCCGGTGGGGGTGTTTGAACTGCGGTAACCTAGGGCCTGTTCACCAACCCACCGAGCACACCATGAAGACGCAAGCAGCCGTGGCCTGGAAAGCAGGCCAGCCCCTCAGCATCGAAACCGTGGATCTCGAAGGTCCGAAATTCGGCGAAGTGCTGGTCGAGATCAAGGCCACCGGCATCTGCCACACCGACTACTACACCCTTTCGGGCGCCGACCCCGAGGGCATCTTTCCCGCCATCCTGGGCCACGAGGGCGCGGGCATCGTGGTGGATGTGGGTCCGGGCGTGACCTCGCTGAAAAAGGGCGATCACGTGATCCCGCTCTACACGCCCGAGTGCCGCCAGTGCAAGTT
>CAZFOT010000249.1:0-5254 GCA_964520365.1 uncultured Hydrogenophaga sp.
GGTCGGCCCGCCCGGCGTGGGCAAGACCTCGCTCGGCCAGTCGGTGGCCAAAGCCACCGGGCGCAAGTACGTGCGCATGGCGCTGGGCGGCATGCGCGACGAGGCCGAAATCCGCGGCCACCGCCGCACCTACATCGGCGCCATGCCCGGCAAGGTGCTGCAAAGCCTGGGCAAGGTGGGCACCCGCAACCCGCTGTTCCTGCTCGACGAGATCGACAAGCTCGGCACCGACTTCCGGGGCGATCCGTCGAGCGCGCTGCTGGAGGTGCTCGATCCCGAGCAGAACCACACCTTCGGCGACCACTACATCGAGGTCGATTTCGACCTCTCGGACGTGATGTTCGTGGCGACCTCGAACTCCATGAACATCCCGCCAGCGCTGCTCGATCGCATGGAAGTGATCCGCCTCTCGGGCTACACCGAAGAAGAAAAGATCAACATCGCGATCCGCTATCTGCTGCCCAAGCAGTTGAAGAACAATGGCATCCGCGAGGGCGAGCTCGACGTGCGCGAGGAAGCCGTGCGCGATATCGTGCGCTACTACACGCGCGAAGCCGGCGTGCGTTCGCTCGAACGCGAACTCTCCAAGATCTGCCGCAAGGTGGTCAAGGGGCTGCTGCTCAAGAAGTACACGCCCACCGTGGTGGTCGATGCCGAGAACCTCAGCGATTTCCTGGGCGTGCGCAAGTACAACTACGGCCGCGCCGAAGCCCAGAACCAGGTGGGGCAGGTGGTCGGGCTGGCCTGGACCGAAGTGGGTGGCGATCTGCTGACCATCGAGGTCGCCATCATGCCGGGCAAGGGTGTCATCACCCGCACGGGATCGCTCGGCGACGTGATGAAGGAGTCGGTGGAGGCCGCCCGCACGGTGGTGCGCAGCCGCGCGCGCATGCTGGGCATCAAGGACGAGCAGTTCGACAAGCGCGACATCCACATCCACGTGCCCGACGGTGCCACGCCCAAGGACGGCCCAAGCGCCGGCGCGGCCATGACGACGGCCCTGGTGTCGGCGCTGACAGGCATCCCGGTGCGGGCCGAGGTGGCCATGACGGGCGAGATCACGCTGCGTGGCGAGGTCACGGCGATCGGCGGCCTGAAGGAGAAGCTGCTCGCCGCGCTGCGCGGCGGCATCAAGACCGTGATCATTCCGGAAGAAAACGTCAAGGACCTGGCCGAGATTCCCGACAACGTGAAGCAGGGCCTGGAGATCGTTCCCGTCAAATGGATCGACAAGGTGCTGGCGATTGCGCTTGAGCGCCAGCCGGTGGCGTTGACGGAAGAGGAGGTCGCGGCCCAGATTGCCGCGGCATCCGTGAGTCGTCCCGCACCCTCGCCGGACGCGGTGAAACACTGATCCCAAAAATCCAGGTGCTCTTGAAAAAGAGCGCTTTTTTGCGCTACAATTTCAGCTTCAGACGAACACAACGGATCGCCTGAAACATGCGGGAATAGCTCAGTTGGTAGAGCGCAACCTTGCCAAGGTTGAGGTCGCGAGTTCGAATCTCGTTTCCCGCTCCAGATTCAAAAGGGAAGCTCTGCTTCCCTTTTTTGTCAGTGGCACGGCGCGTTAGCAAAGCGGTTATGCAACGGATTGCAAATCCGTCTAGGGCGGTTCGACTCCGCCACGCGCCTCCAACCTCCCGAGGACCTCGCCAACACCGGTTGCCGAGGTCCTTTTCATTCAGAGCCTGTGTCCCGCGGGTGGGGCCAACCCAACCTGAGACAATACGGGGCCGTGCCTCGATGGTGAAATTGGTAGACACAGCGGACTTAAAATCCGCCGCCTTTAACCCGGCGTACCGGTTCGATTCCGGTTCGAGGCACCAGTCCCTAGGATTTTTCCGGAATCGCCGGTACAGTGAGTTTCCATGACCCGTTACAACGCCCCTTTTGAGATACATGTGCATGGCGATGTGCCCCTGCGCGAGGACGTGGTGTACGCACAGATCCAGGAGGCCCTCAAGCCCTTGTGGCAGTACGCGGGCGCGCGTTCGCTGGCCGCTGCGGCCGAGAGCGCCTACGAGGACGAGCCCGGCATCCGGTTCGATGCCGCCACCCATGTCCTGCAGATGTGCTGGACCGTGCCAGGCGGCGAAGAATTCCGGCAGGTGATCGAGGAAGCCTGTATGGCGCTCAACGACATCGCTTCGGCTGGGGCGCCCCTGGAGGTGTCCTTTTACGACACCGAGTACGACGAGGAAGACGAATCGGCGGAGGAAGAGGCGCGCGACGATTTCATGATGTGTTTCGTCGGCCCGACGCCAGCTGCCATCATGCAGGTCCAGCGCGACCTGCTGGTGCAGGACGTGATCCACGTCATGGAGCGCCACTTCGACTCGGCCGAGCTCGGCGAGGTGGTCGCCGCGGTTGACAAGCTGTTCACGCAGCGGTTCGACGCGCTGGTCAATTCCATGCAGTTGGGCAAGCCGCCGCGTGGGCACGGGGGGCCGTCCGGTCACGGCGGCCCGCGCAAGCCCCGACACCTGCACTGAGGCACGGCGGCACCCCCTTCCGCTGCCGGCGTGGGTGGCAGCGGATCGAGAGCGCATAGACTTCGCCTTTCGGTGCCCATGTCGCGGCGCCTTTCGGAGCCCGGATGGCCTTGATTTCAACCACCGCCCTGAACCCGGGGGTGAAGAAGCGCGAAGTTTTCGGGTGGGCGATGTTCGACTTCGCCAACTCGGGCTATACCACGGTGGTGCTCACGGCGGTTTTTGCCGCTTACTTCGTGGGGGCCGTGGCGAAGGGCGCCGACTGGGCCACGTTCGCCTGGACGGCGGCGCTGAGCCTGTCTCATCTCATCGTGATGCTCACCATGCCCGCCCTGGGCGCGTGGGCGGATCGCCTTGCCGCCAAGAAGCGCTTGTTGCTGATCACCACGGTCGGCTGCGTGCTGGCCACGGCCGCGCTGGCGCTCGTGGGGCCGGGCGCGGTGGTCCTGGCGATGCTGCTGATCGTCGTCTCCAACGTTTTCTTCTCCTGCGGCGAGTCGGTGATCTCGGCCTTCTTGCCGGAGCTGGCGAAACCCGAGCACATGGGGCGTGTGAGCGGCTGGGGCTGGGGCCTGGGCTACGTGGGCGGCATGCTCGCGCTGGGCCTGAGCCTGGGCTACGTGATCTGGGCGCAGGGGGTGGGGCAGTCCGCCGAGCAGTTCGTGCCCGTGACCATGCTGATCACCGCCGGCACGTTCGCTGCGGCGGCGGTGTTCACTATGGTGCTTCTGAAGGAGCGCGCCAGGCCCAGGGTGCCGCAGGCCGGCGAAACGGGTTGGCGGGCATCGTTCAGGCAGTTGCGCTCTACCCTGGGCCAGGCCCGGAAGTACCGGGACTTCATGTGGCTGCTGGGCTGCGCCGTGGCCTACCAGGGCGGTGTGGCGGTGGCCATCGCATTGGCCGCCATCTATGCGGAGCAGGTGATCGGCTTCGTGCAGCAGGAAACCATGGTGCTGATCTTCGTGCTGAACGTGGCCGCTGCGCTGGCGGCGTTGGTGTTCGGCTACTGGCAGGACCGGCTGGGGCACAAGCTGGCCCTGGGCATTACCCTGGTCGGCTGGATGGCCACCTGCATCATTGCCGCGGTGACGACAACCAAGGGCGGATTCTGGTATGCCGCGACGATCGCGGGCATCTGCATGGGGTCGAGCCAGTCGTCGGGCCGTGCCATGGCCGGCATGCTCGCGCCGCCCCGGCAACTGGCCGAGTTCTATGGGCTGTGGACCTTCGCCACGCGGTTGGCCAGCATCATCGGGCCGCTGACGTATGGCGCGATCACATGGGCCACCGGAGGCAACCACCGCCTGGCCATCGGCCTGACCTCGCTGCTGTTTCTGGCGGGCCTTGCGTTGCTGGTCCCTGTCAACATGGAACGCGGGCGGAAGGCTGCCCTGCAATCGAAGTCCCTGCCCTGATCCGGCGCGGCGGTTGCGCCGCCGTCAGACCATCGCGTCGTCTGCGGTTCTCACGCGCAGGTGGGGCAGCCAACGGGCGCAGGCCGCTTCCAGGGCCCGGGCATCGCGTGTTGCGCACAGCGAAACGCAGGCGTCCGGGTTGTCGGTTCGCGCGGTGTCGACAGGCCCGAGCAGTTCGGCGGTTCGCCGCGCTATGGCTGCGGCGTTGTCGATCAGCTCGATGCCCGGCCCGCAGATCTGCCGCAATGGCTCGATGACGAAGGGGTAGTGGGTGCATCCCAGGACCAGCGTGTCCATGCGCTGCGGCGCGGGCAACCGGTCGAGCAGCGCCTGCACAAACCGTTTGCACAACGCCTGGACGGCCAACGCGTCGCCCCGTTCGATCGCGTCGGCCAGTCCCGGGCAGGGCTGGAGATGGACGTGCAACTCCGCGGCGGCCGATGCCTCGACGCTGCGCCGCAGGGCGGCGAACCGGTCGCTGGCGAGCGTGCCGCTCGTGGCCAGCACGCCGACGTGGCCGGTGCGGGTGAGCCTGGCCGCCGTCTTGAGCGCCGGCTCCACGCCCACGATCGGCAGAGCCGGGTGCAGGGCGCGAAGGCCGTCGATGGCGCACGCCGTGGCCGTGTTGCAGGCGACCACCAGGGCATCGAGCGGGTGGCGCTGCAGCAGCCATGCCGCGATGCGCCTGGATCGGTCGATGACTTCGTGCTCGCCGCGGTCGCCGTAGGGCGCGCACGCGGTGTCGGCGACGTAGACCCAGTGCACGTGCGGCACTTCGCGCGCCAGGGCGCGAAGCACGCTCAGGCCCCCCACGCCGCTGTCGAAGATGCCGACGGTTCTCAAGCGCTGGCGACCCCGATGCCCTTGAATTCACCGGTGGCGATGCGCCGCTGCCATTCGGCCGGCCCGGTGATGTGGGCGCTGGTCCCCCCCGAATCGACAGCCACCGTGACGGGCATGTCCACCACGTCGAATTCGTAGATGGCTTCCATGCCCAGATCCTCGAAACCCACGACCCGGGCGGCCTTGATGGCTTTGCTGACCAGGTAGGCGGCGCCCCCCACGGCCATCAGATACGCGGACTTGTGGTTCTTGATCGACTCGATGGCCACCGGGCCGCGTTCGGCCTTGCCGATCATGGCGATCAGCCCGGTCTGCTCCAGCATCATGTCGGTGAACTTGTCCATGCGCGTGGCGGTGGTCGGGCCGGCGGGACCCACGGCCTCGTCCTTGACCGGATCGACCGGGCCCACGTAGTAGATGACCCGGTTGGCGAAATCCACCGGCAGCTTCTCGCCCTTGGCGAGCATGTCCTGGATGCGCTTGTGGGCCGCGTCACGGCCGGTC
>CAZFOT010000250.1:0-5234 GCA_964520365.1 uncultured Hydrogenophaga sp.
GGACAGTGAAACGCCTTTGCGCCGATGATAGTGCGGGTTCCCGTGTGAAAGTAGGTCATCGTCAGGCTCTTAACCAGCCCCCAAACCCCCTCGCGTCTCATAACGCCTGGGGGTTTGGGCTTTATGGGTACCCTCCGTTGCCACCGTTCAGCGCGGAGGGTTCTACCACCTCGGGGCCGGCCAGAAGGGCTTGCCTCAGCAATTGATGACCCAATCGCCTTCGATACGCAGCGCGCGGCTTCTTTCGAGTTCGGCCAGGAAGGGATCGAGGAAAGCTGCCGCAGCTTCCAGGGTGAACGGGGTGGATGAACCTTCGGTGGCCAGCAAGCGGATGTAGGGGGTTCGCTGGCTCCATTGGTCCATTTCCGCCCGCTGCACCCGCTGCCATTCGAGGAGTTTGAATTTCAAGAGCACCTTGAGCGCGTGCCTCTTATGCTTGCCCGGGTCACCGACAAAGCTCGCCAGGCGGGACCTGGCTCCCTCGATCGCCGCCGCAACATCCTGGAACACCGGCCCGTGACCGGGGATCACCGTTGCGGGGTCCAGTTGCTCAATGAGGTCGAGGGTCTGGGCGACGTCGTCGAAGGCGTCCAGGCCTTCCAGCTCGGGGAACACCACGCCGAAGCCGTTCTTCCAGAGCGCGTCTGCGGAGATCAGGATGCGGAAGTCCGGTTGGTGGAGAACGATGGAGTGGGGATCGTGCCCTTTGGCGGCGTGAACCTGCCAGTCCAGCGAACCGAGCCTGATGGTCGTCCCCGGAGCCAGCAGCTGCTGAAAGCCGAATCGCGCGCAGGTCTGCCCGGTCGGCTCGAATGTCAGCGCCACAGGGTCCCATTCGGCCACGGCAGAGGCGAGGCCCGGAGGGATCCAGGTCTGCAGTTCCGCAAAGGTGGATTGCAGCAAGGCATTGCCTCCGCAATGGTCGCTGTGAAGGTGCGTGTTCAGCAGCAGATCGAGTTTTCCTCCATTGAGCGCGGCCTGGATCAGCGCCAGTGTCTGGTCGGCGTGGCTGGCGTAGCCGGAGTCGACCAGTGCGCTGGGGCCTTCGCCCTGGATGAGGATGTTGTTCGACGAGAGCCAGCCGCGCTCGAAGACGGTGATGCCGGCTTGCCGGAGTTCAGGGAAAGAGGGCACTTGATGGTGTTGATGGGGATGGCACGGTGATGCGGCAAAGGGCATTCAGCTTCCGCTGCGCAATGCACGCCGGAGGATCTTGCCGACATTGGTCTTGGGCAACTCGTCCCGGAATTCGATGTATCTGGGGCGCTTGTAGCCTGTCAGATTGTCGTGGCAGAAGCGGGCCACGTCTTCCTCGCTGAGGGCGGGATCCGCACGCACCACAAAGATCTTCACGGCTTCTCCTTGCTTTTCGTCCGGGACGCCGATGGCCGCGCACTCCAGTACCCCGGGGCAAAGCGAAACGACGTTTTCGAGCTCGTTGGGGAAGACGTTGAACCCCGACACCAGGATCATGTCCTTCTTCCGGTCCACGATGCGGGTATAGCCTCGTTCGTCCATGATGCCGATGTCGCCGGTGCGCATGAATCCATCGGGTGTGAAGGCCTTGGCGGTTTCGTCGGGCTGGTTGTGGTACCCCTGCATGACATTGGGACCCCTGATTGCGATCTCGCCCGAAGCGCCCATGGGAAGGCTGTTGCCTTCGTCGTCCTTGATGGCGATGTCGATGCCGGGAAGCGGAAGGCCGATGGTGCCGCTGAACGCTTGTTGGTTCACGGGATTGTTGGTGCCGATGGCGCAGGTCTCGCTCATGCCCCAGCCTTCGACCATGGGGCAGCCCGTGACCGCAAGCCATTGCCGGGCCGTTCCTTCCGACGCGGCCATGCCGCCGGCCTGGGACAGTACCAGGTTGGAGAAATCCAGTTGCCTGAACTGAGGATTCTGCAGCAGGGCGTTGAACAAGGTGTTGACGGCCGGGAGGATGTGAAACGGCCGCCGCTTGAGCGTCGCGACCACCTGGGGGATGTCGCGCGGATTCGGGATCAGCGTCATGTGCGAGCCCCAGCGCATCGCCAGCAGGCTCAATGTCAGGGCGAAGATGTGATAAAGCGGCAGCGCGGCAATGGCGTTGACGCCGCGAACGTCGCCCAGTCGGGCAACGGCCGGCTGGAACCAGGCGTCCGCCTGCAGAATGGCCGCGATGATGTTGCGGTGCGTGAGGACGGCGCCTTTGGACAGTCCGGTGGTGCCGCCGGTGTACTGGAGAAAGGCCACCGATTCGAGCGTGGCCTGGCTGGGCTTGAGATGCATGCCCGCGCCGTCCTGAAGGGCCTTGCGGAAACTGGTGATTCTTCTGGGACCTGCGGGCCCGGCCAGCGGCAGCTTGTAGGGGGGCACCATCTTCGCGAGGTGGCGCACGGCGAACGTGAGCCAGCGACCGTACCAGGATCCGAGCATGTCGCCCAGGCTGGCGAGCACCACCACTTGCACCGGGGTGGCGTCGATCACCTCTTCCAGCGTGGCCGCGAAATTCTCCAGAATCACGATCGCCTTGGCGCCGGAATCGGCCAACTGGTGCTCCAGTTCGCGGGCGGTGTAGAGCGGGTTGACATTCACCACGGTGAAGCCCGCGCGAACGATGGCCGCCATGGCGACGAGGAACTGGGGCAGGTTGGGCAGCATGAGCGCCACCCTGTCGCCCTGCGCCAGGCCCTGGCCCTGCAGCCAGGCACCGATCGCCGCGCTGTATTCGTCCAGCTCCCCATAACGCATCCAGCGTTCCATGCAGACCGAGACCGGTTGGCGGGCGTTTCGCTTGAAGGCCTCTTCGAGCAGCGCGGCGAGCGATCGGTGCTGCTCGGGCGCGACGTCGTGCGGAACGCCGGGGGGATAGTGCGAAAGCCAGGTACGGGTCATGTGTCAGCTTGCATGGATTGAGAATCCTGCGGATTCTGTCGCCACGCGGCGGGCCTGGGTACAGGGCTGGCCCTAGGGGGTGTCGCTCAAAGCACAATGCCGAGCTCAGGCCGAGCCGTGCCGGATCTCGGCCTGGAGCGCGGACACCACCTGGGCGGTCTCGGTGTCGAACAAAGCGTCGATCCAGCGGCTTTCGCGGGACTCGATGGCCTGCATGAACCCGGAAGGATCGCCCATGGACGCGAAGGCATCGAAGCCGCTTTCAAGAAACATCTGCAGCGCGGACAGCCCGGCCAGTTGCGCGGGCTTGCGCATCATCCGCAACCCGATGCGCAGCGAGGGGTTGCGGGTGAGCCGGCGCAGTTCGCTGCCCATGTGCTGCACCACGGCGAGCTGTCGCTGGCGCTGTTCGCGCGCTCCGGTCAGCCGCCAACTGTTGACGTAGCGAAGCGCCGCGGGCATCTTCTCGGGCATCGACATCCAATGGGAGGCGAGCTGGTGGTCGAGCACCTCGGTCAGCGCGTGGGTCTCCGTCAGGTCCACCGCGAGCGCGCTCACGGACGCCGGAAACATGCGCTCCAGAGCGCCGGCGATGCGCTCGAACTGGCTGTCGCGGTCGGAGAAATCGTGCTCGCCATACAGCTCCTCCAGAAAGAAACGGGTGGCTGGCGCGAAAGCCGGCAGCGCGAGGAAGTCGACATAAGTTCCCCGGAAGCGCTGCGCCTGCAGGCGTTTGACCGCATGGACCGCTGCGGCCAGCCCCTGGATGCGGGCGCGCTCGCGCAGCACGGCGACCTGGCCAAGGTGCTGCCGGATGGCGTTGGCGGCGTTGCGGTTGGCGTTCATCTGAGACGGAAGTCTATGGCGATTCGGGGAAGCCGGGCTGGGGCATGCGATAGTTCACCGCATGCGACATGAGGAGATACGCGATGCCCAGGAGCGCGTTGGGCAATCCCGGGGTTCCACGCTTGCCAGGCTCCAGCAAGGACTTGTCTTGCTGGTCTTGTGCGCCGTTGCGCTCTGGCTGCTCTGGTGCCTGCCCGACCAGCCGGGGCGGGCGCTGGCGGGCGTCGCGCTGGTGGTGATGGCGCATGCCTTCGTCCTTGCCCTGGAATGTGCAATGGGCGCGGCGATCAACCGCGCGGACCCGGTGCCCGCGGCGGGTTGGCGCCGGTGGGTTGGCGCCTGGTGGCAGGAGGTGAAGGCCGCGCCACTGGTGTTCGCCTGGCGCCAGCCGTTCCGGTGGCGGGCGTGGCCGGACGACGAGGTTCCGGTCGAAGGCGCGCCCACCGCGGTGGTTTTCGTGCATGGCTTCGTCTGCAACCGCGGCCTGTGGCTGCCCTGGATGAAGACCTTGCGCGCGCGGGGCATTCCCTATGTGTCGGTGAACCTGGAGCCGGTCTTCGGCAGCATCGACGATTACTGCGTCCTGATCGAGGACGCCGTGCGGCGGGCCGAGCGCCTGGCGGGCAAGCCGCCCGTCCTGGTCTGCCACAGCATGGGCGGCCTGGCGGTACGCGCGTGGCTCGCCGGACAAACCGACTGGAACCGGGTGGGGCGTGTGATCACCATCGGTACACCGCACCGGGGCACCTGGCTGGGTCGCCTGAGCCATGTGGCCAACGGGCGGCAGATGCGGCCGGATGGCGCCTGGCTGAAGGCGCTCGACGGGCGCGAACTCGAAGCCGGGCGTCCACCGCACGAGCGGTTCATCTGCTGGTACTCGAACACCGACAACATCGTGTTCCCCGCCTCGACCGCGACCCTTCCCGGCGCAGACAACCGGCTGCTCGAAGGCGTGGCCCACGTGGCCATGGCCTACCATCCGACCGTGATGGATGCCTCGCTGGCGGAGATCAGGCGCTCCTGACTGCGGGTTCGAGAACCCCCCGGCGCATCTGGTCCAGTTCCATGGTCTCGAACAGCGCCTTGAAGTTGCCCTCGCCAAAACCCTGGTTGCCCTTGCGCTGGATGAACTCGAAGAAGATCGGGCCGAGCTGGTTCTCGCTGAAGATCTGCAGCAGCAGCTCGTCGGGCTTGCCGTCCACCAGGATGTTGCGCTGCTTGAGGGCTTCGACGTTCTCGCCATGGCCGGGGATGCGCTTGTCCAGCAATTCGTAGTAGGTGTCGCTGGTGTTGAGCAGCTTCACGCCGCTGAGTTCGAGCGCGTCCACGGTGTCGTACAGGTTGGTCGAGCCCATGGCGATGTGCTGGATGCCTTCGCCGTGGTAGCGGTCCAGGTATTCCTGGATCTGGCCGGACTTCTCGTTGCCCTCTTCGTTGATCGGGATGCGGATCTTGCCGCACGGGCTGGTCATGGCCTTGCTCTTGACGCCGGTGGCCTGGCCCTCGATGTCGAA